>JAUNGB010000046.1 GCA_030524715.1 Eubacteriales bacterium | reverse complement strand
TTTTTCCACCAAGGGGATAGTGCGCCCAAAATTCAAGTTACAGATTCACACTTCTGGTAAGGGATGTCAGCCAGATATGGAGTTCCTTATCCAACTCTTTGGATACGATCACCTGGATCGGAAAGAAACCGTCCCTGGTTACATAGTATATGCCCGGATATCTCTGTTCCACTGTAAAATTACGCTCCCGGAAATAACGGAACAATTCCCGGGGATATCCCTCCCGTACAAAGGAAAGAGTAATGTCATCTTCTTTGATGGAATCCACAGAGGGACCGTTGGACTTGTAAAAGCAGGCGTACCCCAAAACCTTAAAATATGTATCCACATTTAAGGCATCTCCCGGAGATTTATACTCCATCAGATTATGACCACGGAAGAGCTTTCCTATTTCATTATTAATGGAAATATCCTCCGTCTTCCTGATGACCAGAAGATCGATCTGCAGGGGTTTGGAGCTGAGCTGATATTCTTTCTGAAAATCAACATCATTTTTGTTTTCAACCAGCTCCAACCGTACAGCTGAGCAGAATGGCCCGTGCCATTGTTTCCTAATTTCACTTTGCTCCATTTAAGTTCTTCTCCTTTAATATTGTATTGTTCTTTGGTGTTTTTATAATCAGGGAGAACCCTTTATGAAGGCCTGTGAATATTTTATCATCTGTATGAGATAAGCATAACATATATGTGTTGATTTTGCCACCAAAAAATATTCAAGTGTAACAAACTGTAACAAACCAAGTCCAGTAGGCAGATGCGTAACCTGTAAACAATAACCTCTTCATCCCTGCGGTGCAAACGGTAACGAATTTGGTACATTTAGAGTTCGCCTTCTTTATTGTCCTAATTTTCTTAGGTCTTTTTGTTTATTATGCCAATAGATTATTCTTCATAAATGTGTTAATATAAATTCAGGCTTCAGCCAGATAAAAGATCAAAGCAAACATGTTACTGTTCACATCTACATCATAAACAGTAACAGAAACACCCCAGACAGAAGGGCGGTGAACAATATTCCCTGTACTTATTTAATCATGTCGTTATCAGGAACCATAGTCTTCCTTCTGTGTACCTGCATATGCAGGATATTCGGGAGGAAATGGAATGCCAGATGTAAACGCAGCCTGATGCTGACTGCCATTCCGTTTTATCTGATACCGGTTCCCACATTGGGGTTCCCACTCTATGATGCCCTGAAGGATCTGTCAGGAATCAATAAAGAGGAATTCTATGGACCTGTTGATAAAACCTTTTTTATCGCTTACCAGAATGAGAAAGTTTTACTTTCTCCTGCGCAACAGACTATAGAGATCTGGAATTATATCAATATCATTATATTTATCCTGCTTATTGTATACAGATTTTGGGGATACGGATATCTGAAATACAGACAAAGGCAATATTCCGAAACGCCTTTGTCACAGGAAGAGACTGAACTTTTCTGTGCTGTAAAGCAAGTGCTGCAGATAAGGTCAAGGGTTCGGCTGATAAAGACTGCCTCGGCGGCGGCTCCGTTTACTACCGGAATCCTATTCCCGGCGATCATCATACCGGATAATCCTGAAACAGACACAAAGCATCTGTCCAAAATACTCGCCCATGAACTATGCCATGTGAAACACCGGGATATTTTATGGAACAGTCTGGGAATGATCATTATTTCTTTGCACTGGTATAATCCCTTTTGTTACCTTTATTTACATGCCCTGCGCAGCGTAAATGAATTATACAGCGACGAGACAGCGACCAGTACGATGAACATAAAAGAGAAGCTTGATTACTGCAATCTGATCATTGCCATGTCACAAAACGCACAATCGGGCAGAAACTGTGATTATCCTTTGCAGCCCGGCTTTACATATAATGCAAAAAAACAAACAAAAAGGAGAATAGACTCTGTTATGAAAAAGAAAAAAAGAGCTGTTATTATACCGTTTTTTTTCGGTATCGTATGCATTATTTCCGGAACCTTTACCACTTTTGCCTATAAAGAACCACGGGTGATAATTGATCCCGGAGAAACCTGGACTCTGGAGGCGGATGATGACTTTGTTCCGGAGTGTCCTGAACTGGAAGAAGATTTAATCTATGAGGACAGCTTTGTAGCGGAAAATGGCCAGGTATATCCTGTCATACAGGAAAATGAACGAAAATCCTGTGCCCATTCCTGGGAAAACGGAGAACGGAAACTGCACACAAAATCAGGTAAAGGCTGCAAAATAGACTATTTTCGTTGTAAAAGATGTACAAAATGCGGAGTTACAAAGGGTTCAAACACACCGTACAGCACACTGACCTTTAAGATCTGTCCTCACTAGAGAATGTTTGAACGCAGATATGCGCACTCTAAAATAAAAGGGGAAATAATCATGGAAAAAAAATTTGGTTTATCGGAAACGGAATATGAAATCATGGAATTCCTCTGGAGTTCCGACCACAAACTTACCTTCAGGGAAATTCTGGAATATTTTAATACCGTTAAAAACAAGGATTGGAAAAAACAAACCTTAAGCACTTTTCTCACAATCTTACAAAAAGAAGGGTATATTCTCGCTGATATGTCCGGCAAAAAATATTTATATTATCCGGCTCAGACAAAAGATGCCCATATTACGGCATGGGTAAGACAATTATGCAAAAATTCCTTTGAAAATTCGCTGGGAAATTTTCTTACCGCATTCTCAGGCGGACAGAAGCTGAGCCAGGAGGACGCCGACGAATTAAGAGCCTATTTAAAATCTTATGAGGACATTGATAGCGATTAAATATTCTCATCTCGTTTGCACTAAATCTATTAGGACAAAATGGCCTAATTTTATTAGGTCATTTTGTCTATTCTGTCAATAGACTTTTCACATTAAATATTATACAATCAGATACAAGATTAGCTAATCCTTAAAGTGTGGGCGTTCCCAAAAGTGATCATTATCATAAAAGGCAGCTTTCAACCGAATTTTGCATAGGAAAGTAGGTGTATTTAATTATGGAAAAAAAGTTCATTGCAATTGTATTAGCCATGTGTATCTCAATTCCCGGAACCGCTTTCTCAGTATCGGCAGATGCGCAGGAATCCGAAGCAACAACGGATTTAAAGCTTCCAGAGGATAAGCTGATACGGGATAAAGAGGGAAAAATCGTTGGTGTGGATGTAACAGAACGGGTACCGGATGTAAAATATTCCAACTATAATATCCAACAATTGATGGATATGGAGCAGTTCAAAGAATACGAACAGCTTGGACTTACATATGACAAAGACAATAATACCCTGCTTTTCGCAGAAATGGAAGTTGTAAATCTGGAAGACGAATACAAAAACGGGATTGCCCTGCAGTATCTTTCTGAACAGGCAGCTTCACCCAAAAGTGGTCTCAAAAGAATATCTGTCACAGCCATCAGAGATGATGAGTTTCATCTGCAGTATTTTGAATTTTCTGAACTTGCAGATAGTACTCTGTCCGATGATTCATTAGTCGAGTATGAAAGCGCATTAACCGGATATGATACGGAAGCGGAGCCATAAGCCTATGCAGACGCAGATAAGGAAAGGAATCGTATGAAGGAAAAGTATAAGAATCGTATGAAAGAAAAATATATCCGAATTTTTTTCGGAATTTTAGCAGGAAGCTTGTTATGGGCAATCAGGACTGTCCTTAAATAGAATACTATCGGCAATTATCTGCGTTATGCAAAGGGGCTGCCGCATCAGATGTACAAAATCACAGATGCGGCAGTCCTTTTACTGTATAAACCCATTACTGTTCACGGAATTAACAGTAACCAAAATTCCCTCATTTTTTCCATAAAATGATAAAACGCCTTGAGGTTTTCTCATTTTTCTATATAATAGAAGCAGAAGGAGGAATTTGACATGCCACAAAGAACAGATATTCATAAAGTACTCATCATCGGCTCCGGCCCTATTGTAATCGGCCAGGCCTGCGAGTTTGACTATTCCGGTACACAGGCCTGCAAAGCGCTTCGCAAGCTTGGCTACGAGATCGTACTGGTAAACTCAAACCCCGCTACCATTATGACAGACCCGGAAACTGCAGATGTCACCTACATTGAACCTCTGAATGTGGAACGTCTGGAACAGATCATCGCCAAAGAGCGCCCGGATGCGCTCCTGCCAAACCTTGGCGGACAGTCCGGCCTGAATCTGTGTGCAGAATTAAACAAAGCCGGCATCCTTGACAAATATCACGTGAAGGTGATCGGCGTACAGGTAGACGCCATTGAGCGCGGCGAGGACCGCATCGAGTTCAAAAAAGCCATGGACAAAATCGGCATCGAAATGGCGCGCAGCGAGGTTGCCTACAGTGTAGAGGAAGCCCTTGCGATCGCAGACAAACTTGGTTATCCGGTGGTTCTGCGTCCTGCTTATACCATGGGCGGCGCCGGAGGCGGACTCGTATACAACAAAGACGAATTAAGAACCGTCTGCGCCAGAGGCTTACAGGCCAGCCTGGTAGGTCAGGTTCTGGTAGAGGAATCCATTCTCGGCTGGGAAGAGCTGGAGCTGGAGGTTGTCCGCGATGCTGACAACAACATGATCACAGTCTGCTTCATCGAAAATATCGACCCTCTTGGGGTACACACCGGAGACTCTTTCTGCTCGGCCCCCATGCTGACCATTTCCGAAGAATGCCAGAAGCGTCTGCAGGAACAGGCCTACAGAATTGTAGAATCCGTACAGGTGATCGGCGGTACAAACGTACAGTTTGCGCACGACCCGGTTACCGACAGAATTATCGTTATTGAGATCAACCCGCGTACCTCCCGTTCTTCCGCACTGGCTTCCAAGGCCACCGGCTTCCCTATCGCACTGGTATCCGCCATGCTTGCAGCCGGACTGACCTTAAAGGATATCCCCTGCGGCAAGTACGGCACTCTGGACAAATACGTTCCGGACGGAGATTATGTTGTAATTAAATTTGCCCGCTGGGCCTTCGAGAAATTCAAAGGCGTAGAGGACAAGCTTGGTACTCAGATGCGCGCCGTAGGCGAAGTCATGAGTATCGGCAAAACCTATAAAGAAGCCTTCCAGAAGGCTATCCGCAGTCTGGAAACAGGGCGCTATGGTCTCGGCCATGCCAAAAACTTTGACCAACTAACCAAGGACGAGCTTCTTCATCTTCTGATCACGCCCTCCAGCGAACGCCATTTCATCATGTACGAAGCTCTCCGGAAAGGGGCGACCGTTGAAGAGATCTTCGAGCTTACCAAGGTAAAGGCTTACTTTATCCAGCAGATGAAGGAACTGGTGGAGGAAGAAGAAGAGCTTCTGAAATATAAAGGCTCCATGCCTTCTGACGAGCTTCTGATCGCTGCGAAAAAAGACGGCTTTTCCGATAAATATTTAAGCCAGCTTCTGGAGATTCCGGAGGAAGATATCCGCAATCATCGTACAGAGCTGGGTGTGGAGGAAGCATGGGAAAGCGTTCATGTAAGCGGTACTCAGGACAGCGCTTACTATTACTCCACCTACAATGCGCCGGACAAAAACCCGGTATCCCAGGATAAGCCTAAAATCATGATCCTTGGCGGCGGCCCCAACCGTATCGGCCAGGGTATTGAATTTGACTACTGCTGCGTCCATGCTTCCCTTGCATTAAAGAAGCTTGGATTTGAAACGATCATCGTCAACTGCAACCCGGAAACCGTATCCACAGACTATGACACCTCGGACAAGCTGTATTTCGAGCCGCTGACTCTGGAGGATGTATTAAGCATTTACAACAAAGAAAAGCCCCTGGGCGTGATCGCGCAGTTCGGCGGGCAGACGCCGCTGAATCTTGCTGCGGATCTTGAGAAAAACGGCGTAAAGATCCTTGGAACCTCCCCGTCCGTCATTGACCTTGCTGAGGACCGCGACCAGTTCCGCGCAATGATGGAAAAGCTGGAGATTCCTATGCCCGAATCCGGTATGGCGACCACCGTAGAGGAAGCAACCGCCATCGCGGAGAAAATCGGCTATCCTGTTATGGTGCGTCCGTCCTATGTACTCGGCGGCCGCGGTATGGAAATTGTTTATGACGAAGAAAGCATGACCGGATATATGAACGCCGCCGTAGGCGTGACACCAGACCGCCCGATTCTCATCGACCGTTTCCTGAACCACGCCACCGAATGTGAAGCGGACGCCATCAGCGACGGCGCCAACGCCTTTGTGCCGGCTGTTATGGAGCACATCGAGCTTGCCGGCGTACATTCCGGAGACTCCGCCTGCATCATTCCTTCCGTCCATATTTCACCGGAAAACGTGGAAACCATCAAGGAATACACAAGGAAGATCGCGGAAGAGATGCATGTAAAGGGCCTGATGAATATGCAGTATGCCATCGAAAACGGCAGGGTTTATGTTCTGGAAGCAAACCCGAGGGCATCCCGTACCGTTCCTCTGGTATCCAAGGTCTGCAATATCCGTATGGTACCCATTGCCACAGATATCATTACCTCTGAGATCACCGGACGCCCCTCTCCTGTTCCTGAGTTAAAAGAGCAGGAAATTCCCTATTACGGAGTAAAAGAGGCGGTATTCCCGTTCAACATGTTCCAGGAGGTCGATCCGGTTCTTGGACCGGAAATGCGCTCCACAGGCGAAGTTCTCGGACTTTCCCGCTCTTATGGAGAAGCTTTCTATAAGGCGCAGGAGGCAACGCAGTCCAGACTTCCTCTTGAGGGAACCGTGCTGATCTCCGTAAACCGCAAGGATAAGGCTGAGGTTGTTGACGTTGCAAGAAGCTTCCATGAGGACGGCTTCCATATCGTAGCAACAGGAACTACCTATGACCTGATCTCAGAAGCGGGCATCCCTGCGGACAAAGTGAAAAAACTCTATGAGGGCCGCCCGAATATTCTGGATATGATCACCAACGGTAAGATCGACCTGATCGTAAACTCACCGGTAGGTAAGGACAGCATCCATGACGACAGCTATCTCCGTAAGGCAGCCATCAAGGCAAAGGTTCCGTATATGACTACCATTGCCGCTGCCAAGGCAACCGCCAGCGGAATTAAATATGTGAAAACCCATAAGAGCGGTGAGGTAAGATCCTTACAGACACTTCACAGTGAGATCCATGATAAACAATAATTGCTTACGGAAATAAAAAAGAAACGCTGTTCTGCAGTTTTTAATCCGCAGAACAGCGTCATTTTTTTATTAGGTACACATACGGGAAAAGGCCCTTTTTGTATTGTCGATTTATGGGTTTTTAGGATTTTTGACCAAAACGTTTGTTTTTAAAATTCTTATGTCAATCCAGTATTCCACATCTTGTCCTTGTGGATAATGTGGATAACTTTGTGCATAACTTTAATTTACGGGCTTTTCCACACCTTCAAAATGTGGAAAAAACTTGTATCTAAATTTATACAATCCACAATTTTTTCCATATTTTGTGCAATTTGCTTAAAATGTATCTTTTTTCGCCTATTCCAGATAAGTTCCGACAGCAACCGGGGTATTGTAGTTGTAATCGGAGATTTTGATTCCTGTTGCGGCAGTGCTGGCATGGATAATCTTTCCATCTCCTATATACAAAGCCACATGGTCAATTCCGTTTGCGCCGTAAAATACCAGATCGCCCGGTTCGATCTGGCTGATATCCTTCTGAGTGGCAGCCTCGCACTGGGCGGCAGCTACACGCGGAAGCTCATAACCGAATTCTTTAAACACAGACATTACAAAGCCGGAGCAGTCCGCGCCGTTTGTCAGGCTGGTTCCGCCATAAACATATGGATTTCCCTCAAACTGCAGCGCAAAATTTACAATCTCCTGCCGCTTTGCAAGACGTTCCTCTTCGGCCTCTACAGCCTTCTTCTGCACTTCTTCAGCCTTTTTACGGGCTTCTTCAGCCTTTTTGCGCTCTTCCTCGGCTTTCTTACGCTCTTCCTCCGCCTTTTTCAGTTCTTCCTCTGCCTTTTTGCGGGCTTCCACAATCTTTTCCGCGTTTTCGCGGTCATCAAAATACTGCTGCGCCCTTTCCTCAGTCTGCTCTGCCAGTTGAGTCGCGATCTGGTTCAGCCCTCCATTTTCATTCTCCTCGCCGTCTGTAAAAACATCTGCGGTATCCTCCTGTACGGGACCGATAAATTCCGCCGCGGATACAGGGACTGTTCCCATAACAGACAGCATCACCACTCCGGCCGCTAATATTGACAATGATTTTTTTCTCATGATTCTATACGCTCCTTATAAATTTCATTACATTTCTTTTATAAATATTACGATTTTGTAACATGTCATTACCAGTTCCGTATAATATCATAAGATTTTTCTTTTGTCAAATTTAACGGCTCAAATACTTCTGAACAGACGCCACTGCATTGGCGCCGTCGGAGACTGCCGTGACCACCTGCCGGAGGGCTTTTGTACGGATATCGCCCGCAGCAAACACTCCGGGAGCGCTGGTTATCCCTTCCTCCCCGGCTATGACATATCCGTTTTCATCCAGCCGCACAAAGCCTTCCAACAGCTTTGTATTGGGCACGATTCCTACGGCTATGAACACGCCGTCAGCTTCTAAGGTCTGCGTTTCTCCGCTTTTTACATTGCGTACCTGAACTGCAGTTACCTGCTCTGTTCCTTCAATGGCAAGGACGACGCTGTCCCATATCATTTCCACATTTTCACAGGCAAACAGCCTTTCCTGAAGGATACCGTCCGCGCGAAGCCTGTCCCGGCGATGAACCACATATACCTTCTTACAGATACGGGCCAGAAAAACAGCGTCCTCCACGGCTACGTTCCCGCCTCCTACCACGACACACGTCCTGTCTTTAAAAAAAGCTCCGTCGCAGGTGGCGCAATAGGAAACACCCATTCCGGCAAGCTCCGATTCTCCGGGAACATCAAGGGTACGGTGTGCGGCGCCCAATGCAAGGATCACTGTCTTTGCCCTGTATTCATTCTTTTTTGTACGGACGATCTTAACACCCGTATCTCCGTCAGCCTCTACAGACCGGACATTTTCCCGCACAGGCGCGATTCCGAGCTTTTCCGCATGGGCGGCCATCGCTTCCGCAAGCTCCATTCCCGACATTCCGGGCATACCCGGATAATTGTCAACCTCATAGGTATTTACGATCTGTCCTCCCGCGGCAAAGGTCTTGTCCAGCCACAGCGTATTTAATCCTGCGCGTACCGCATAGATAGCGGCGCTGATTCCTGCGGGGCCCGCGCCCAGAATAATCAAATCATAGATTTCCGTCATTTTTTCTTCTCCTTGTCTTACATACAATGCCGAAAAGCATTGTGTTTTTGTCCGGAAAATCTTATTCTCCGGGTCATTGCATCAATCATAGCATAGAATCCGCTCTTTTCCAATAAGATAGTAAAAAACGGAATGTACCGAAAGGAATCCTATGTCCTTTAAATTTCCCCTAAAAAGAAAACCTCTCCGGATAGCTCTGTTTTTATGTCTGGTCCTGATACTCGGTATTAGTATTGGCTATCTGACCAACCATGTATTCTCTGAAGACGCAAAATTTGAAGCATTCACGGAAAAAGTCTTCGAAAAAGAGGTTTCCGGAAGTACTCTGACTCTTCACTATTCCCTTGCACACCCGGAAAAGCAGGGAATTCAACGACCTGAGCCTACTCTTGGAACCGTAACGCTTAATACGGAGGAAACAAACCGCCAATGCAAGGAATATGAGGATACGCTTCGGGGATTTTCCTATTCGAAGCTTTCCCGGGACAATCAGCTCACTCTTGACCTGATGCTTCTCTATTTCCACACCCAGGGCGCCCTTGGGGAAAATCAGCTTCTGGAAGAGGTCTTCAGCCCAAGTCTTGGTATTCAGGCGCAGCTTCCTGTCCTTCTGGCGGAGTATGCTTTTTATGAAGATCAGGATATCGCCGACTATCTGAAGCTTTTATCCGGCATCCGTCCCTACTTCCAAAGCCTTCTTGCCTTTGAACAGAGAAAATCCGAAGCAGGCTGCTTTATGAGCGATACGACCCTGCAGCGCATCCTTGACCAGTGCAGTTCCTTTATTAAAAACCCTGATTCCAATTACATGCTGGAGATCTTTTCCCAAAAGCTGTCCGATTACGGGAAATTTACAGAGGAAGAGCAGAAAAAGCTGAATGCGCGGCATAAAAAACTCCTGACAGAAGAAGTCATTCCCGCCTATCAGGAATTAATGGAAGGGCTTTCCAGCCTCAGGGGAACCGGAAAAAGCAGCCGCGGCCTTGCTTATTTCGACGGCGGCCGGCAGTATTATCTCTATCTTCTCCAAAGCCAGGTAGGCACTTATACTCCTGTGAAAAAAATTGAGGAACGCCTTTCCAGGCAGCTTATGGCGGATTATAAAGAAATCAGCCTTATGCTTCGGGAGCAGCCCTCTCTTCTCACAAAGCTCACAGGCAAAACAGATCTTCCGGCTCTGTCCGCAGACGAAATGATCGCAGTACTTCAGGAAAAAATGGCGGAGGATTTCCCCTCGCTTGATTCCGTATCCTATGAGATCCGCTATGTTCATGAGTCTATGGAGGAATATCTGAGCCCGGCATTTTATCTCACTCCCCCTCTGGATACAGGAAACCCTAATGTCATCTACATCAACCGTTCCGGACAATCAAAAAATCTGGAATTATTCACAACCTTGGCGCACGAAAGCTTTCCCGGGCATTTATACCAGACCGTTTTCTTCGGGCGTCAGGAGCCCGGAGATATCCGTTACCTGATCAATTACAGCGGATATGTGGAAGGATGGGCTACTTATATCGAATCCTACGCCTATCAGTATGCCGCATCCCTTCTGGACGACCCGGCGGCAGCCGATCTCACCCGCCTGGCGTGGCTGAACAGAAGTGTAAACCTTTGTATTTACTCACTTTTAGATATCGGCATCCATTACAGAGGATGGGATCTGGAAAAGGTTTCCGGATTTTTAAAAACCTTTGGCATTCAAAGCCCGTCGGCAGCACAGGATATTTTCCAGTATATTGTGGAAACACCGGCGAACTACCTGAAATACTACTGGGGCTACCTGAATTTTCTGGATCTGAAAACCTCTTTGCAAAATCAGTTGGGGGAATCCTTTGATCTTAAGGAATTTCATAAAATGGTGCTGGATATCGGCCCCGTTTCCTTTCCGATCCTCAAAAAATACATATGGCAGGAGACCGGACTCAAAAGAAATAAAAAAAATGAGACACTGTTAAACACAGTGTCTCGGTTAATAACTTCTGAAAAACTTCTGCAGCTTTGCAAGGGCTTTCGTAAGAACTTCCGTTTCCTCATAGCTTAAGTCCTTCAGGACGGCAAGAACCATCTTGTCGTGAAAGGTTTTATGGTGCAGATACGCCTTTTCCCCCTTTTCAGAAAGGGAAATAAGGACGACTCTCCTGTCTTCCTCGCTTCTGACGCGCCTGACATAACCTTTTTTTACCAGATTGTTGACAGCGATCGTCAAAGTTCCCACCGTTACGGAAATAGCTTTGGCCACAACCGACATACTTTTGGACTCATTCATTCCGATAGCCTCGATAATATGCATATCTTTCACGGAAATATCGTTATACTCGGAAGTTATTAATGCCTTTTCTTCTATATCAAGAATATCATTGAATAAATTTACCAGCACATCGTTGATGGTTTCGTAATGATTCATCTCTCTCTCCTTCCGATTTGGGATTTTAATTCTACGGCTCGGCTGTTTTTATTATACACTATATTAATTTGATATACAAAGCATTTTTTTCAATAATCGGCTTTCTTTGACCCATGGAATTTGTTATAATGGTATAAATTCAAAACCTGCCTACGAATCCTGGTGCGGGAGTCATCCCGCATCTGATATATGTACTGCCTGATATCCTGCTGAAAGGAACGTGTTATGAAAAAAAGAAAAAATCTTCCATTAAATTACAGAGAAAAAAGCAACTCGCGGATCAGCCTGATCTGTTCCGTGGCGGTATTAGTCGTTCTGGTATTTATCTTTTATCAGGTAGACTATAATATGATCCGAAAGCCCGCAAAGCAGGCGGCGGAAGCAGCGGAACGGGAGAAGGAAAAAGCGGAGCTTGAAGCAAATACGCCCCAGGTATCTACGGCTGACGTTATTGCAGTCGGGGATAATCTGTACCATACCTCACTTTATGAATCGGGCCAGAGCGAATCCGGCGAATGGAACTATGACCATATTTACGCCAATGTCCTGGATGAGATCCAGGGGGCGGACGTGGCTTTCATCGACCAGGAAACAGTTTTTACCAGCGACCACAGCGCAGTAAGTTCATATCCTTCCTTTGCCACTCCCACAGAGGTCGGGGACGCCATCGTAAAGGCAGGCTTTAACGTAATTGAATCGGCTACCAATCATATTGACGACTATGGATACGACTACATGGCGCAGACCTTTGAATTCTGGCGGACGAACTACCCGGAAATTCCGGTGCTCGGCATCCATGAGACTCAGGAAGACGCGGATACGGTTAAAACCATGGAGGTTAACGGAATTACCATTGCTTTTCTGGATTATACCTATGGGACAAATAATTCCGGCGCCGGAGAAGGCAGGGAGTTTATGATCGATATTTTTGACAAAGACAAGGTTTCCGCCGCTATCCAGAAAGCAAAAGAAGTCAGTGATTGTGTAATCTTTGTTGCTCATTGGGGAACAGAGGACGATACAGAGCCTAACGAATATCAGAAGCAATGGGCAACATTCCTGATGCAGCAGGGTGTGGACGTGATCATCGGAGGACATCCTCATGTGCTGCAGCCTTACGGAAGACTGTCTGACGACCAGGGCAATGAAACAGTAATTTTCTATTCTCTTGGAAATTTCGTTTCCACACAGCAGAATTTTCTGGAGCTTCTGGGAGGAATGGCCAAGTTTACCATTGAAAAAACTGTGCTGAATGGCGAAACCAGCATCCGTATCCTGACTCCGACAGTAAAGCCTCTGGTAATGCATTATAATCGGGACGCCAACGAGTACGGGCCTTATATGCTGGAGGATTACAACAACTCTCTGGCAGAGCAGCACAGCGCAAAGAACGAATTTTCGGAAGAATTTACGGTTGAAAATCTTCAAAAAACCTTTAACGATATCATGTCCACAAATGTAACGCCTTCTACAGGAACAAACCTGCTGAATGTCAGCTTCGACGCTTATGGAAATATGGTGGATAAAACTACCGGAAATGTGGTGGACAGCGATGGATATGAGAACTCAGAGGAAGATTATCAGGATGATTCTTCTTACTATGATGAAAATTATTCGGACTATGATGAGAACTATACCGACTATGACAACGGATATTATGACGATTATACGGACTATGACGAGAATTATACGGACTACAGTGAAAGCTATACGGACTATGACAGCGAATACTGATCTGTTGTTTATCAGCCGCAAGGCCAGTACTCCGCCCATTAAGTTGCGGGAATTTTTATTTCCTTCCAATATTGATATATTTTGTTAAGGAAAAAAGTATTTGGAAGATAGGAGTATACCAAAGTACATTGTGACTTTATCAGATGATAAAATACAGGGAATTAAATGGATTGATTCAGAAAGGCGGAAAGGGTTATCGGATCAAACATGAATGACTTGCTTCCATAGTCGCCAAATCTTCCGGGAATTGTCTAAAAAACAGTAAAGAAGAAATGAACCACCCCGCTGCAAGCAGCGGGGTATTAGACCCATGAGCGAATAAAAGCTATTAAACATTTATTCATCTTCTTTTCCATCTTCGCCAATCTCCTCTTCGATTTTAAAATAGCCGAATTGCTTGGTAAGTTTAGACTCTTCCATGTTCTCTTCAAGCAATCCGATAACGTTAATTTTATCACCTGCCTGCCATATTTCATCCTCTTTAATCTCTATCTTTAGTTCGCGGTTTGCCGAATCTACAAAAGTCAGAGATGTTTTTTCTACACGTTTTACTGTTCCTTCAAGCATAATAAGATTATAAGCATTAATCAAACTCCAGGGATTCTGCTGCTTTTCATCGTACCTATATACAATCGGCGACCCATCATCTGCAAATATAATAGTATATGGACTCTCAGGATCTTCCTTTATCGGAGTCTTATCAATGTAGATCGTTCCGGGATTTGCCCATTCCTCAACACTATCATCATAATTGATGTATGCAATATCCTCCGTGCCATCAGATATTACATTGCTCTGCCCCGAACTTATAGGCTTTTCAACCTGATAAAACTCGTGCTTAGTACTATCATAGCCATAATAAGTTGTTTCTTTTGTTTCTAAGTTATAGCTTATCGTATATTCTTCATCTGGATTATTTGTTGCATAACAGTAATTTGTAAATGGCATTATAAGCATACTTATGCCAAGACAAATTATAAATTTCTTTTTAATACGTTTTCTTTTCATAGTTTCCTCCTTTCTACAGAAACAACCAATACAGAGAGACCAATAAGAATCCACACCTTTTTGAAATTCTGTTTTATAATCATTATATCACAGAACTGGTGCACAATTAGTATAGAATACGGGTATAAACTCACAAAAATTTATCTTTGCACACGTCTATAATCTTTTTCCACGCCCCGTATCAGCCAAGGACACCCGATAGCAATGCTGATATCTTTTTACCCAACACCAGCTTATTCAAAATCCCTTGGCTCGTATAGTATAACATCAAGCATAAATTCACGTATTCTTTCTAAAGCTTTAGCAATTTCCGCGCATTCTGTTCTGTTACTTCTATGACCTCTGCAGAGGTAATTCCTTTCAGTTGGGCAATAGCCGCCGCAACATAGGGCAGATTCAGGGAGGAATTACGCTTTCCCCGGTTAGGTTCCGGAGCAAGGTAAGGGCTGTCGGTCTCCAGTACCAGTTGGGATAAGGGAGCGTACTGCACTACCTCTTTGAGCTTTTTCGCATTTTTAAACGTAACCACACCGCCGATCCCAAGATACAGCCCCATGTTCAGATATTCCCGGGCAATTTCCTTACTATAGGAAAAGCAGTGGATAATCCCGCCGTACATGCCGTTTTTGACGTATTCCCGGACAATATTCAGCGTATCCTCGGCGGCTTCGCGGCTGTGTATCATAAAAGGAAGGCGTTCCTCTCTGGCAATCTCCATCTGTGCACGAAACATCTTCTGCTGAAGCAGGTGTTCTTCTTTTTCTTTATGCCAGTAATAATCCAGACCGATCTCTCCGATGGCCACTGCCTTCGGATGACGGGACAAAAGACGGATTTTCTGAAGAGTTTCTTCTGTCACCCTGTCCGCGTCATCCGGATGAACGCCAATGGCGCCATAAACAAAAGGATATTTCTCCATCAGTTCCACCGTAGCTTCAAGTCCGTCTACGGAAGCGCAGGCATTAACGATCGCTCCGATACCATTTGCCTCCATAGAAGCCAGAAGCGTTTCTCTGTCAGGATCAAAGGCTTCATCATCATAGTGTGCGTGTGTTTCAAAAATCATCTCTCTCATGAAAACGGAAATCTCCGCTTTTTCCTCCTGTTTTTTCTACTAAATGGATTTCTGACATAACCATGTGCTTATCTATGGCTTTACACATATCATAAATGGTCAGAAGCGCTGTCTGTACCCCGGTCAGGGCTTCCATCTCCACACCGGTTTTGCCTTCTGTTTTGACCGTACAATATACGTGGATAGTATTTTTGTCATGGTCAAGCTCATAGTCTATGGAGCATTTCTGAATAGGAAGGGGATGGCACATAGGTATCAGATCTGAAGTGCGCTTCACTCCCATGATCCCTGCCACCCGCGCAACGCCGAGAACGTCTCCCTTCTTTATATTTCCTTCGGTGACAGCTTCCATGATCTCAGGTCCCACATGGATCTGCCCGGCGGCCGTCGCCGTGCGGAAGGTAACCCGCTTGTCTGAAACGTCCACCATAACAGCATTTCCATTCTGGTCAAAATGACTGAAGCCTTCTCCCATTATTACTCTCCTTTCTCTTCCTCAGACAGAGGAACGCGGACGTCGCCCTGCATCAAATAAACTGCTTTCAGGTTTTCCACATCCACTACCTGTCCGAATCTTTCCTGAACCTTATAGACGCCGTTTTCTTTATCCGGATCGGCGCCTCCGCCGTCTCCGTACATCAGTTCAACCTTGGTTCCGTCCTGATACTCTACGGCACGGATACCGATACGCGCGTCGATTTCCATTCCCGGGTCGTCTCCGGTGTAGGTAAAGGTATTTCTCTCATCCTCTTCTACCTTCATGGCGTCGTCATAGTCTGCGTAAATGACATAGCCAAGAGGCGAAATGTCCAGTGACTCAATGCAGATCTCATAGCCGCCGAAATCGTATGTCCTGTTGATCTCTATCCGTTTCTCCGAGCCGATATCGCCCACCTGCCACCGGAAATTCCATGCGCCTTCTGCGACAACCTTTCCCGGAAGCGCTTTCTCTCCGCCAAGCATCAGATTCTCCAGAGATACCTCAAGAGTTTTTCCGCTGAAATCATACTCATCACCCAAAAAATTGTAACTGATCTCATAATATCTTTTATGGGAGGCGTCTTCCTCCTGCTCCCCATACCTGTTCATATCAACAAATCCGCCCCCGCCGGAACCGCTTGTCATAATTCCGTCTTCCCGCAAAGCGTCAAAAATATATTTTCCGTCAACCGTCAGATTCAGACCGCTTTCAAACTCTGCCGTGTCGTCCATAACAATACTTTCCGGAGTCTCTACCTCAAAAAGGATGTAGACGGAATGGGAATCCTGTAACGCTTCCTGAAGGGTAACCGTAACGCCGCTTTGGGTTACGGACTGCCCGACTCCCTGAACAAAGCCTTCTTCCACAAGCTCCTGCTGCTGAGCTTGTGACGGCTGGAAAATTTTCAGAAGAGCGTCGCTCCACTTAAAAGCCTCTTTGGCGGCTACCGTAGCCGTACATAAAGCGCAGGCAGCGGCTACCACCGCAAATACACGGAGTTTGATTCTTTTTCCGGACGGTTTCTTTTCAATTTCCTCTAAAGTCTGTTCAAAACGAGCATGAAATTCCACCGGTACCTCCGGCGCCGTATTCTCCCATTTTCTATCCTCTAACATAAAACTTCCTCCTCTGATAACAGTTCTCTCAATAACCTTCTTGCCCGGGATAACCTGCTTTTGATCGTCCCTTCCCGTACGCTCAGGATCTCGCTGATCTCCTTTATGTCGAAGCCTTCCAGATAGTAAAGAGTCACCAGCACGCGCAGCTCCTCCGGAAGCTCCATGATCGCCAGATAGAGGTGCGTGTAGCGGCCCTCTTCCCACATCCCGGCGTTTTCCGTGTATTCCTCGTAGGGTACGATCTTTTTATTTTTTTTGCAGATTTTATAGCATTCATGTATTACGATCCGGGTGATCCAGGTTCGGAAAAATTCCTCATGCTTCAGCGTATGAAGCTTCTCATAGGCTTTCAATAAGGCCTCCTGAACCGCGTCCGCACAGTCCGTATCGTTCTTCAGAATGGATTTGGAAACATGATAGAGCATTGCTTCCGCATCCCGGACCTCTGCGATAAATTTTTCTCTTGTCACTTTAAAAACCTCCATTTTCCTCGGCCGATTGGTTCTTACACTAATTAGATACCTTCGGACGGCAGTTGGTTCTCCGTTATCAAAAAAAATTTATGGCGGAAGGTTCGCGGGGAAGTTTTATCTGTGGCATGGCCTCCGGCAGGCAGCATGCCCGTTTACTTTCGCTTTATTCCTGAAGCGTGTTTGAAAACACATATTTATCCAGCCTGTCCATGGCTTCCTTTACCAGGGAGGTGGGAACGGCAAGGTTCAGCCGGATAGAATACGGGCGGTGGAACGGACGGCCATCCTGCCAGATCACCCCTACGGAAAGCCCTGCTTTGTAGAGCTCATCCAGAGTTTTATTGTGAGCCTTGCACCATTTTTCACAGTCCAGATACAGCATATAAGTACCTTCCGGCTTTGCCAGAGAGACTCCCTTGAAATGCTCCGTTATATAATCATAAGCATAGTTTACATTCTCTGTCAGAACCTGCCGGAGCTCGTCCACCCACTCATATCCCTCCGGCTGGTATGCGCCGATCAGGGCATACATGGACAGGATATTCATCTGATTATAATGGGTCATTCCGCTGCATTTCTCCACGCGGTCACGGAGCATCTTATTATAAATGATATGATAAGACCCGATAAGCCCCGCCAGGTTAAAGGTCTTTGTCGGCGCATAGACCGCAATGGTACGGTTCCTTGCGTCCTCGGAAATACTTTGGGTAGGGATGTGCTTATGCCCTTCCAGAATAATATCCGACCATATCTCATCAGAAATCACCACGCACTCATTACGCCTGTAAACATCCATTGCTTTCTCTATTTCTTCCCGTTCCCATACACGCCCGCATGGATTGTGGGGAGAACAAAAAACAACGCAGTGAATGTTATATTCTTTGATCTTCCGGTCCATATCCTCATAATCCATACGCCATCTTCCATTGGCGTCCATGACCAGATCGCTGAGGATAATTTTGCGCCCTATGCTTTCTATACATGACGTAAAACCGATATATGTAGGAGAATGAAGCAGCACAGCTTCCCCGGGAGCCGTAAAGGCTGTCAGGGCCGAATTTACACACCCAAGCACGCTGTTTTCGTATCCGATATGCTCCGCACCAAGGCCTGTGACGCCGTTCCTGTTCTTGTGCCAGTCGATAATAAGGTCATAGTATTCTTTACGGGGTTCAAAATAGCCGAAAGCAGGGTGCTGTATTCTCTGTATCATTGCATCCTGAATACTTGGGCAAGTGGCGAAATTCATATCCGCCACCCACATGGGGATCACGCTGACCCCCTCTCTTACAGCCACCGGAAGGGACGGAACCACGTCCACTGCAATGGCATCCTTTCCAACACGGTCCATGATCGTAGTAAAATCGTATTTCATATCAAATTCCTCCTAAAATATCTCACTTTTAATATCCTGATTTACGGAAGCCGTATTCATTACTTCTTCTAAAATCACATTTGTATCCCAACCCATAAAAGACTTATATGCCTTCAAAGATATCTTCTTTCCGGCTTTAAACATATACAACAAGTTAAATGTATCATCTGCTTCTCCAAGAATTTGTGGAGAATGTGTTGTAATTATGAACTGTATATTAGGAAATGTATTTTTTAATACAGTCAATACCTTACGCTGCCATGAAGTATGCATATGCAAATCCAGTTCATCGATCAATACTACTCCCGTTCCTTCCAATGGATTCTTTCTTTCCGGATTTGCTAATGCCATTCTTCTTGCCAGATCACCAAATAACGCTATTGTGCATTTTTCCCCATCCGATAACTGATTTATCGTAAGATATTTTCCATCTTTTCTTACTTTCATCGCTAATGGTTTTCTATCAATATGGATATCCTCAAATCCATCCAGCATTGCCAACATTGCTCTTTTTACTGCGGATAAACTTTTGTCTTCATACTGTGAATCCTCCCGTACCTTTGCCTGATTTTCAATATCTTCCTGATTTCTAAACCATTTGAACAAATTTCTAAAATCTATTGTACTTTCAATTGCCTTATCAAACGCATCCAATTTTGCGAACTGTTCTTTAGACGCTCTCACTGGAACGTCTAATACAATCCTATTGACACCATAATTGGCAAAAACGGGCATATTTTTATTATCAGCTTCCTCTATCCAATTTCCATTACCGTCATCATGTGCTTTTACAAGATAGGAATCTTCAAACTTCTCCACTAACGACTTCAATTCAGCTATATTATGTTTTTTTCCAGTTGCCCTGTCTATAGAACGGCTATATTCCATTTCCTCTCCATCTTCAAATGAAAATACTGCATCTATGTTCGCCTTTGATTTACCATAACTAATGTCGTCATAATCCAATTCTGCCGACCTTTTTTTACCTGCTCCTGTGAGTTTTGCAATAATATTTGCATATAACAAATCAACAGCCCGAAGAATGGTAGATTTGCCAACACCATTTATGCCAAAAAGAACCGTTGTTTTCCCATCTAAAAAAATGGTTAAATTCTCTATCCCTTTAAAATTTTGCAATGTAATCGACTTGAGTTTCATAATCCACCTCACCGTACTAACATGTCCTTAACTAAATATGTTATCCAAATAACAGAACTATATGCTTCTTTTTTATAAAAATTATACAATAAATTCCTTATCATCACAAGATTTGCTATCGTATTTTCTATTTTATAGCAAAAAAGGTTCCGCTTAACTGCGCGGAACCCCTTTATTTGCATCGCTTACCAGAACAACTCCATAATTGCATGGAAGCTCTAATTTTATAATATCATATCCGTTTTCTTTTCTTACTACGTCTGCTTCTCTGATCTCTCCGGTAAATGTATTCCATACCTCGGGAACAAAGCTGCCGCTTTCCACTTTCACCAGAACAGTATCCGGCAGGCTGCTGTAATTCATAAACAGCGTATGACGCTTTCCTTCCTTTAAATATCTGGTAAATAAAACGCCTGAAATGTCTTCCCCTGTATGGAGATACGGATCGCTCAGAAAGCTTTCATAAGCAGGATGATTATTGACCGTACCTTTCGTGCCCTCCACGATTTCCACAGGCATGGGAATCGTTTCCCGGAGTTTACGGAAAACAGCTTCTTTATCTTCGACAGGCATCACGGAAAAGCGTTCACATTCAGACAACTCGACTTCGCTTTTCATTTTTAACTGACGGAGCAGTTCTTCGTTCTCAAGCTTATCGTTCCTGAACCACAGAGGGCACTGACTCTGATCCAAAGATTTTTCCTCAATAGGATGTTTCCATATTTTTTATCCATCTTAAAATGTAAAGCAACTATATATTCAGTCACTTTACAGTCAACCCTAATTTAAATTCTTTCTTACCATACTTTCAATATCTGTCAATGCCTGAATATCCTCCAGATACCAGTCATCGCATTCATCATAATAAGTTTCTTCTTTTCGTTTCTTGAATATCCGAAAAGGACTATTCCCGGAATTATCATAAATATGACATATATCACATATTTTTACCAAATCCTTTACCAATGTTAATGCCCTGTCATATCTTGAAATGATTTTTTCCTCCGGCACATCATGTCCTCCAGACTCTACTCTGGCTCTTACACGAAGCACATTGATCATAGGATCAGCAGTGAGTACATAATAACACCGGATAAAATACCCTTTATCTTTTGCCCTTTCAAGTAATTTCAAATTCCTATCCGTTGACAAAACCGTTTCAAAACAAAATTCCTCCATCCGAGAAATATGATTTTCCCGTTGACTTTCCGCCAATTGCGCCGCTTCCAAATCTGTGCACTTTAAATTCTTCTTTATTTCATCGGCATTAATATAGTCCATAGGAGGCTTTAATAATTCGGTAAAAGTGCTTTTGCCTGAGCCATTCGGCCCTGCAAAAACTACAACTTCAGGCTTTTTTTGTGACACGTTCACTATAACGCCCCTTTCTCATCCTTTTACCAGCTTCCACTCTGGTGCCATCGCTGTTTACATGATAAATGATCTGTGTTTTGGAATCATACACTACAGCCGGAATATCCATAGCTTTCTTTTTTGCTAATTCAAGCTCTACTGCTGCGTTAACTCTTTTTACAACCGCTTCATCAGTAATATATTCCTCTCTTTTCATATTCCGCACCTTCTTTCTGAATTGAGAAATAAATTAGCTACACTCTTATAATATCGTATCCTTCATTTTCTATCAATAAGAACATTCATTTTCTTACATTCCCCAGGGCTTTTAATATCTGGATCACCGGAAGATTCAAAAATGCCAGGCCATACACGGTCAAAAGCTGCTTCATATTCAATGTCTGGACGGAAAAGATTCCCTGCAGGGCCGGTACTGTAATCACCACAGTCAGCAGGACAAAGCCCGCAAGAAACGCTCCCTGCATATAAGGATTATTAAAAAACTGCCTTGTAAAAATAACGGGCTTCTTCCCTTTGCAGTTATATCCATGTACCAGTCTGGACAGGCAGAGGACGCCGAACGCCATGGTACTTGCAAGCCTTACATTTCCGTCCTGATATCCAAGCAAAAAGGCCGCAAGCGTAATAATCCCAATGATTCCTCCCTCAATACCTACCCGTGCCAGAAATGTCCTTGTAAGGATCGACTCATTCATCGGACGGGGCTTTTCGTCCATGACCGTATGCTTATGGGGCTCAAGCCCAAGGGCGATCGCGGGAAGACTGTCCGTCACAAGATTGATAAACAGCAGATGAACCGCCGCAAAGGGTACCGGCAGTCCGCAAAGAGAGCACACAAGCACTGCCAGTATCCCGGCAAAATTTCCCGAAAGAAGGAACTGAATAGACCGTTTGATATTCGCGTATACGTTTCTTCCGTTCTCCACCGCTTTCACGATGGTTGCAAAATTATCATCGGTAAGTATCATGGATGCCGCGTCCTTGGATACCTCCGTACCGGTAATTCCCATGGCGACGCCGATATCCGCCTGCTTCAGCGCAGGGGCGTCATTCACACCGTCTCCGGTCATGGAAACAATGTTTCCTTTTTCCTGCCATGCACGCACGATCCGGATTTTATGTTCCGGTGAAACACGGGCATATACAGAAATATTCTCCACAAAATCCCTTAATTCCTCATCACTGAGGCTGTCTATTTCCGCGCCCTCACAGGCCTCGGAGGAATCCTTGAGAATCCCGATCCTTTTGGCAATGGCAGAAGCCGTCGCCTTATGATCCCCTGTGATCATTACAGGCTTAATTCCTGCGCGGATACAGTCCGCAACCGCCGCCGCACTCTCCGGCCGGGGCGGATCCATCATAGCGATCAGCCCCAGAAATACCAGATCATTTTCATCCTCTGCCAAAAGCTTTTTTTCAGCGCTCAGCATCTTATATCCGATACCCAGAACACGCAGTCCTTCCCGGGAAAAGCGTTCATTTGCCTGTTCAATGTCCCGGATATCCTCCTGTTCCAGCTTCTGCAGCTTTCCGTTCTTCTGGATATATTTTACACGCCCCAGCATTACATCCACAGCGCCCTTCGTGATCATAGTGTATCCGTCCTTCAGTTGATGAAGAGTGGACATCAGCTTCCTGTCACTGTCAAAAGGAAGCTCACCAAGCCTCGGGTATGCGCCGCGCACGCGCTGGGCCGGAACGCCGACTTTGTCCCCGAGATTGATTAACGCCGTTTCCGTGGGATCTCCTATTTCCTGTCCGTCAATATTGGTGGAATCATTGCACAGGATACTGAGCCTGAGCATCTGCTTATGGACAGGATCGGACGGATTGATCTTTTCGGCAGGGATGCTCTCGCCGTTTACATAATAGTGCTCTACCGTCATTTTATTTTGGGTAAGAGTTCCTGTCTTATCAGAACAGATAACCGATACGCTCCCCAGTCCCTCCACAGCCTGAAGCTTACGGACGATTGCCCCTTCCTTTGCCATCTTCTGAGTACCGAAGGCAAGAACGATCGTTACAATAGAACTCAGCGCCTCCGGAATGGCCGCTACCGCAAGGGCGACCGCAAACAGAAAGGCATCTGCTATATTCCCGCCTTTCAATACCTGAATCCCAAACAATACCGCGCACAAAACAAGAATGATCACAGACAGCTTCTGTCCGAAACGATCCAGATTTATCTGCAGAGGAGTTTTCTTTTCTGACGTGTTTTTCAGAAGTCCTGCGATTTTGCCCACTTCCGTGTTCATTCCGATATCCGTTACCAGATAGCGGCCTCTTCCGTATGTCACAAAGCTTCCGGAATATACCATGTTTTTCCGGTCGCCCAGAGGGAGTTCACCCTCCAAAGCTTCACAGATTTTATCAACTCCAAGGCTCTCTCCTGTAAGGGCGCTTTCGTCAGTCTTAAGGCTGGCGCATTCCAGGATCCTGCCGTCTGCCGGAATATTATCGCCCGCTTCAAGCACTACCTCATCCCCCACAGTTACCTCTCTGCCCGGGATTTCCACCACAATTCCGCCGCGGAGCACCTTTGCATTGGGCGCGGACAGCTCCTTAAGGCTGTTCAGGGAATGCTCCGCTTTTATCGTCTGTACTGTTCCCAGAATTGCATTCATGGTAATTACCACAAGAATTACCGCCGCGCTTTCCGCCTCTCCCAAAAACAGGGAAACAATTGCGGAACAGATCAGGATAATCACGAGAAAATCCTTAAACTGCTCCAGAAAAACCTGCAGGGTGCTTTTTTTCTTTCCTTCTGTCAGCTCATTCATACCGAATTTTTCCTGATTCCTTTTCACCTGAACGTCGCTTAAAGGTTCCTGCCCTCCATTAATCGACTGCCGTACCTCCGACGGGGTTTGATTGTAATAAGCTCTCATTGTTTCGCTTCCTTTCTCACATATTTTTCATCTACATACAATAATTCCCTCGCCGGAAATTCCATATTCAGAAAAGTCCTCCCGTATCTGTTTTGTTGACTGGATACCGGAAAACTTGTTGCTGTTCACATCTACGATGTGCAAACAGTAACTAAAACTTCTCTGTAAAACAACAAAAGCGAGGCTTTTATTGCATGCAGATATGCAATAAAAGTCTCGCTGTTTCATCACGATACGGACAGGCAGGTACCTGTCGAGATTGACGACATCGCAAACACAACTGTGCCAGCTACTCCCTCTTATTTGTATATACTATAATATTCAGGCCGGAGTTTTGTCAACCATATTTTTGTGAAATTTTTTCCACCTGTGCGGTTGCAATCCGGCAGCAGACTTTCATGCAATTTATTGCGATAAAAGTCTGCTGTTGGATTAGCAACCGCACAGTGGAAAATCTTTATCAGCAGATTTCCGCTCCTGCGGGCATCTCTCGTTCCGGAGTCATAAGGGAAAGGTTTCCCTGTGCATCCTCCGCGCAGAGAATCATTCCTTCGCTCATAATTCCGGCAAGCTTGGCAGGCTTAAGATTTGTAACGACCATTACCTTCTTTCCGACCATTTCCTCCGGAGAATAATGAGCTTTAATGCCGGATACGATCTGGCGTACCTGGCTGCCGATCTTCACCTGTGAGCAAAGAAGCTTACGGGATTTTTTCACAGCTTCACAGGCGATGATCTCTCCTACCTGGAACTGAAGCTTTTCAAAATCATCGAATGTGATCTCCGGTTTCGCTTCAATATCAATGACGTCCTCTTCTTTTTTCTCTTCCTGTACAGGCTCCTCTGCGGCTGCAGGATGAAGCTTTTCTACCTTAGCCATAACCTCTTTGATATCAAGACGTGCAAAAAGGATTTCCGGTTTTTCGGTCACACTGCCGCCTGACGGATACAGGCCGAAGGTTTCCAGATCTTCAAGAGTTCTCTTCTGCGCATTTAACTGGCCGAGAATACGCTCTGTTGTTTCCGGCATAAAAGCTTCCAGAAGAGTGGCTCCAATGCAGATTCCCTCTACCAGATTATAAAGCACAGTTGCAAGTCTGTCCTTCTTGCTTTCGTCCTTCGCAAGAGCCCATGGCATTGTCTCATCAATATATTTATTGCAGCGTTTAAACAGGGAAAATACCTCTGTCATTGCATCCGCCACACGGAGTTTTTCCATTTTTTCGGCCACTTTTCCCGGCACCGCAAGGGCAAATTCCTTCAGGTCATTATCCACCGGCTCCGTGACATTTTTGTTTTCCACAACGCCGCCGAAATATTTATTTGACATGGAAATAGTACGGTTTACCAGATTGCCGAGAGTATTGGCAAGCTCGGAATTAAGACGTTCCACCATCAGTTCCCAGGTAATCACACCGTCATTGTCAAAGGGCATTTCATGCAGTACAAAGTACCGCACCGCATCCACTCCAAAGAAGTCAACAAGCTCGTCAGCATAGATGACGTTTCCTTTGGATTTGCTCATCTTTCCGTCCCCCTGAAGCAGCCACGGATGCCCGAACACCTGCTTGGGAAGGGGAAGGTCTAAGGACATCAGGAAAATCGGCCAGTAGATCGTATGGAAACGAATGATATCCTTGCCGATAAGGTGCAGATCCGCCGGCCAGTTCTTAGCGAACTGCTCTGTGCTTTCTCCGTCACAGTCATATCCGATTCCGGTGATATAATTGGTCAGAGCGTCCAGCCATACATAAACCACATGATTCGGATCAAAATCTACCGGGATTCCCCATTTGAAAGAGGTTCTGGACACACAAAGATCCTGCAGGCCCGGAAGAAGGAAATTGTTCATCATTTCATTTTTGCGGGACTCCGGCTGGATAAATTCCGGATGTGTGTTGATATACTCGATCAGGCGGTCGGCATACTTGCTCATTTTAAAGAAATATGCCTCTTCTTTGGCCGGAACACAGGGCCGTCCGCAGTCCGGACATTTGCCGTCCACAAGCTGTGATTCCGTAAAAAATGATTCACATGGAGTACAGTACATTCCTTCATAATAGCCCTTATAAATGTCACCCTTGGCATACATTTTCTTGAAAATCTTCTGTACCTGTTTCTCATGATCTTCATCTGTGGTACGGATAAATTTATCGTAGGATGTGTTCATTAAATCCCAGATTCTTCTGATCTCGCCCGCCACATTGTCTACATACTGCTTAGGCGTGATTCCGGCCTCCGCCGCCTTTAATTCGATTTTCTGCCCATGCTCGTCTGTTCCTGTCTGGAAAAATACGTCATAGCCCTGCTGCCTTTTATAACGGGCAATGGCATCCGCCAGAACGATTTCGTAGGTATTTCCGATATGCGGTTTTCCGGAAGTATACGCAATGGCGGTGGTAATATAATACTTCTGCTTTTCCATCTTAATTTCCTCCTTGATATTTCTGAAAAAGAATCCTGCCCGGAGGGCTTTTTTATTTCATAGGAAACCGGATTGTTTTCAGAACAAAACAGAGTATTTTTCTATGAAATAAAAAACGTCTTCCCAATATTCCTTGTACATTGAGAAGACGAGTATGCCCCGTGTTACCACTTCTTTTCATCCCTGCCTCGCGGCAGAAACCTTATCAGGTACGCTGCCCCCGCGGTCATCCTCTGTCTCTTGTGAACAAATAAGGTTCTTATGAACAGATAAAATTCCCGGCGCTTAATACCCTTCCGCTGTAACAGGCGGGCCTGTCACTGCCTACTCTTCCCTTCAGCAGCGCCTCTCCGAAGCCATCTTCCACCAGCCTCCTGCACATCCCTCTCAGCCACGGAGTCGTCTCCGCGGGGATTTCTCTGTAATGCCATCTGCAGGTGTACTCTCTTCTTCCACGAGTTTTCCATATGAAGAGATAATAGCATAATTCAGAGGATTTGTAAACCCGGTTTTTTGGCGGTTTTATATCGTCGAACGTCATCTCATTACTGTCTATTCAGCGCTACTGACCCAAAACCTTGCAGCCAATGCAAGGTTTTGGAGTGAACAATAACGTCATCACTGCATATCGGTTTTTCCTCTTCCATGTTTCTCTCAATCCATCATCCCCGGCACATGCCGCCTATTTTCCATTCCATGTATGCTTCCATTTCCGCTGTCAACTGCTCCATCTTCCGACGTGTCTCCGGGTCTTTATAGCGAAGACGTTCCACGATACGCCGTATATAATTTTTTTCCTTTATGATCTCCCAGGTTTCCGGGAAGTTCACGTCATAATACTGCGCCACATAGGACGCCCAGTAGTCTACGCCTGTCTGCCTGTCAGCGGAAAGCACCGATTCCTTTTTCATGCAGGATTCCCATACCCTGGGGGAAAGCTTTCCTTCTCCGGCCTCTTCTTCCGTCATACCAAGCATGGCTTCTACCGGTTCCACCAGCTTCACGCGGCAATTATCCAGTTTGTCCGCGTCCCGGATCAGCTTTGCATGGAGCAGCGTCCGCGGATCCGTAATACCCTCCAGCTTAAAATCGCTGTGCTTTGCAATGGCGGTATGGATGATCGCGTCCAGACTATCCCCTTCCACAAAACGCCGTATCATGGGATGGGTCCCTTCAAAAAGAATCTTCGCGCCAAACGCGGCATGATCCATGGTGTCAGGCTGAAAGCTGTCAAAAAGTCGGATCTGCTCAAATCTGCCAATGTCGTGGAGCAGCGCGATAATAGCTGCCAGTTCACAGTCTTCCCGGCTTAACGTCATCCTCCGTGCAATCTCCTTCGCACATCCCACTACGCCGTAGGTATGTACGATCTTTAGCTTAATCTTCTCGTCGTTCCTGTCGTATTCGTTCAGGTATTCCTCAAAGGCTTCCCTGGCCCGGGCAAAATCTATAGTCATGATATGTTCTCCTTTTCCTCGGTATCTCAGCGTCACTCCCGGCTGCTTAACCGTATTGCGGCCTTCTCATACTCCGGCGTAGGCACGCCGTAAGCTTTTCCCAGACGGACGACCTCAAAAACCAGTCCGTCTATTTCCGATTGTTTTCCGGCCATCACATCCCTCTGCATGGAAGTGGTGGCTTCCGGAGCAAGGGTAGAAAGAATATTCAAATTCGTTTCCACAAGGTCTTCCTCAAAATGGATATCCATGGCTTCTGCCAAAGCTACGATTTCACGGATCATAGCCTTAAACATTTCTCTTGGAGCGCCCTCCTTCTGGAAATCCCCGGCCGCTGCATTGTAATATAAAGCGGCGGCGCCCATAGGGGATACATAAGAAAACTTCTGTAATGCATCTCTCTGGATATTTTCTGAAAGGATTCCTCTGATACCGCTTTCCTGAAAATCCTCCGCTATTTTTTCCAGAACCGGGACAGCTTCCTCCGGCCTTCTGGTTCCGAAAACGATTCTTAAAATTTCTCCATGCTGGACGATCACTCCCGGCTCTTTGATATTTGCAGACACATAAATACAGCCGTCTGTTACCAGAATATCCGGCAGCTTTTCCTGTAGCCTGCCTCCCGTTCCGTAAATATTTAAGATGGGAATGACCACCGTGTGCGCCACGGAAATCCTGCGGATAAACGGAATCGTATCCTCCAGAGAATATCCCTTCACACATACAAGAATCACATCCGGATGTCCCTGATATTCCTCCATACCGGATGCCTTTACAGGAATCTTCTCCTGGGTGCCATTCCATAAATGCTCCAGTGTGATTCCGTTTTTCTGCATGGCTTCCAGATGTTTTCCTCTCGCGATCAGGGTAACATCCTTGCCCGCCTTTGTCATATAAGCTCCAACTGTGCCGCCGGTACCCCCGGCGCCGATAATTACATACTGCATTCCTGCACCTCCGATTCAAAATTCGCGGACGAAACTCGTGTGTAAAGATAGCATTTCATCCGTTTTTTCATTTACTCAAGCGTCTCCAATTCCTTGATGCTCTCAATATAGTGTTTTTCCACAGATGACAGCATTTCATC
Source organism: Eubacteriales bacterium (assembly GCA_030524715.1). GTDB lineage: Bacteria > Bacillota > Clostridia > Lachnospirales > Lachnospiraceae > Blautia_A. The sequence goes on along the minus strand of JAUNGB010000046.1, from coordinate 10,930 downwards.
TTGCTTTTTCTTATATTTATCATACTCAACATGGGCCTTTTCAATTGCCTGCCTGTGTGTAATGCAGCCTTTGGTTGTCAAAATATCCCGTCTGGTCATTTTTAAATAATCATCTATCGTTTCCAGCCAGTCTTTCATATACATTGGTTCATGCGCAAGCGCACGAACTTCCGCAATATCAAGATAGGCCGATACAATCTTATTAAGTGCATCTAATTCCTGCTGTGTCAAATAGTTTTTTGCGATTTCTGTATCAGCCCTTTTGATTTGCTTTCCTTCCCATGATGTCAGCCCCATATTTTCCTTTTCCGCATCTGCACGTTGATAAACAATTTCCGCTGCTGTATGTTTGTGTGCTGCCCAGTGCATTTTATTCTGCACCTGCTTAAAAAACATGATGGATGCTTCCGCATTTGGATCATAATCAATACTGGTAGCGTAAATCTCTAACACCTTTCTCCAAAAGATTTTTTCAGAAGAACGAATGTCCCGAATCCGTTCCAACAATTCATCGAAATAATTACCGCCGCCCAAACGCTTCAATCGGTCATCATCCAATGCAAATCCCTTTTTCATGTACTCTTTTAAAATTGAGCTTGCCCATATACGAAACTGTGTGCCACGCAAGGATTTTACACGGTAGCCGACAGAAATAATCACATCCAGATTATAATATTCAATATCCCTGGACACTTGTCGGCTGCCTTCCACCTGAACTGTTGCAAATTTTGCAACAGTTGCCTCTTGTTTTAGTTCTCCCTCAGAATAAATATTTTTTATATGCCTTGATATTGTCGATTTATCACGCTGAAATAATTCTGCCATCTGATCCAGAGACAACCATACTGTATCCTCATCAAAAGTAACCTCAATCTTTGTCAGTCCATCCTCTGTTGTGTACATAATAATTTTGGAATCATTCATCCTCTTCTTTAACCTCCCTGCCAAGTACATCATTGCACCAGGTTCTCCCTCCGAATATAATACTTCAAAAGCTGAATCACATACTCTAGCGCATGACGGTTATTCCGTTCCCATTCTGTAACTGTTCGGTACGGTATCTGAAAATACCATCAAAAATCTTTGCGGTTCATCCTGATACTTTCCCACATCTCTCTGATTCTGCTGCTGCAATTCATTTCATCATCTCCATAAACGAAAAAACACGCTGTATACTCAGTGATTGAATAAATGTGTTTCCCGGCGCCAGCCATATCGGCTGGCGCCATGTTCCTTACAATTCCCGGCTTACTTTTTTAAAGGTGAAATAAAATACAATTCCTTTTACAATAGAGGAAATGGTAAGCGCCCACCAGACTCCCAGAATACCAAGCCCCGTATGCGTCAGAACAAATGCCAGCGGAATCCTGGCTCCTGTCAGAAGAATACTGATAATACTGCATATTTTTGTCTTCCCCAGTCCCGAAAGAGCTCCTATGGTCATGATTTCCACGCACATAAAGCCCTCACCGATCCCTATCACAGTAAGATATCCCACAGCAGTCTCAATGACCTCTTCTTCATAGAAGAACAGCTCTGCCATAGGCCGTGGAAACAGCACAAATACAGCCATAACAAGCGCTCCCCAGAAAATCATGACCTTCAGGGAAAGATGATAGCCCTTTTGGATACGGTCAGTCTTTTTTGCCCCGTAATTCTGACCTACAAAAGCATTTAACGCGGAGGCAAAGCCGTCTGCCGTATTCCAGGAAATGGACTCTATCTGCCCTCCCACTCTCTGAGTGGCCACCGCACCGGCTCCAAATGAGGAAACCATTCTGGTAAGCACCATGGATATCATACAATAAAGCGTCCCCTGCAGTGCGGTAGGGCCGCCAATACTGCAGATAGAACGATAATAGCTTCGGGGAAGCTTTTCAAAAATCCTGATCTCTTTAAGTATATTCTGATTCTCTCCGGAACGCACGATACTGATAAGCATCACCGTCATAACCAGAAACTGCGCTGTCACAGTAGCTATGGCGGCTCCCGTTACCCCCATCCGGGGCGCCGGACCGATTCCCAGGATCAATATGGGGTCAAAAATCATATTCGCCACAAGCCCCAGGAGATTTGCCTTAAAGGGCGTAGCGGAATCCCCCTGTGCAGTAAACAATCCGGTCAGGGTAATATTCAAATACGAAAATATGATCAGACCGCAGGTAATCCTGAGATAATCCCTGGCATAAGCAAAGGTCTGCTCATCATTTAACTGAAAAAAATGAATCAGCGGGTCAGTAAATATCAGGCATACCACCGCAAAAAGAATACCGAATCCAATTGTCATCTGCATCGCTGCCGCCGCGTAATCCGCTGCCTGTTCCCTGTCATTCCGTCCGCAGCATTGCGCCACATGTACCTGGCCTCCCATTCTTGCAAGGGACACCAGCCCCTGAGAAAGCCATACATACATCCCGCCTACGCCAACGCCCGCCACGGCTTTGGAGCCAAGCATCCCGATCCATGCCATATCGGTAATATTATAAGCTGTAGCCAAAAAAGACGACGCCATAATCGGCAGCGCCAGTTCTGCCAGCGTCCGCAGGATCGGCCCCTTTGTCAGGTCCAGCTGCCTCTTTCTTCTCATAGTCCTCATCCTCTCTCCAAAGTGCGTTTATAAGCGGACATCCTTTGCCCTTCCCACAAATAATCAGTATAAAAGAATCCAGTCATTCCGCCATGTTTTACGTACACCCCGGCGCACAAAAATGCTTTCCTGACCATTAACCAGAAAAGCATTTTACGTATATGTATTCTTAGATTATCATAACTGTACATGAAGCATTTGGCAAGGCATTTTACAAAAATTTCCTGACAATTATACGTTGTTAGCTCGGGTAGCCAGTACAAAGCTTGAGAATGAACAGTAACAAAATTTATTCAACTGCGCGGCTGCAATCCGTTTGTCTGATCTTACTTTACCTGAGTCATTACTTCTGAGTCAGCACTCCTGCGTCCATCTCGCAAATTGTATCGCAAATCCCCTCCGGCATATTATGCGCTGCAAGAAGGATCGTCTTTCCCCTCTCCCGTAATTCCCGGAAAATCTGACAGACTTCCGCTGCCCCGCGCTTATCCAGGCCATTAAAAGGTTCATCCAATATAATCAGATCCGGATCTTCCATAATCGCCTGGGCTATTCCCAGGCGTTCTCTCATTCCAAGAGAATACTGCCGGACCTTTTTGGGAGAAAAAGGATCCAGACCTACACGCAGAATCGCATTCACCACTTCCTCCTTCCCCACCTTTTTTTGGAGATCCGCCAGATATTTCAGATTCTTATATCCGCTTAAATAAGGCCGGAAGCCGGGATTTTCGATGATCATCCCCAGGGATTTTGGAAAATCCACATCTTTCCCGATTCTTTCATCCCATACCTTTACATATCCGCTGTCCGGATACAGAAAACCACAGATGCACTTGAATAAAACAGTTTTTCCTGATCCGTTAAAGCCTATGATCCCATGAATCTTTCCTGCTTCAAAAGAGTGTGAAATTTCTTTCAAGGCCTTCTCTTTCTGAAATGATTTTGAAACACAAACCAATTCTACTGCTATTTTCATACCTTTTTTCCTTCCCCCTACTCGTTCGTCTGCATGAAACTAAAATCATACCTCCGCATTGCCAGAACAGACAGAACAGCCAAAATAATAACCATCCCTATAAATATCCCGAAGCTGACTCCAATCTCTGGAAGATAATCATATCCAAAATTATGCATCGAAAATGTGGCATGGTTTAAAGGAGACAGCCATCCACACAGCACATTTGCCCTGTATTCCAGACCCATATCCATCGAAAACAGCTTTTGGATAATATCCGGGGTCAGAAGATATCCACATATATTTATTGCAAAAGCACCGAATATTCCTCCCCCTTGCCCGATCACCAGATTCAGGAAGAGCATAACAGAAGCAATAAATAGTGAATAACACAGCATCAGGAGAAATACCTGTAATGCGCACTCATAAGGCATAGCGCTTTCCATTGTTTTGACAGATACAGGAACTCTTCCCTTTGATATACCGCTGTAGCCCAGCATAGCCGCAGTTTCACTCCATACGTTTCCCATAAATGCAAAAGGCATCGCTAATACGGCCTGCACCAGAAACAAAAATAAATTATAAAGGATTGTTGTACAAATGATGTATACAATCTGTCCAGTAAGCCAAATGCTCCGCTTTGTCCGTATCAGTTGATACGGCGTTTCCTGGCTTATAAACGGAATATCCGCAAATAAAAGAACCAGAAGCAAGGAAGACAGCATCACAGACGCAGCATCCCCATATGTCCAGATAAAAGGCTCCAATATCTGCAAAGAAGTCTCATACGTCCGGGCATAGGTCAGCATTTCATCCGACAGCATGATGCCAAGGGCAAAAGCCATAAAAAATACAGCCCAGACCCGCAGATTATGCATCCATCCCGAATAATTCCGCGCCGCAACCTTATATACCTGACGAATCTCCTGCATATTAATTCCTCCTAGAGCGTGTTTGAAAATTGCTTTCTGTCAGATGTGCGTCACAGTTTGTGGGAGATTTGCCACAAATGAGGGAGGCATAGCGGGGCGCTGCTCGTCCGGTGGACGAGCGATAAGCGCCGACCGTAGTGAAACGGAGACCGGTGACCGAATGCGGGGCAAATATACCGCAAAGTGGGGCGTGCAGATGGCGGGAATGAATTTTCAAGCACGCTCTAGCTCTCTGACAAAAAACATTATAGATCATCATAGAAAAACAATTTTTATATACGCTCCAATCTCTTTTTTATTACAAACACAAACGCCGCCGCCACTGCTGAAAAAAGCAGCAGCAAAATCCCAATACTGCCAATACCCAGACTGGAAAAAGGCGTCGCCCAATACCGCGGGCTTAAAAACAGAGCGGAACCATAATACCTTTCCTGAAAGATGGATAATACATAATATAAAACAAAAGGGAAAGCATAGGCCGCATAGATACTATGGGAAGCTAAAGCAGCAAGTCCCCCTATCAGCGCCCACAGCGCTCCATTTAAAAAGCCGCACACAAGATACAGGATAAACCGTCCATAAAATATCAGCATCCCTTCTCCATTTTCCTGTATCCATGTAACCTGATCAAATCCCAGGCATGCGGTAAAAAGCAGAAGCAGCATCGCTCCGCATACCACAAAACCTCCTGAAAACATCAGACCCAGTATTTTTCCTGTATAATACTGCCGCCTGTCAATACGGGCACATACAAATAGAACATACCTGCTTCTGAAATCTTCTTCTATCTCTGCCGCAAAAACAAATGGAGCCGCAATAGGTATCACCATAAGCGTATTTGGATGATCTGCGAAAAAGCAAAACGCCGAGAACCAACCAGGAACTTCCGAAAATCTGACTGTCAAAAGCTGTTTTACCTGATCCTGGGCAGAAAACAACGCAGTACAGAAAAGTACCAGGATTCCTGCAAATAAGCGCCAGTTACAGATACTGTTTTTCACATCCGGACATATTTTTTTCATAGGCTTCCTCCTCGTTTTTTATGAATCCGGATAAGCGATCAGCCCTCCATCCAGCGCATTGACCATAACCTCAACCGTACCTCTTTCGTATGCCTTTCCCCCTTCTGCTTTCGCATCTATATATTCTTTTGCTTTTACAAACCAGGCGGGAACAAGCCAGGCATTTTGAGGATTTTTAAATGCCGGAACATAGGTGTATCCTAATGAGAGGTCATATATGGTATAGGTAAACTTTGTTTTGTTGTCTGCAGGCTGAGCCAGCATCGTATAGCTGTAATAAATGTAATCCAACAGCCGTTTCTCTATGTCCTCAAAAGCCAGCAGCTTCGTATTTTCGGCCACAGTTCCTGCTTCCTCGCAGATTCCTTCCCATATAAAGGATCTCACTCCTGATTTCGTTACTACAACAGAGATTTTTTCTACAGGAAACGGTGGTGCATACGCATTTACACCGGATGCCGTATCCCCCACAACGCTGCCCTGTAATTGTCCGGCAGATAATCCTCCAAAGCCTCTTGTAAAGGTAAATTCATAACCTGTTTCCGCATTTTCCAGATCGGAGGATAAAATTTGGCTATCCAAAAGCTCAATATTATAATTTGAAAACGTGCCGTCTGGGAACCACAGCGCTTTCTGTGTATGGCTTAATTTCATCTGCCGGATCCCAAGCTCCTTCAGAACTATTTCCGCCTTTTCAAGCCCCTCCTGCGTCTGAAAACTCTCCTGTTTCACTAGTTTCTCATAATCCTCCAAACGCTCTTTTCTCTGAAGATAATATGTATTTCCTATACCTTCTGCATTCACATTTGCTGTAGTTATCCAGCGTTGTATTGTTTCTTCATTTAAAGAAATATCACCTGTCCACCATTTAAAGTAACTGGAGTTTGCAAGGGTGTCCCTGTAATTTTCCGCCTGAATATGAGATGTCCTCTCTTGTCCGGCATCTGCTTCAAAATAAATATCCTGCTTTCTTTTTTTCAGCATAGATTCCAGTTCCTCTTCTGTCAGGGTGGCAGCCTGTACTTTCTCCCATGCTTTATCTTCCGTCTTTTCTGTAAAATCAATTTTATTTATTTCTGTAAAACTCTCCTTCTCCGGAGCCAGTTCCAACGCTTCCTCAAGCCCTTCCACGCGGGACTGGTAAACAGAATATAACACTGGATCTGCATATGCGCCTTCCCGGTTTTTGATGCATTCTATTTCTTTTTGGTAATCTTTCCTTGTATCTGTTTCAGGCTGATACAGTTTTTCGTCTCCTGCAAAATATTCCACCAGCTTTTCCAATTCTTCTGCTGACATCTCATGGTTTTTCATTTCCATAACCGGAAGATTCCCCACTTTTATTTCATCCATCCGGAGGTCCGCTTCAATCCTGACTCTGTCCGCGCTGCGTTTCTCACTGACTTTCCAGGGCTGGGGAATGTCGATGGTAACTGTTTCATCATTCTTCAAAGGCTCTGCAATTGACTCCTTATCCAAACCTTCCAACTTACTGACAACGGCGCTTTCTTCCGGGGTGGGCTGACACCCCGAAATAAAAGTGAACCCGCCTAAGAGCGCAAAAAGCATTACAATTTTTCTCATCCAACATTCCCTCCCCACCTGATAATTATCCTAAGTCGTGAAACGGCGTATGCTTGCCTGCAAAGCTTCATAGCCATGGGCTTTTATTTCAGCGGAAAAGAAATCACCACTTTAAATAAATCCCCGTCCAGGTACAGCTTAAATTCTCCTCCCTGAAGCTGTACAAGGCTCTGCGCGATAGAAAGCCCAAGGCCGCTGCCTTCTGTGTTTCTGGAAACATCCCCGCGGATAAACCGCTCCGTCAGTTCGTCTGCGGAAATATTTAACGGCTGCGCGGAAATATTTTTCAGGGCAAAGTATACCTTATTTCTTAAAACCTTTACATCTGCATACACTCTTGTTCCTTCCATAGCGTACTTGACTGCGTTGTTGAAAATATTCTCCAGGACACGCCACATCCGCTGTCCGTCAGCGCAGATCACCGCCGGTTCTTCCGCAAAATGCACCATGATCGTCAAATGCTTCTCCTGAAATTTTTCCTCAAATTCCCCGATCACCTGATGGATCATTTCCCCAAAATTCAGGTCAGCCATGTCCAGCGTAATATTTCCGGTACTTACCTTGGATGCCTCCACCACGTCCTCCGTAAGTGTTTTCAGACGCTGTGCCTTCGCTTCCAATATATCCAGATAACCGCAGATTTTAGGATCCGTAAAATTTTCCCGTTTCAGCAGATCCACATAATTGATAATAGAAGTCAGCGGAGTCTTGATATCATGAGAAACATTGGTGATCAGTTCTGTTTTCATACGCTCGTTTTTCAGGCTGCTTTCTACTGCGGCGTCCAGCCCTTCCCCGATATGGTTAATGTATTCCGCCATTGTTTTCTGCTCTCCGGTCAGACGGTCTAACGGAATCTTGTACTGCAGTTCCCCCTCTGTGATGCGTTTCAGTCCTTCCAGAATCCTGTCTCTGCCGTCCGCTTTCATGAGTAAATAAAGCAGTGCCGCCGCATCTGCCGCCAACAGTATAAGCCCAAAAACACCCGTCCCATCTAAGAATATAAATGCGTATGCCACAAACTGAAAGACCAGAAAGCCGCCCATAAGCAGCGTTGTTTTTATCTTACTGCTGGTATTTCGCGAAAAAATCTCCATAAATCCGCCGAGCCTTTTAAATGCCTGTTTTGAATGAAGCAAAAGCCAGCGCAAAAGACTGTTTTTCCATAAGCTCCGCGCCTTAATCCTTCTTACAAGACTTAAATAGCCGATCAGAAACAGAGACGCTGTATAAACCGCCAGCGAAGCAATACTTACACGGTTTTGAAGATTGTCCTCCCAGAGAGAGACATACCGGCCCACGAGTCCCACTCCCGAAAGCCAGATCACGATCACCAGAACCGCTGCGACCTCCGTGAACCATTTGTCAAATGTACAGAGATACAGTTTCTCATCTTCCGGGCTTCTCCCTGCCGCCGCAGTCAGCCATACAAGGCCTGCAAAGAATATGATCACAGAAATTATGCCTACTGCCAGTACCGGCATCTGCCATTTAATGTAGGTATCATAGTTTTTCTGTTTATTGGCCAGGACATCTCCTACCGGAAATTCATCGTCGATCTGAACCGCATACACATACCTATTGCTTCCGCTCTCTGTTTCCACCATATGCTGCCAGGTATACGTATCGGCGTTCAGGTTCGTCTCACATTCGGAAAGAGCCGGGCGGACGATCATATACGGCATATCCTGTGCGGCTATGAGCTTCAGGTAATTTTCATAGTCCTCATATTTGTTAAAAACACTCTTATTGGTGTAAAGCTTCCTTGCGTCTGTATTAATATAAAGGTAAGTCAGGTTAGTATTTCCTTCTCTGTAGTGCTTCAGCAACTGCGTCTGTGCAGATGCGCTTCCCATCAGATTTAGCGCTTCGTTTAAGGCCTCATACGCCTGTCTCAGTCTTCCGTTCCACTGAGGATTGGAATTTACCGCTTCCAGGATGGAATCGGCTCCCACTGGAGAATACCTTTCCTCCACAGTCATTTCCGTATAGCTGCAGGCATCCACATATTCTACCTCTCCGGAAGCATTTAAAATGCCGCTGATGCCCGTGGGCTCCAGTCCTTCCGGCATCTGTCCGCTGCTGAACCATGCCATGACCTTAGACGTAATATCTTCTTCATCCTCCTGTCCCCATTCTCCGCTGTCTTCGGTTTCTGTATCTCCGCTTTCTATATATCCGGTTTCTGTATCTCCAGTTACTGTATCTCCGGTTCCTGTATCTCCGAACCCTGCATCCCCATTTTCTACATATCCGGCTCCTGCATCTCCGCTTTCTTCCCCTCCATAAGCATCTGTGTCAAATTTCAGTTCTCCATCCCGGAACAGCCGGGCAAATTCTGCATAGCGGTAGTAAACACAGGTTCCGTCCGCCTTAGTGCAGGCAATGATATTCTGGCCTTCCGTATATCCGCCATCTCCCCATGACCATCCGCTCTGCGCCCAGTTCCTTAAATCTTCCAGACGATACGCCAGGCCGGAGGTATTCGTATAGGTCAGTTCTGTCCCCTCATAAATTTCTTTTAAATCCACTACTCTGGATGTATCCTGCCCTGACGCCGAATCATCATTCGCTCCTGAATGTTGGTTGTGTGGGGTGGGGCGGGGCGCGCCCGCCGCCGCCCGCGCTCCCGGATCATCACTCGCTCCCGAATCTCCGTTCACTCCCGGATTATCATTCACTGCCAGATTATTATTTATTGCAAGTACAATATCCCTGGAAATGTTGTATACTTCTTCCGCAAAGCCTCTGGAACTGATATAGGTTCCTTCGCTGTCATCCGTAATGCGGATTCCCTGGCCATACATCGCCATTACGGCAATGATCGAAAATACGGCTGTTACTAATGCTATATGTTCCGCAATTACCAGAATTCCCTTTGCCAGATTACTTCTGTACCATTTTTTCTTCATCATCTTACCCCTTTCTGAAATCCTTCTGCCATATTGCCTCTAAATTTTCTCCACCTTATAGCCCAATCCCCACACCACCTTCAGGTAACGGGGTTCCTTGGGATTGATCTCAATTTTTTCCCGGATATGCCGGATATGCACGGCTACCGTATTATCAGCGGCAACTGCCTGCTCGTTCCAGATGCTTTCGTAAATCTGATTGATAGAAAAAACTCGTCCCTTATTCTTTACAAGCAGCAGCAAAATATTGTACTCTATCGGCGTCAGCTTTACCGGATCGCCGTCAACCCGCACTTCCTTCAAATCATCGTCAACACACAGGCCGCCCGTCTTATAAACACGCCCGTTTTCTTTCGGCGCCGCCGCGCCTAACTGGGTGTATCTGCGAAGCTGGGATTTCACACGCGCCACCAGTTCTAACGGGTTGAAGGGTTTCGTCACATAATCGTCGGCGCCCACGTTCAGTCCCAGTATTTTATCCGCATCTTCAGATTTTGCCGAGAGAATAATAATCGGAAGAGGATTTTCCTCACGGATTTTTAAGGTTGCCCGGATTCCGTCAAGCTTCGGCATCATAACATCAATAATCAACAAATCCACATGGTTGCCGCGCAGAATCTTAATCGCCGCTTCGCCGTCGTAAGCCTTTAAAATATGATAACCCTCCTGGGTCAGATAAATATCTATTGCTTCCACGATATCTTTATCATCATCACAAACAAGTATATCAGCCACTTCAATCACCTCCCTTGATGATAGTAGGATAACAGAGGATTTTTAAGATGAAAGGGGGAATTTCTTAAGTTTTCCTTAAGATGACAATCTAAATCATACAGCAAAACATCTGCACTGACAATCTAAAAGGGCAAAAAAATACCACCCGATTCCTTCCGACCGGGTGGTGCAGCCCATCTGCGTTAGATTAGCAGATAGATTAT
>JAUNGB010000144.1 GCA_030524715.1 Eubacteriales bacterium | reverse complement strand
GGCTGCAAAATTTTCGAGCCAGACATTTATTAGACGCTTCTGGTAAGCGAGCAAAATTTTCGAACCGATCACTTATCAGCCGCCAACGGTGGGCGGACAATATTTTCGCGGCAGATATGGTTCTGCCTGTTGTTATTATTATACGCGACAAGCGAAAATATGTCAATCCCCCGCAGGATTCTAAATTTTTAGCAGAAAAATACAAAAGAAAGTCGGGCGGATTGGTACGGCAGATCAAGGAGAAATCCAAGGAACGGAAAGCTCTGCTTGCCGAGAAAAAGGAAACGCCGTTTTATCAGATACCTCTATTACTTTAAATGTCTGCTGTTTATGTTCCTCACAAAAATCAACAAACGAATCAATATAAGGCTGCGCTTCATCCCAGAGCCATAACAATTCTTTTTTCAATCTTAAAAAAGACGATACGGTGCTGATGCATCGAACGTTTTCAAAACTGATGGCTCCATTTCTGGCAGCCTTATCATCCGAGCAAAATGCATACGCCTGTTCGCCATTCAAAAGAGCCAGAAACTCGCCATCTGAAAAGCATCGCTGTTTTTAAATTTTTATGACCAGAAGAGCAATCCCCTCTTTCCCCGGAAGCTCCATATAGACTTTACCGTTTACATTCTCAGCAATCGTTGTTCGCTTCATATCCCATACATCTATCATATCAATATTGTATTTTAAACTCTCATCTCGCGGAAGATTCAATTCCATAATTCTGGGACGCTGTCTGCATAAATATTTTAGATAAACCTGTTCCCGCAATGCCCGCAAAACGCATGAGCTTTCCACTCCCCGTTCTCCCGTTCCACTTCTGGAAGCGTTTCCAGAAGATGTACAAACTCGTTCACGTCTATCGGATTATCATCTTCGGCATCAACAGAAGCATCTTCCTTCCATGGTTCAAGATGCCCCGGAAGTCCATAAATAATCTCCTTCAGGAAACCAATGCGGCTCGGGCTCTCGCCTTTTAATACTCCGCCTTTTGCCCACCAGAGTATCTCGTCCTCAGAATAGAAAGTTTCACCATGTGACACATATGCCCCTTCTGTGCATGCCTGCCAGAATCGGTTGACCAATTCAAATCCAGAAATATTTCCCCACTCATACTGAATATCACCTTCATAACAGCATTCATCATACACAACTGGTTTTTTGAACTCCTGCTGCCACATCCCTGCCCGATGCATGGCAATTGTCTGTATGCTGCAATGGGTAATGGCGGGTCTCGAAAAATCATACAGCTTCGTACAATTATGATTACTGAGCAAATGACCGTATACATCATTTTCACATATGATTTTTTCGAACTCATACCAGTCTTCCATCTTCCTGTTAAACAGCAGATCATATTCATTTGCTATACTCCACCAAATACAGGGAATAGCAGAAAGTCTTCTCAACAAATACTCCAGATAGGTTCTGTTTTCATCCATACTCATTTTAGAAAATCCCCAGCGGTCATACGAATGAAATAATATCAAGTCTGACTCAATCCCGATCTCTCCGAGCTGCATGATCAGTTTTTCCAGATGATTCCAGTATGCAAAACAGGGATGGTGTACGTCCCATTTCCCGTCAGAATCCTTTTCAAAAGGATAGTATGTAGGTTCATTGTGATTATACGCGTAATCTTTCGGAAATACACAATGCCTTACTTTGTTAAACGGTGCTTTTTTTAATGTATCCATTGTCTGCCTGATCAGTCCCTCTGTCTGATGAGCCAACGCATATATTGTCGTTCCAAATGGATGATATGCACTTCCATCTTGATAAATGAAAGAGGTTCCTGATGCTTTTACCATGCCGTGTCTGCCCGCGTTTTTTTCACACATCTCTTCTCCTGATGCTTCAACGGCTCCCGTTATTCTCCATGTATACATCCCGGGCATCTGCGGCAGAAAACGTATTTTATACTTTCCTTCCCCATCATAAAAGCCTTTTACTTTCCATGAATTATCCCCTGTAGAAAATATCCCTGTCAGATCAATATCCACCTAAGAACCTACAGGCTTATCTCCTGAAAATTCCAATTCAAATAATTCATAACACTTCATTTTCTTCTCCTTTTTCCATCTGCGTCATCTTCTTTTCGAGATCAAAGAACAACAGCATAATGATAAATACCAGAACACATAATACCAGCGGAACCCATGTATACATTGCTTCAATAGACATATATACTGCATCCGGCTGCGGAAGCCCCTGCTGATCCAGTACAGCGTCAAATCCGCTCATAGATAAAACCCATCCGAATACTGCTGTTCCGAGTCCCATACCCAGCTTTTGTGCCGCGGAAGCCGCTGCATTTCCCAGACCGACCGCATCAACGCCTGTTTTCATTTTTCCGTATGTGATCGTATCGGCAAGCATACCAAGAGCCATACCGCCTGCCATACCGATTCCGGCTCCTTTCAGGGCATTGCATATCATCATCATCGTCTGGCTGTTTCCAAAAAATCCAAATCCAAGGAAACCTAATGATACGATTCCCATACCCGCAGTATAAATTGCGCGTTTACCGAATTTTTTCATGAAAAACGGAGTGATAAACATTACACACATCTGTGCAATAGAAACCGAATTGGACATCCATGCAAAGTCCGCCATATCCTTAAGGATATACTGGCAATAATACACTGCTCCGACCGAAAACATAATTACTACGAAAAACACAACAAACATTGCAATAACCATGATCAGCCAGTATTTATTCGTAACAAGCGCTTTTATTGATTTTATTGTGCTTACTTTTTCTGTCTTTTCTTCTGCCTGAGCCATTTCTGTATCTGTAACACGCTCTTTCGTACAAAGAATACTGATCATAACTACCAAAACTACCGCAATGCCTACTACAATATTCGTAACTGTAAATGCCTGCTGTGTATAGATATTCTCTGCACTGCTACTGAAACGGGTAAGCATCGCAATAAAGAATGTATTAATCACAATACTTCCAAGAGTACTGAATATTTCAGATATGTTTCCCAAAAGGCCGCGTTCAAATCCGTTTCTGGTAACCAGTGAAATCATGGAAAAATACGGTACAAACATAAATGTCATAAATACGGAATTTACGATATTATACATCAGAAATACATATATGTATTTTACCAGAGCAGGCCATGTTTGCGGAATAAACATAAGAAGCACTGTACTGACGGCATACGGGATACACATACGGAACAGCCACACCCTCCCCTTTCCCATTTTTGACTTTGTATGGTCAACAATATTTCCAATAATCAGGTCACTAATACCGTCAAACACTTTTGAAACCGCAATAATAGATGCTACGATTCCTGCGTCTAACAATGCCACATTTGTAAAATAAATGGTTAAAAATGAACCTAACACTGCATTGATCATCTGAAATCCAAAACGGCCTACGCCAAACCCGATTCGTTCATTCCACCCCAAAGCAGCCTGTGGATCGTCGTGTTTTGTTGCAAAACTAATCATCTTTCTCTCTCCTTTTCACTTTTGACAGCCTTATCCTGCAGCTGTTTGCTGCATACCCTTTTTTCTCCATACCATTATGTATTGGAGGAACTAACATCTGTCTTTTCTTTTACTATACAGGTGAACGGCATTGCAGGGATTCCTGCGCTACTATACAGATTCACTTTATAATACCCCGTTGAAGCATATCGCACTTCCAGTTCTCCGCAGACTTTCCGGTAAATACCTTTTAATCGCAGGACGAGTCCGTTTAGTTCTGTCCTGATATCGCTTAGATCTATCTCCTGCGTCTCTGTTCCTGAATGTTTCCTGACTGTCAGTGAAGAAATTTTGTGTCCCCTCAGTTCCAGTGAATCTGCGTCACACACAAACCGGATACATAGATCCTCCCCTTCCCGATATCCTTCCTCGGCCATCGGCGCATCTGCCGATACATTTCTGCCATAAATATATTTTTCCACACTCAGAGCAAGCCTTATCCCGACAGCTTTTTTGTCTTTTGGATGTATATCATACTGCATCCCTGCATCCGATGATGATATCAAATATACTTTTCTCTTCTCTCTGCTAATCTCTTGCTGTATTTCTCTAATTATCGGAAAGTTATCACCTCTGCACCACAGCCACTGTTCAAAAGGCGCCAACTGTACACAAAAAAACGGGAATTCTTCTTTCCATAAGTCTCTCCAGCAATCGATCATCCTTGACCATAGTGCTCTATACGTTTCCGTATGCTGGCTGTCAGTTTCTCCTTGATACCAGATTACCCCGCATACTGTGTAGGGAACGATCGACAGTAACATATTTTCATACAGGCTGCCTGGTTTTGTGTGGAAACTTGCAATGACTTTTTTCGAATCACTTTCCATTTCCACCAGAAGCTTCTGCTGTTCCTCATGAGAAATTCCATATAATAAACGGTTGTTAAACTCCTGAGCAAAAGGGTCTCCCCGGTCATCCGTTTCACAGCGATATACCTCTAATGCCTCTTTTTCGCTCTGTCCCTGCAGGCTGTTTTCAAATTCCTTCTGCCATATCCTTCCTTCTGCCATTACTGTTTCTGACGGAAGCCAAGAAGATACCGGAGACTCCCCACGGTTGCATCCAATAATACCAACCGGTACTCCTATATCCTCCTGCAATTTCCTGGCAAAGTAATAGCTGACCGCAGAATAATATTCCAGATTTTCAGAATTACATACTCTCCAAAATCCCATCCTTGAAAAATCAAAATCCTGTTCCTGTCCCTGATAGCATATTTCCGGGACATCAAAAAAACGAATATCCATATTTCTACAATCTTTGATTGCTTCTGAAAAGCCTGCTTCATATTTCATATAAAATTCCATATTGGACTGCCCGCCTGCAATCCACACCTCTCCAACCGCAACATCATGAACGGTAAGTTCTCCTTCTTCTGATATCACGGACAGAGTTAAATTGCTTTTTGCTTCCATCGGCGGAAGTTTTGCGATCCATTCTTCACCGTTTACTTCCGCGGACACGCATCTTTCATTTAAGGTAACCCTGATATGGCTGTCCTTCCCACATGTTCCCCATACTTTAACCTCCTTTCTGCACTGCAAGACCATATGGTCAGAAAATATCGGATTTAACTGAACATGATTCATCTTCTCCTCCTTCTGTTTTTTAACTACTCTTCTAAATAGTTGCGATAGATAAAGTATACATCATATTTAACAATTTATTAATGTCGGCTCATGACAACATCCTGTATCATTTTCCGACATTTTATTGCAGGATTTACTGTTTCATGCTAAAATTCAAACAAAACAGTAACTATTCAGAGGTATAAATATATTCAGAGGTATAAATATGTTGTCAGAACAGTTCAATGAATTAACCCAACGAGAGAAATTATTAAAGAAATTATACTTAAACCATCCTGAATTGCAGCTTGATATTTACCGTACAAGAACGGATGTGGATTCTCTTACAAAAGAGCTTCCTGAATACAGGCAGATTCAGATGAAATCTCCTCACTATTTCTTGTCCGGTTCTCCCTTTAGTGAGCAGCTTATCCCAACAAGCCAGGATGTTTTCCTCTCTCTACATGAAAGATATCTTCCTTGCTGTATCCATTCCCATGATTTTTTTGAAATAACCTGCCTTCTTCACGGAGACTGCCACAATTATATCTCCGGAAAAGAGTTCCGCCAAAAATCAGGGGATATATCTATACTGGCACCCGGTACACCTCATGCGGTAAAAATTTTTTCGGATGAAACGGTTATGATCAATATCTTAATACGTTTCAGTACATTCCAGAGAGTTTTTTTCGGCACACTGTCTCATATGGATATCCTGTCCGCCTTTTTCTCAAAAGCACTTTACTCATCAAACGCGACATCTTATCTCGTTTTCGAGACGGGTAACGACAAGGAACTTCTTGATTTGGTTTTACAGCTTTACCAAGAATCAAAAGAAATGAAACCTTATGCGGCGCAAATGCTGAATTCTCTGGTCACTACCATGTTTATAATATTGCTTCGAAGGCATCAGCAGCATCTTACCGTCCCAAATCCGGCCGGGAATAAAAATAGTCAGGATATTATGTTTATCCTGAACTATATAATTTCTAACTATAAAGATTTATCTCTTAGCCAGCTCGCTGATTTATTTGATTATAGTGAAAGACAAATGTCAAGAATCTTAAAGGATTATACTGGTAAAAATTTTTTAAACATTATTCAAAATATAAAGTTGCAGCATGCCTGTGAACTACTGCAAAATCCAAATATCCCGATTACCAAGATCATCAGTACCGTAGGATATGCAAATGCTACTTATTTTTATACTGTTTTTAAAGAACAATATCATATGACTCCGGCAAAATGGAGAGAGCTATATATCTCGAATCATTTATAAAACTTGACAGTTAAAAGTTTGCAACACTAATAAGTCATATGATTCCATTTATACGATAGTTCGATCGGATAGGGGAGATTTTACCCTCCCCTTCCACACCACGTAGCGTACCGTTCGG
>JAUNGB010000143.1 GCA_030524715.1 Eubacteriales bacterium | reverse complement strand
AGCCGCCATCAGCATTGGCGAACGCTATGATATGAATCGCCAGAGCCTTCGCTTCTATTTTTGTGCTTTTACGGTCGAATATCTGCATTTTGGTTGTGAACCGCAGTTGTTCAATATCTGTAACGTGAACTACCCACGACTGAAGTCGTAGGCATCCATGAAAGTTTTCACGGTTTAACTGTCCCATAAATCCAAAGCGACACGCAAAGGGGGTGTTCGCTTGGATTTATAGCGCCGGCAGAACGATTCATTTATTTCCTGCTTCATATGCAGTTGCACAGCTTGTGGCCGTGTCTTACACTGCTCTCCAGACGGCAGTTCGTATGGTTGCGCTCTTATGAATATTGGCCGGTTTCACAAGGTCTACAACGGTTTCCATCTGCAGACTAATATCGTATCGCCTGCCTGTTCGCGAGATGGTAGCTTTTAGTATCCTTGTTCCGAGAGGACAAAGATCTCGAAACGCGGTGGACTTTGGCAAAACAAAGCGAACAAGTCCCACTTTCGGAATCTGAATATACGGCAAGCTGTCTTTTAAAACAAACCGGATATTATGATTCGTGAACTTTGTCGTGTAGCGATTTCCATTTGGATTTCGCACAGATGAAAATTTCGGGAAGCTTGTCCGCTTGTGAAAAAAGTTTTTGTACGCAACATCTACAAACTCAACCGCAGCTTCTAAAGCGAACTTATCCGCTTGATTTAACCACACATTTTCTTTTTTCAGAAGCGGCAGATGATCCTTCTTATATTGCGCGACTGATAGTGTCTGCTTCTGCTCTTGATAATATTTTATACGGGCATCCAAATAGTTGTTGCGGACAAAACGCGCACATCCAATATTTTTGTCAATCTTATTTTGAGAGTCAGGATCGGGCAGAAGAAAAAGCCTCAAGCCATAATTCCGCACCATCTTTTGGAACGGGGCAAGAAGCTCATTTTTTTCTTTCGTTGGATTTAAGCTTCTACCTGAGAATGTAAATATCCCATCTTTAACATCTACAGTCAACGCCATTTTAACTACTCTCCCAACCGCTGGTTATTAATATACCGCTCAACACATTCCTGGGTTCAATCGCTAACAGAGCTAATATAATAGCTGGGATTTCAAAGATGCCCTCCATACAATTGCTGTTTTAACTTTGGAAACGCCGAAAACATCCATCTGGAGGTGCTTCCTTTGAAAATTTTTATTGCATCGGATGGTCTGAATTGCGGCTTCGCGTCAATTAAAATATGGACATGATCAGGCATAACTTCCATAGCCAGTATAGTACAGCCCAATCTTTCGGCTATTTTAAGTAAGAAACCCTTCATTTCGTTAGCAAACGTGCCAACAAGTATTTGTTTTCTATATTTCGTACACCACACAATATGATACTGCAGCGAGTAGACATATCCACGGCCATGATTTTCTTTTGCAGTGTTTGCACATAACTCGTTTATTTTTATGTATATATTGTACCATATGAAAATAAAAAAGGCAAACGTATGTTCATTTCAAAGAAAAGGCCGCCTAACTCACGACTCAAGTCACGAGTGTGCGGCGGCGAGTCATCAAGAGGAATGCAGTAAAAATCTATTTACTATCATCATTATGAGCTCAAAAACGTAGACAGTAAAGCTACCCAAGATTTAAGCGCTTACTAAGAAAAGGGAATTGCTGAGAATCTATGTGGACATGCTGCAGCAGTATGACGATGAGTTGCTTGTCGAAATGTGATGAATAAATAGAGCGGTTGATTCAATAAAACGAACGAGTTAAGGCGTATTTCATGTGTTAGAATGTATATGGAAAAGTTTATAAACCGTGTCCCGATAATAAAGGTGGCCTGTTATGAGGCGGTGCTGGGAGGATATTCCAGATAGGTTTAGACGGATAAGTTTGTCTGAGCAGACCAGTTCGGGATGGCAAATATTGTAGATTTTTGCTCTGTCAAACTTAGTTCCGTGGATGTAGAGTGGTCTTTGGGTGATGGGGCATTTTGATGGCTATGGTCATGCTGTTCTATAAGATAAAGGATGGCTAAAACGGAGGAAACGGTGACGAATTTCATTGAAACAAATAGCATTATGATAAGTATAGTAATTTCGCTGATAGGTAGTTTGGCAGCAATATTCGGTGCTTATTATGGTAGAAAAGCATATCGCGTTGCACAGGATATTTTTTACAAGGGTATTCAGATGGATACGGATAAAGTTTTGACACAAGTGGGATTGGAATTCACTATTGTTTTCATTATTCCGTTTCAGAATTTCCGAAATGTGACAAATGGAATATGGGACGATCCGCATTTTGATAAGCAAACAGTTTTGTATGTGAAGGGAGTTTTGGAAAAAAGCATGTTCGAACCTCACTTTTCGTATTACGAACAACATAGAGGAGAAATATGGGATGCGGTAGCAAACTGTACCGAAGGTCAGGTCCATTCATTTAATTCATTGAGAAACTTTGTTGAGAAAGCGAAAACTTTTGATAGAGGAATGAATGATTTGAAGGAGAGCTTAGATAAGTACTTAGGTGCAGATGGCATTCCACAAAATGCCACGATGAATGATTTCTTTAATGCGAAGACCAATATAAACAAAGGGATTTTTGACAGAGGTCTTAAATTAGTGAACGAAATTGAACTGTGCATAAAGACTCTTCCGGCAGAATTGAATGTGGAGGAAAAAAGCGAAGCTTTAAGAATGAAATAAAAGCATCATATAGAGGGAAAAATATAAGAAAACTCTTCATAAGGAAATAGTCATGAAACAATACATATATCGTTCAGATACAATTGAAAAAACGTATTTAGCGAGTTACGCAAATGCTATGCTGCAAAGTGATAAGCTTATTATAATTAATACTCTCACAGATGAACAAGTTCAGGTGTACGGTCATAGAGAGACACTTAAAAGATTACTCATGGAATTGGAGAAAGGGATAGAGGAAGATAAACTTTGCCAGATTTTGGAGGACTGGGGAGGAGAAAAGGTAGAGGAGTGTATGCTGCAAAAGGGACTGATTGAATGAAAAAAGAATATTTAGAGGGATTTGGCCTGGGAGAATTTTATTTTGGCGGCGCACATGTATTTTCTGATAACGGCGCAAATTTCCTGCTGGGCAGTAATGGATGTTCCATTATTATGGATGATCTTCTTCTTGAGCGCATGCAAAGGAAAAAGCTATCAGACGGTTTGAAGATCAAGTTGGTACAGCATGGATTAGCCTGTGTACCGGGAAAAGAAATCTTCCGGTGTGAAAAGAAAATAGACATAAGGTACTTTATCATTGATTTGACCAAAAGGTGCAACTTTGATTGTATCTATTGTTTCCGCAATTTTCAGGATCATTCCGTTATAGAGAGGGGGATCCTTGAGGATGTGCTTCGATATATTACAGAGTACTGCACTCAAAATTCCATCAAAAGGATTGGTGTGCAGCTTTGGGGCGGAGAACCGCTGTTGGCTTTAGAAGAGATAGAATACGTTGTGGATTTTTTTGGAAAGACAAAATTGGAAGTTTCCTTTGATATAGAGACCAACGGAAGTCTCATAACAGCAGAAATTGCGGAGAAACTGTACGGTTGGGGAATCCGTGTTGGGATTAGTCTGGATGGTACGCCGAATCTTCAAAACAGGCAGAGACCTTTTACATCCGGTGTACCGAGTGCAAAGGCAGTGGAGGAAGGAATAGGAAACCTGCAAAAATATTATAGAAAAGATATTGGCGGGATTACAGTGGTCACCAGGTACAACTACCGCCACATAAAGGAGATGTTGGATTATTTTATCTATCATCTTCATCTGCAGTCTATGAAATTCAATGTAGTAAGGGATAACTTCAATGCATCTGAAAAAGGGCTTGCTTTGACGGAAGAAGAGATTATATGGTTTGCCGAGGAACTCATGGAATATTTGCTGGCATTTCATTGTTTGGGGGCGGATTTTTCAGAAGGCAATATTGAGGTCAGGATGAAAAATCTTTTGCAGAGGAGTCGGATCAGCTGTTGTATATCTGACGGCTGTCAGGGAGGGAGCCATATGATTTCCTTTGATCAGACAGGAAATATTTTCCCTTGTGAGATGATGGATTTCTCGGAAGAAAAGGTCGGATCTATCTATGATGAAAAACCACTGGCAGATCAGGTCAGACTGGCAATGAGGAGAAATAGTTTTTTTCTGCCAAAGATAGGTGAGGAATGCAGAAACTGTCCTTGGTGGTGTTATTGCGGCGGCGGCTGCAGCAGCCGGAACCGATACCTGAACCGTGACGGGCAGGTTGATAAAGTTGAGTGTGCGTTGAATAGGGTGATCTATCCGAAACTCATCGAGGGAATATTGAAAGGCTATATTGGATTGGAGGTGGGATAAGATGAATTCGTCCTACTTGGCAGTGGGGTATGAATGCAATCATAATTGTATGTGCTGTCCGCTTACTACATATGATAGATTACATAGGAGACTTGATTTTGAGGAAATTAGGGAACGAATAGGCCTGATAGGGGGAGATAGTACTAAAAATCATATTGTCCTGTCCGGAGGGGAGCCAATGCTTCATCCAGACTTCCTGAAAATACTAGAGTATTTACAAAATACCGGGTTTTATGTGACAGTGCTTTCTAATTCTTCTCAGTGCAGAAATGAAGCATTTGTCCGAAGCATAAAAGATGTTATGCCGGAGAAAAAGTTCGATATTGTGACAGCAATACATTCCAGTATTCCGGCTAGACATGACAAAATCACGGGGACACAGGGAAGTCTGTTGGAAACACTTGAGGGACTTGATCATCTCGTGGAGTATGGAATTCCGGTCACAATTAAACATATTTTTAACCAAATCAGTTTGCCTTCCCTGTATGATACGTTCTGTTATTTGGAGGCACATTACCCGCCGAATGTTAGTTTCCAATTTTGCACGATGGATTACAGCGGAAGAGCGGGGAAAAATATAGAAAAGTTGTTTGTGTCTATGGATGAAATACAGAAGCCGTTTGAACGGGTATTGGATTATTTGGAAAAGAGGATGGAAAAAAATCGGGAGATATCAGTTATTGAGTCCCCGCTATGTCTGACAGATCCATATTATTGGAAATATTATAATGTGGCATCTGGAGGTTTGAATACCTATATTGCTCCAAATACAGATGATAAAAAAGCAGAATATAATGTTAAGAGCGAATGCGGATCCTTTTTTGCACCTTGCAGAGACTGTTCGGTTCAGGGATGGTGTGCGGGTACTTGGAGGTCTGCGTATCAGTATCGGCAGAGTGGCTTGTTACGGCCGTTTTGTAATATAAAACAGTAAGGAGGACTCGTATATGGACAAACTAAGCGTTTTTTCAAAGAAACTTGGACGGACAATCGATGTTGGTTTTGGAGAAAAAGGAATACTGGTTACACCGGAAGGTGTTACGCTAAAAGATAGTGGTATAGTCTTCGCATGGAATAATAGCTCTGGCAGCTGGGTGGATAAGGGTTGGAACAATAGCTCCGGCAGTTGGATAGACAAAGGCTGGAATAACAGCTCCGGGGGATGGATGGATAAGGGCTGGAATAACAGTTCTGGAAGATGGTCTGATAAAGGTTGGAGCAACAGTACCGGAAACTGGGGCGATGCCGGCGGTGGAGGGGGCGGATGCTTTATTACGACCGCCTGTGTGGAGCATAAGGGGCTTTCAGATGATTGTGCCGAATTGCAGATACTGCGGAAATATAGGGACACTCTTGTACAGGAAGATGAAGTTTTTCGTGGGAAAGTGCTGGAGTATTACCGCAAGGCTCCCCTTATCATTCAAAGGATAGAAAATGATAGTGAATGTGGAATGGTATACGATGATCTGTATCGTGATATGATTCAGCCTTGTGTTGCACTTTTGGAAGCAGGTAAGGTAGATGAGGCAAAATCCCTGTATCTTGACTATTATGAGCGCTTAGCGGAAAAGTATCTGGCAAGCTGATGGATGGTTTTTTTATCAAACAAGAAGAAATTGGATTGCGGTGTATTACGCCAGCGGATGAGGAAACCTTTCTCCGCTGGCATAATGATCCAGAGATGAGGGAGAAGATTGGTGGCGTCTTTCCATTTGACAGAAATACATTCCAGAAGATATGCTATTCTTATGGAGAGCAGCAGCCTGCTGACATCTGGTTCGCAATCAGTAGAGAGGATGAACTAGTCGGTATTGCTGGTCTACATAACTTAAAATATATCCAGAGGAATGCAGAGATTGCAATTTTTATTGGAAATGAGACATATAGACACCGGGGAATCGGAAGAAATGTAGTAAATCTGATTGTGGAATACGCTTTTGGAACGTTAGCACTACATCGGCTATATGCATTGGTATATTCTGATAATATCCCAGCCCTTTATTTTCTTAGCAAGTGCCAGTGGGAGCAGGAAGGAATTTTAAAGGACGCATTTTACTGGAATTATCATTTTAGGGATGTTGTTATATGGTCTAAAATAAATCATATAGATTGAATGTATTATCGTAAGGAAAAGCCCTCTGTGGACATCTTATGAAGATCATCATTTTTTGAGCCCTTCCCGTAAAAACGGACACGAAATGCGGAGAAAAGTGGAATGAAACGGCGCCAATCAGGCGACGGAAGTACGCAGCTTCGCTTCA
>JAUNGB010000142.1 GCA_030524715.1 Eubacteriales bacterium | reverse complement strand
GGATCATTGAGGGAATCAATAAGCATGAATTTAGAATGTGCATGAGAGATTTATGTGTTAGTGTGGTGAAATGCTTGCTGACTATTGGCGTGACTGTTCTGGCAATACAGTTCTGTACGACGTTTCAGCTTAGTCACACTGACCTGGGGAATGATTATGAATGGGCTCCCCAGCACAAGGTAATTTGGACATTGTTTGTAGGCAGTAATGCGGAGACTGCTGGTCAGTGGCTCTTAGAAGATACAGAAATTTTTAACGCATATCCGGAAACTGCGACGCCGGAGGAACGTAATGCATTTGAGATTAATTTGCTGTCGGAGCGGTATCAGAATCTGACAGAGAATCACAGGATCGGCGGTTTGATTAAAGCGAAGTGGTCTACAATCTGGTCTTATTTTGCGTATCCAATCAGTTATGCTAATGAGACAATTTCGAATGAAGGTGTCAGGGAAGCTTATAACAGATTTTTGTTTAAGCCATTGACTTGTATTGAATATGGTCTGTCAGTGATACTTGTTATTTTTTGTATTGGATCTCTGTTTTCTCTGAAGCGGCGTTCTACAGTGAATTTTTTCTATCAGTTCACGTTGTTGTATCTGTTAGGGATTACTGCAATGCTGATGCTTACCGAGTGTACGAGCAAATACACAATAACGGTGCAGCCGTTTTTTGTGATTTCCTGTATTGTTATGTGTAAGCAGGAGCAGTGTATATTTTTCAGAAAAGTTCATGATAAACTTTTTACGAAATTATCGGAGAGAATAAACAGGCGTTATGAAGAAAAAATGCGGGACAAATTGCAGGCTGATAACTTCTCCATTATTTGTTCAAACTGCATTGGCGGCACTATTTATCACAGACTGGGAAAGCAATTTTTAAGTCCTACCATTAATTGCTGGATGCATCAACCTGATTTTTTAAAGTTTGTATTTGATTTGAAATATTACCTGACCTTGAATCTGGAATTCATTGAAACAGAATATAATTATCCGGTTGCGTTGTGCGGGGATGTTAAGGTATTTTTTAATCATTCAAAAACGAAAGAGGAAGCGGCAGAATCATGGAATAGGAGAAAAGGCAGAGTTAACTATGATAATTTGTTCGTAATTATGTATGACAGAGACGGAATCACAGAGGAAGATTTAAGGAAATTGGGCACATTGAACTGTAAAAATAAAATTGTTCTGTCAGATAAGCCCCGTCCAAATATGGATTATGTTCTGACTATGAAGCCGCATAACAGACCGAACGGGGAGCAGTTTCTTGATAGAGATTCCTTCGGTATTCGGACTTATGAGAAGCGTTTTGACTATGTCAAATGGCTAAATTGTCAATGATTAAACGGACTGGAAGCAGAGAAAGGGCAAGAGGAAATCAGGATATCTACCGTTTACGGAAAACGGATATAGCGATTAGCAAAACAGGTGGTTATAGCCCGTACGGTAAAACTGTTTGCGGATTGGAACCATATTTGGTATTGTGCGGTTTTTATTACAAATGAGACATAAATTCAGCACATGAACATTTCTCAAATATGTTATCATGAATCATAGACGTGAATTTTTAAGCAGATTTTCCGGATGAAAAAGAAGAAGCAAGGTGGATGATGCTATGCCTGCCATTCAATATAAAAGAATAAACGATTTATTAAGTGAACGGGAAATTAAGTTCCCGGAATTGAGCATTTTCAGCGACAGAGGAATTGCGATAAAGGTGTCGCATTGGCAGCCGGAAGGAATTCTTTCGTTTGTACAGGGAACCGGTATCCGGTGTTCTTCAGAGGAACATTCCCAAAAGGCGGAGCAATTTATTGAATTGTCTGAAAATGAGAATGTGGATATTGCGCTTACGCCGGAATACAGTCTGCCCTGGTCGGTATTGGAGAAGATTTTCCGGACGAAGGAGCTTTGGCCTGGAAATGGGAAGCTATTGTGCCTAGGCATGGAGGGAATAAGCTACAAGGATTTTAGTGATTTCAAATCTGCATGGGATGACCGGACAGAACTGGTGATTGTGACAGAAGATCTCGGCGAATTATTTCGGAATCAGTTTTTCAGCTGCGTGGCGTATGTATTCTGCGCTTCAAAAAAGCTGATATGTATCATACAGTTTAAAACGACGGCAGCGTCTGATAAGTGGGTAGAGCTGGAGTCACGCGGACTTACGACTGGAAATGTCATTTACTATTTTCAGGATACAAAAACAAATCATTGTTTGCTTACTTATATATGTGCAGATGCTCTGAATCAGGGCATCAGTTCCGTAAAAGAACAGGTTAATTATCAGAAATGCATTATTTTGCATCCGCAGCTGAATCCCAAACCCCTGCACGATTCTTTTTGTCAGATGAGAAAGGATTTTTTAAATTATTCCCAGGGAAATATCCGTATCATTTCTGTCAACTGGTCAAAAAATACGGTGATAAAAAGAGAAAACGGGGAAAAGGATATTACGATTACCGACAGTTACAGCGCGTGTTATTATGGAAAAACGATGGGAGCGGAGGCACTGACAGAACTACTGGTAAAAAATAAGGCGAGCGGCATAAATGCAGCGCGGGATGAATATATTTCCATATGGCATATGCCGAGTAATGAGCATTGTATGCTGTATACAATAGACTGCTTCGACTATAGAAATCTGAGTAACGCCACAGGAAAGCATAATGAACCTCTTGGGTATTCCTATCTGGAGTATAGTGAAAAAGATAAGAAATGGCTGTCCGGAAGTGTGTGCGAGAAGTGTAATATAGATTGGAAGTGGCTGAATGAAGAGTTTGGCCTTGCAAAATGCGTTTCGGATCATTGTGATGTGGCATTGCTGCACAAATTTTTTACAATACTGTTCGGCGGAAATCTGTATGATGATGTTTCTCTCAGGAGCGGATTATCCGGCGTGGTTTTCAGAAAGCTGACCAGCGAGGATTACGATCTGATCCGCAAACGGGAAAGAGGGCGTTATGTAAATGAAGCGCTCAAAAATGGGAATGTTCCGGAGAAATTCCGATGGATCAAGGACAAGCAGTATAAATGGGTGTTGGATAAACGGGGAAATCTGGAACGGTGTAAAGAAGATAAACCGATCAGCGTGGTGTATGTGGACTCTGAGAGCGAGGCTTGGATTAAGAAGGGAATTATGGAGTTCCAGCGGTTGATGGGAGAAGCGGCAACGGATAGAATGCTGCTGTAGAGAATAAAAGCTATCCTTATACAGAAGCTACATACTATTATGGGAAAAATCAATTTGCGAAATACTTTATTCTGGATTTCATCAACGACCGGGAATATGATGACTGCACGGCTGAATGGGAAGATTTTAAGAACTTTGAGACATTTGAAAAGAACTTGTTGGAGGATTGTTTTTTCGACAGCGTGGGGGATTCCAGGTTTAATCTGTATCTTCTGATCATTGTTCCGGCGCATGCGTTAATTCTGAAAAATATCAGCATTCAGAGCGATTTTCAGTATGCCAGAAAGATTATTCTTGAGGAAGATCAACTGCGGAATTTTTTTCTGGATACCTTTCCTTTTGTACGTGAAAAACGGGAGTCGGATATTTCTGAAATAGACGGACAGGCAGGCATTTTGAATGAACTGAGGAAAAGTCAGAAAATTGCGAATCGTTATATCTCATACCTGATTGCAATCAGAGTCAGGATCAGAGGACAGAATAAGAAAAGCAAAAAGGACTGGTACTATACTGAGTTTATGGATTTGCTCATGCGTAAAGTGGATGTGGATAAATATCTGGAGAAGGAAAAAAGGAAAAGCAGGAAACTGCAAAAACGAAATTCAAACCGGAGGAATACAAAATAAAATCCATAAAAGATATTCATATTCAGAATTACCGTTGTTTTGGAGAGTCATGCAGAGTGCCTTTTAAAAAAATGAATTTACTGTATGGGGAAAATGGAGTTGGAAAGACTTCGCTTCTGGGTGCGATCGAACTGGGCATTACCGGGCGTAATCAGAAAACATCTGAGAAACGGTCGGACGGCGTCAGAATTGATGTGAATTGTATGAATACAAACGGCAAGTGTGTATCTTTGCATTCTTATGAAAATAATGCAGAGTTGTCGGAAGTGTGGTATGGGATCAAAGCGGAGAACAGTAAGAATTTCAACCGATTGTTTAATCGGTTCAATTATTTTGACACGAGTTGGGCCTCCGCCTTTGCAATTGAAGGAATTGAGCAGGTAAACCTGATTCAGCTGCAAAACTTTTTGGGAATCGATAAAATTGAAAATGGTGAAAAGGCTTTGCTGCGGCTTTATAAGATAATGATCCAATTTGCAAAAGAAAATCTTCGTCTCCTGAAAAAGGCATCAAAACAGACATATCTGGAAAGAAATTCACTTTTCTGTTATTTCGGGAACATGAAAAAGGATCATTCTTATAATGACGAGTTGAATATGACAGAGAAAATTTTGGAGGATTGCCAGAAGGAACTGAAAAAGCTGGAAGAAGAAATCGATGTTATTTCGCTTGAGGATATACTGAATGCTCATATCAAGCGGATTGAAAGTATTTTTAAGCTGCTTGTTTTTTCCGGCGAATTCAGAGGTTTAGAGGTATATAACGGGGAGATTGTGGCCATTCGGAATGGTTCGGAAGAAAAGGTGTCTATGGGCAAAATGAGTACAGGTCAAAAAATATGTCTGGCTCTGGCATTCATGTTTGCGCTGTATTTATCGAATGGCTCTGCGCCCAATATTATTATGCTTGATGAGCCGGTAGCGAATTTGGATGATCTGCATATGTTAAATTTGCTGGACGTACTGCGGCGGATGTCGCTGTCGGATACTCAGATTTTTTTTACAACGGCCAATCCTGATGTGGCGAAGCTTTTCAGAAGAAAGTTTAGCTTTCTGGAAGAGGATTTTGCTTTTTTCAGAATTGTGGAGTCGGAGCAGAAGGTAAGCATTACCTGTGAACATTATATTAACGATCAGGAGGAACCGGTAAAGAGAGAAAAAATAGTATAGATATCATGGAGTTGCCTGAAGCGTTTCCGTATCAAACGGGATTGGTGCAACTTTGACAAGAAAAATTTCATAATATTCCAATGCAAAACTGGTGGATGGCAGTAGGAGGATGTCTGAAAGGTCGGGGCGATCTTTATGGATCAGAAAAAGGTTCTTGGCGGGGAAAGGATAAAGGCATAAAGGCCGAACTCCAGATAGGCATAATCTTTTGGGCAGTTTTTGCGTTCTTTTTATTGAAGCGCAAAATGGCATTATCTTTACATCCGATAAAGATCACGTATCACGTAATCCAAACAAGGCGCTTTTGACAAAGAGTTTGGCAGGTTGATTCAACTCAAAAAATGATCTGTCCACACAGTACATGTTAAAAATACATAATGCCAAATGTGAAAGTGAAATATAAAAAGTTATCGTTGCATCCATTCAGGGGGTGTGATAATGTATATAATATAAAGGAATCTATAAAAAACACATAACAAATCTTCATTCAATCATGTGTTCTTCCCGAAGCGCAGGGCGCTTTGGGAAATCTTAGAATTCAGGCTTTTCGCCAATAATTCAATGTACAAATTACAAGAATAGTGCAGGCAGGCGAAAGGCGGTTCTCCTGCTTATGCGTCATGGGCAGGAGGACAATGTATGAAGAAAAGAAAAATGGCAGCAATGCAGCCGCAGACAGGAAAAAGCAAAGGAAGCAGGCAACATATTCGGGATGTGGACAGCAAGATTATGTTCCGTAATCCAGTATTGTGCTCTCAGTTTTTGCGCGATAATGTTGATATTCCGGTGCTTAAAAATGTGCGTCCAGAAGACATCGAGGATGAAACGGAACGTTACCAGGCATTTCTGGGAACAGAATTTGAAGCAGACACGGTTAAAAAAATACGTATTCATAACGGAGAAAAAGAACAACAGATTTATATGATATCTTTGATTGAACATAAAAGCCGGGTTGATTATGATATTGCTATGCAGCTGCTACGGTATATGCAGTGCATCTGGACAGAATACGGGAAAGAAATGGAACGCAAGGCTGAGGGAATTACGAAACAAAAAAGCTTTCGCTATCCTCCAATTCTGCCTATTGTTTATTACGAAGGAGAAGAACGCTGGACAGCGGATCTTCATTTGAAAGACCGGATTCTGATGAATGAGATATTTTCTAGTTATCTGCCGGATTTTACTTATAAACTGGTAAGAATTCATGACCTTACAGATGCAGAATTAATGGGCAGGGAAGATGAAATGTCTCTGCTGATGATGATTAATAAGATACAGACGCCGGAAGAGTTAGAACGGCTGTTAGAAACGGAGCAATCCGGGATTGCGAGGATTGTGAAGGATACTTCGGAGCCGGTATTGGAGATTATCGCATCTGTGATCTGGGCGTTGTGCATGAAAATGAATCTGCCCCAGGAGGAGGCAAAACAATGTGTGGAGAAAGTGAAGGAGCGCAGAATGGGATATTTATTTGAAAATGCAAAATTACCAGATATTCAGGCTGTGCGTAGAGAAGCACAGAAATTGGAGAGAGAAATAGAGGAAGCACAAAGAAAACTGGAGAAATTGCAAAGAGAGGAAGAAAAGGCGCGAAAAGAAGTGGAGAAAAGGTGACGGTTGAGTACCTTAATCGGTTCGTGCCGGGAGAGTACAGA
>JAUNGB010000045.1 GCA_030524715.1 Eubacteriales bacterium | reverse complement strand
CTGTGCTGATGTAAAACCCTCTCTGTTTCATCTCCATGATTACCGGAGACACATTTTCAATAATACCTGCTTCCTTTACCCTAAGTAAAATGCCTATTGTTCCCGTCACCGTAAGTCCAAGATATTTTGCAGTCTTTTTTCACGGATCTGTCTGCACGCAGAATCTTTTTTCGCTGTTACCTCTGAAAAAACTGCCTGTGGAATAACAATTTCTCCATACAAATTTTTCAGTATATCCAGTCTTCAATTTTACACAGCACAATCAAAGGTGTTGAATTTACTATCACTCTACGCATTATCCAATTCATCTAAAAATTCTGCCTCATCATCAAAATGAAATATAGAAACGTTGTTTTCCCCTAAATACTGTATAAAATCCTCTTCTGTCATTCCTGCAATCTGGGCACAGTATCCGATTGAAACACCGCTCTGTGAATAATATCCCAGAGCAACGGCGCGTCTTGCAAACCTGTTCGCATCTTCAGGTGTCATATGGGTATCGTATAAAACCGCCCCTTTTCTGTCTGTTCTCTATTGAGTTTCCGAGACCGCTCCTTTTTTGCAACAGAAAAGCAGTAAAGTCTCAAACTCGTTGCGACTCCACTGCTTCCTGTGTGCATCTCACTGCGTTTTACTACAATATTTCCGCTTTGGATAACCATTGCATCCTTAGCTACGGTATTATTATAATACTGGCTCTTCCGTTTCGTAAGCACTTTTCTATTTTCATCATTTTACACAATATAAACAGTGAACCTTTTTATAGATTCTTATCAATATCCATGTGTCAAAAAAACTCAGCTTCATAGTTATTTTTCATAACTCACAAAGTATCTTCTACTAATCATACTGCCAAATTTCATCATAAAACCATTAATAGAATTTCCTGACCTCTTCTGGAACGAAAAAACTTGCAATTTTAAAAATCTTGTGGTATAAGATAGAATTGAATATGGTTTTATTGGAAACGAACATTCCTCCGAATGATAACGAACAACACATGTCGTAATTATTATAAAGGAGGTTTTTTTATGCCTAAAACAAAATTGGAAGATGTCGTCTACACAGCCATCATGGCAATTATTATGGTATACGGCATGATTATCTACAATGTAGCCCTTGCAACCGGAGGTGTATCCAACGAAACATTCATCGCCGCACTTCATGAACTTTATATCATGGCTCCAATCGCATTCATTTTGGAATTCTTCATTGTAGGAAAACTTGCACCAAAGCTTGCATTTACATTTATGCAGCCAAATGACAGACCACAGTTCATCACATATGCTATTTCTTTTTGCATTTGCTGTATCATGTGCCCTGTCATGAGTCTCATTGCCACTTTATTGTTCAAGAGTCCTTCTTTTGGTACATGGATACAGACATGGGGAATGAATATGCCTTGTGCGCTTCTCTGGCAAATATGTTACTGCGGTCCATTAGTCCGCCTGATATTCCGTTTAATCTTCAGAAGAAATACTGAGAAATAAATATCTGATTTTAGATTATAATAGAAATATTAAAAATGCTAAGTCACGGATTCTAATCCATGACTTAGCACTATTTTTATTGGTTTGCCGCGTCCCTCTTCCTGTCAAGGCTGTAAATAATCTCCGCACATTTTTCTTCACTCAGAGGATCGAAATGAAGCGGTATGAGACAGCATAAATAAATAATTCCAAAAATCAAATTTACGGTAAGATTGATCCCATTCAAAGCCGAAGCTGTCTGCTGTGCATTTGCCACATATCCGGTTGCTCCCATAATAAGCAACGCGCCAGATACACCGAATGCTGATCCGAATTTTGTAGACAATGAAACGGTCGCATAGGAAATCCCATCAGAACGTATTCCCGTCCTATCTTCCTGATAATTAATAGCATCTGGTATCATTGCCATCGGAATCGGAAATGAGAAGCAGAAAAATCCATATACACAGTGAAGGATAAGAAGAAGTGGAATATTGGCATATCCCATTGTCTGACCAACCGCATAAATCAGGATCAGTGAAACTGCCGCGCCAATATAGCCAATAGCCGCCATCTTCTTTTTTCCAATCTTCAGCGTATGATTTTTCGTCAAAAAGATTCCAACTACCGTAAATAGAGACGGCAGCGACATAAACGCTGCAACTAGCGTATAACTCTTAACATTACACCAGTTTACAACTTTTGGAATTTCCTAAAACCTGATAAAATGTAGTCTTCTACCACCTTTATCAGGGCGGAACAATTTTTAATGGTTTCGAGAAAACTCCCGAAACTGCACAAAATGATTTCTGACTGGATCTGCTGGCCGATCTCATACCGGGGCTCCTGTGCACTGGCAGACTGATACCCGGAAAAGCTTTCATCACTATAAGGAAGCAGTGTCATGGCACTGTAGGACAGACTGATCAGGTTCACCAGTCGTTCGATCCCTTCCTTGCTGCGTACCCGATATTCTTCCATTGACCAAAATGTTTTTCCTTCATAATAAGAAATCTCAATGTTCCATCTCAGGCAATACCAGGCCAATGGCAGATAAAGCACATTTTCGGCTCCGTAGGAACAGGCTGTTTTGTCAGCACTGTTCTTCCAGTCAAAGGAAATCGTTTCTGGATCAGCCGTACATAAGAACAGACGGCGGCTCCCTTTTCCGTTTTTGGGTGCAGTAACCAGGGCATATACTACTTTTCCTTTCCAAAGGTTGGTGATGACTGGTACTATGCCGATTAGCCAGTCACCACTTTGGGGTTCACTAAGCACGATGTCCTTCAGCCGGATCCGGTCCCCATGCTTTCTGGGACGTCCCCTTTTCCCGGTTTTTGCAGGCGGAAGTCCGTAAAGGGCTGTATCCACCCTGGCATTACATACCATTTCCAGGTTTTCAAACTGTTCCACAAGAGCGGCCACTTCCCCTTTTGGATACCAGCTGTCGCACAACAGGATCACTTGGCGGCCCGGGTCAATCACTTTCATAGCCTGTTTTACCAGTTCCGCAGCCAAAGCAAGCTTGCTGCTTTCCTTATCCCAAAGCTTATACCCAACCGGGACAGAAAGATAAAGGATCTTCCCGTCCTGGTATACCGGGAAAGAGATGAGAAGGCTCACCATACAGTGCCCGTTAAGGTAATTGGAGCCATTATGGGCAGCATGGTCGTATAATTTGGAACAGAGTTCAAAATGAGTACCGGATTTTTCAACCATGGTATCATCAATGGAAAGAAAAAGCGGCTGGTCTTCCAACGGACCGGGAACAGCCCGGAGTGCTTTCGAGACAGTGATGTCATTCCAGGCAGAGTGATCATAGGAATCTGTTTTAAGCGTATAGTAAAATGCGTTAAGTGAAGTATCCGACAATCTGGTGATTACATGGCTGTGCGCAAAGCGCACGGAGCGGAAAATGTCCAGAGTCAAAATGGAGATGACCAGAAGGAACAAATTCCTGGCAGTTGGTCTGGGGGCTTCGGAAAAATAATCCTCAAAATACAAAAATAGTCTTTTAAAAACGGAACTTTTAAGGTATAATAAACGGTGCATACAAACTCATCTCTTTCGTGTGGATTTTTGTTTGGTCGCTTAAATTATACCACAAAGAGACAGAGTTTGTATTTTTATTTTTAAAAAATCAAAAAGTTGTAAACTGGTGTTTTCTCTATACACAAAAAGGTCAAAATTAGCATATCAATTTTGACCTTTAATCAACTTCGATCTTTAATTAATTTCTACACTCTCTCCTTCTGTCTATTTTGGGAATTTTCTTCCGTTTCCTCGATCTTTGCAAGGGGCTTGTATTCCGCCAGTCTATCAAGCAGCTCCTTCGCACGTTTTGTGACTTCCGGATCGGCATCTTCCACAATCACTTCGGCAAACCACTCTGCCATGTGAACAATATCTCTCTGCCCGATCATCTCGGAAATTTCTGAGTTCATCGCTCATGTTGCCGTCTATTTCCATTTCCGGCAGCTTCGCCACAAGCTCCGCTATCACTTCCATCGCCTGCTCGCGCTCCCGCACCTCTCGCAATTCTTCCAGATATTCCTCTCACTGCTGCGTTCAACAATCTTTGTATCAATACCGGATTCATCTAATTTTGCCTGCACATGGCATTTTACGGTTTCTTCAACCTCTGCCGGATTCATTTCGCTGATTTCATGGAACAATTCTACTGTCTTTGCCTTAAAATCCGCTACTACATTTTCCTGCTGCCCCATACGGTCAGCCACCTCCGACTTTTCCATCAATCCATCATAATCAATCGGTATCAGTTCATTGCCGTCACGGATGTTCCCCCTTGCCCCATTGTCAAAGGGATTTTCTTTCAAATCCATCACAATGTCGTCAAGGGCTTCCCGGATACTGACATCCGGCTTATCATACACCCCTCCGTCAATCACTTTATAATCTGCGCCCATAATGGAATAGTCATAGCAGCCCTCTGTTTCCTGTATGCTGATAAAGCGATATTGTGCAACATTACTACTTTCATTGCTCATGCTCCTTTCTTAACATGAGAAAATATACCATCTTATGGCCCACATCGGCTACTTCGACTACTATGACTACAGACCACGAGTTTTGAGTGTAGTCCATGTAAAAAAATCCCACATGGACTACTTCGACTACTATAAATTAGAACCACGAGTTATCTTTCCCTTTGCTTTTTCCACACCTGCCAGCTCCAGCTGCCTGTATCTTGAACGCTTCCAACTTCTCCCGCAGCGACACCCTCTGGGCAGGCTGATCCGCCATTGCCGCCGCAATCTTTCTCGCTGGAAAGCCCCCGCCAACGGCAATAATTCCCTGTCCTACGGCTTCCTTTTTCTCCATATAGAGCTTATCCCCGACTTTCATGATAAACTGCTCTTTATCTGCTGGGAAATTCTCTTTCGCCATCTGAATATCGACTTCCATGCCGCTGATCCGCTCCCTCAAAATGGCGATCTGCTGGGGATAGTGCTTTGCGATATTATCCTCAAGACGGTACTTCTGGCTGGGGATAATGCACTGGCTGTTGACTTTGCCTGCAACGTATCCAGTGTTCCGCCAATGGTAATGATTGGTATCGTTCCGGAACATTATTCCTAATTCGCAAACCACCTGCATTTCCTACCCAGAAAATGCAGGTGTTTTCGCTTAAATACCATAAACAGACCGCTCATTACGGCTCGTTTATCACAGTTCCATCCGTAGTCACTACCGCGACCTGCCAGGGAATAAATTTCCCGCTTTCCTGTAACGCAGCTTTTGCAGCACGTTCCAGTCCCCCGCAGCAGGGCACTTCCATTCTTACGATCGTTACACTTTTAATATTGTTTTCCCGGATGATTGCCGTCAGCTTTTCCGTATAATCTCCCTCGTCCAGTTTCGGGCAGCCGATCAGCGTAATTCTGTTCCGAATAAAACGTTCATGGAAATTCCCATAAGCATATGCCGTACAATCTGCGGCAATCAGCAAATTTGCGCCGTCAAAATACGGGGCATTGACCGGCGCCAGTTTGATCTGAACCGGCCACTGGGAAAGCCTGCTTTTTGCAACAGCCGCTTCCACTGATTCTGCTGTATCCTCATGCCGTATCTGCCTTACATTTGTACCGGGACATCCGTGAGGGACAGCCGCTTTCTCCCTCTGTGCCGCTTTCACGGCGGCTTCATCGTAAGCTGCAGCCTCACGTTCCGTAAAAGAGATTGCTCCTGTAGGGCATGACGGCAGACAATCTCCCAGACCATCGCAATAGTCATCCCGCATCAGTCTGGCTTTTCCATGTACCATGCCGATCGCTCCTTCGTGGCAGGCAGCAGCACACGCCCCGCAGCCATTGCATTTTTCTTCATCAATCTGTATAATCTTCCGGATCATATCTTATCCTCCCAAGCTTCCATTGTTTTTTGTTACAGCACAATTGTATTACGAAAAATTCAATCAGTCTGTTGTAATTCAAACAAGGATGAAAATATTCCGAAAGCTGATCTCTGCTCCTAACGGTCAAAGTGTATACCGTTCCAGTAAACACATTCCTTTATCTTTGTTTCCGGTAAAAGCTCCACACCCTTCAGCGCCCATTTCTTGTATTCCGCAAACCCTACCCGGTCTATAATATAGCCGATATGTTCCTTACCGCCCGGTGCATTCGGGTCGATGTATTCTTTTACAAAGCGATAGGTATTCAGAATAATCTTTACAATGGTATCCTCATCCGTCCAGATCAGGAAATCTTCGCCCAGTCTCGGATTTTTCTTGCCGGTCCTTCCCATAAGCGTCAGCTTGTAATATTTCTTTTTGCTTCTGGTGAGCGCCCTGGTCGGGCACTTTGTCACACAGACGCCGCATCCCACGCATTTTTCTTCATCCCGGATAATTTTATAATTTTCCATCCGGAGGGCGTCTACCGAAAGACTTTTGCAGCCCTTAATGCATGCCTGACAGCTTACGCACCGACCGGGATCGTACTGAGGCATGGTCATCCCGATAATCCCAAAGTCGTGCATCCGTACCTTGGCGCAGTCGTTTGCGCATCCGGTGAGGGCGATTTTAAAATGCAGGTCGTTGGGGAAAATCGCCTTTTCGATCCTTTTGGCAAAATCCGCCGTATTATAGTTTGCAAACGGACATACATTGTTTCCGATGCAGGCGCTTACATTCCTTGTCCCCGATGCGGGATATCCGGTTCCCGGCTCCTCCTGGTTGATATCCAGAAGCTCGATGATCGGCTGGAGCATCTCATTGACAGCGTCCATATCTTCAAGGCGGATTCCCTCAATCTCAAATCCCTGCCGGGTGGTCAGATGGACGATACCGTTCCCATATTTTTCTGCAATCTCCTGCACCATACCCAGAATTTCCGCTTTCAGATGTCCTCCCGGCACGCGGATGCGGGACGCGGTCTCGCCTCTGACCTTGCTGATTCTGTATGCGTTTTTCTTTGCTTTTTTCGTATTTACATCCAAACTCATAGGTTCCGCCTCCTAATCCACTAAATTCTTCGCTTCCGCATAGTTGAACACCGGTCCGTCCAGACAGATATAGGTATCGTTCATTTTGCAGTGCCCGCATTTTCCCAAGCCGCAGCACATCTTCCGCTCATGGGAAATCCAGATATTCTTCTCCGGGACGCCCCGTTTCAAAATCTCCAAGATCGTAAATTTAATCATGACCGGCGGCCCTACTGTGATAAACACGGTATCCGAACTGTTTTTAAGCGGCAGGTCCGGGATATACTTCGTCACCATTCCGACAGATCCCATGTATCCTTCTGGTGCTGTGTCAACAGTCTGGATTACCCGGATATTTTCCTCCCATTTTGCAAAATCTTCTTTAAACAGAACATCCTGCGGAGATTTGAAACCGGCGATCAGCGTGACGCCCAAAGCTTCTTCCGGGTGACTGGAAAAATAATCCACAATTCCTTTCACGGGCGACAGGCCGGTTCCTCCTGCGATTACCACAAGTTCTTTTCCTTTATAGTTCTCAATATCGAACCCGTTTCCATAAGGTCCCCGCATCAGCAGGGAATTTCCCTCATAATGCTCAAAAATCTTTTCCGTTACTTTTCCTACCTTCCGAATGGTCAGATCCACCGTGCCATCCCCGCTTCCGCTGACGGAGATCGGCGCTTCCCCATATTTTGGAATGGAAACCTCAAAAAACTGCCCCGGTTTCACTTCGCCGTGAAAGCTCATGCGGAATGTGTACTCAATTTCCGTATGCTGTATGATTTTTATTACTTCCGACTGGAAAGGGATATATTCATTCTTCATTCAGGCTTCCTCCTTTGCAAGCTGGTTTACAAGATCAGCGTAGGATATGTATTCCGGGCAGACCGAATCGCAGCGCCCGCATCCCACGCACATGGGATACCCGAACCGCTTTTCAAAATCGTAGATTTTGTGCATAACTTTGAAGCGCAGCCGTTCTCCCTGGCTCTTCCGAAAGCTGTTCCCGCCTGCGATATCCGTAAAGCCATCCACCTGACAGGAAGCCCATACACGCCTGCGCTCGCCCACGTTCTCGTTATCCCGGTAGAGGACGTCCTGCATCGTAAAGCAGGTACAGGTAGGACAGACAAAATTGCATCGGCCGCATCCGATACAGCGCCTTCCGTGTTCCTCCCACAGGGGATTGGAAAAGTTCTCTGTGGACAGGTTCTTTGGAAGTGTCACAGTCTCTTTGTTTTCCGTCACAAATTCCGGGCACACTTCCTGCTCTTTGGCCCCTGTTTCTTCAAAAATATGGGCTATTTCTTCTGATCTGCAGTCTGCCCATACATTTCCTTCTTCCATCTTCAGATACAGGTCATACTCCTCCGTCCGGTTCGTACCCATACTTGCGCAAAATCCTGTATCGCAGGTTTCGCTGCATCCCATCAGCACAAAAACTGCTTTTTCCCGGAGCCTCTTGTAATAAAAATCCTCCGGTCCGTTATGCAGATAAATGGCGTCCATCCGCTTTACCGCGTGCAGATCACAGCTCCGCAGAAAAATCAGCCGCTTCTTTTCTGTAACAGAAGGAACCGTCGTTTCATTCTCCGTAAAATAAAAAAGCGTTTCATTCACCGGCAGCAGCGCCTCCTTAAATGAATAGTCTGACCTGCGTTTCCATTCAATCTCATCCAGCCTGTCAATCTTCCCATATCGGATGACGTCCGTATCGGAAAAGCATCCTTCTCCTTCAAAAACTCTCGGTGCAAAAATATCATACTCCTGTTTCAGCCTGACAAAAATTTCATCCGCTGTTTCCCTTGAAATCCGGTATCCCATATGTATCCTCCTTTTCGTATTTGCCGTTCTTATTAAGGCAGCATAATCTTCCAAACGTAACTGTTCCTCACAGCTACTCCCGAACTTTCTTGTTATGGCAATACAATTTTATTACAGAAAATCCCAGAAGTCTGTTGTAATTCAAACAAAAAAAAGAAATTTTTTCTGGCTTTCGGGCTCAAAAATTGGTTGAGCAAGCCATCAAATAATAGTGATTGTTGTTGTAATCAAACCGTCCAACTTCTGCCATGCCAGCTTTCCGTGTATGGGCAGCGTAAGACCGGGGATTGATCTGGTTGATAAAGGTCGCCATGATAGGATAGCGATCACGCATACTGGCGAGAGATGCAAAAAACACCTTTTCAAAGATGCCGCTGTTGCGGTAATCCTGATCCACGCACACCGGGCCATATTGGTATGAATTCTCCGTAGTGAGCTGCTGACCTTCAAAACTGAATTTGGGAAGTTCCTCAATCATATAAGCAAAGAACGGCCATTCAGACCAAAACTCCCAGGATGCTGCCAATGCAAAAGCAACCACTTTGCCTCCGTCTTTTGCAACTGTGACACCGTTTTCCTGTTCAATAAGCGCCGCCATCTGCTGCTCCGTCATATTCGTTGTGACAAATCCATTGGTCTTGTCCGTCACGTTGTCGGCATGGTTGGCTTTCAATAAAGCCAGCACAGCCGGTATATCCTGTATCGTTGCCTGTGTGATTATCATCTTCTATTCCTCCAGTATTGTATTTATAAGCGCATCAATATGAATCTTCATCGTATCCAGCAAAGGGACGGGTACTTTCCTGCCCTCAAATAACAATGGAAGCTCCGTACATCCCAAAACAATGGCCTCAATTTTCTGTTCTGACACCATACGTTCCACGACCTTCAAAATATGTACCGCGGTATCTTCATTTACGATTCCCACTTCCAGCTCATTGACGATATGATCCTCAATATAGGCGCATTCCTCTGCGTCAGGGCTCACGACCTCAATGCCGACTTCCCGGAACGGCTTTTTGAAGAAATCGGTCTCCATAGTAACAGCAGTCCCCAGCAGGCCGACTTTTTGATAACCCTCCCGGACTGCTTCAGCACAGGTGACATCCACGATGCTCACCAGTGGAATCGGCGACGCCTTTTGAAGCACGTCAAATACCATGTGCCCTGTGTTGCATGCCAATGCTCCCACTTCCGCGCCTGCCGCCGCCAGATTACGAACACCTGCCAGCAGGTAAGCAGTCAGTCCCTCTGTATCGCCTTCGTTACTCATGCGGATTACTTCGTAACAGCTAAGGCTTTCAATCGTCAATGGCGGTAAATACGGGGTTTCTTTTCTTGCTTTTACTCCGTAGAGAATACCTTTGTAATAAGGAATCGTGGATTCCGGTCCTACGCCGCCAATCAGTCCCAGTTTTTTCATACATTTTCCTCCACAAGCGATAAAATATACTCCCAAAAATAAAGGTTATAATCGTTATTCAGCAGGATCATCACATTTCACCTCACGTTCTAAAAATATCTGCTGTTCCTGAATCACCCCATGCAGACACATGGGAGCTGACCCAGCCAAACGAAACCCCATACTTTCATACAAAGAAGCTGCCGGATGGTTGCCTTCCCATGTATCCAGACGGACTGCCTTACAGCCAAGCTGCAATGCTTTCTCCAATGCAAAGGATACCATTTGTCTACCGTACCCTTTTCCTGCCTGCGAAGGACAAATGCAGAGCGTGTGAATCACCACGACTTTCGCCGGTTCTGCCGGGTATGCCCAATCGATCTCCCCATATTCAGGCGGCTGCGTTTGATCCAGAATCACACTTCCGTAAACTGCGCCTGTTTCTTCCAGTACATACAGAGTATTCGCGTCAAAAGCCTGTGCTGCGGTATCTTTTGTCGGGTAAAGCCCCTCTGCCCAATTTGTCGTGCTGCCATGGACAGCTTCATGGCGGAACAATTCCTGATAGCTCTGCGCCACAGCAGGAATGTCCTCTATGGTTGCCTTTCGTATCATTTCGCAATCCTCCTTCACATGACCTTATGATTTTTGCACTGCCTTTACCAGTTTTCGCTTTGAAACTTGTATTCTCGCTGATTTTAGTATATACTACGCGATAGAATAAGTAAAATAGATGTTTATGATATTAGTATGCAGAAAGGTTATTCTATAAATGAATCGTTATATTGCTTTACAAAAGGTCGTGGAAGTCGGAAGTTTCACAAAAGCCGCAGAGATTCTCGGCTATACGCAGCCTGCTCTCAGCCAGATGATCGCGTCGCTGGAACGGGAATTAGACATGAAACTCCTGTATCGCACCAGTCATCGCATTTGTCTGACCATCGAGGGGGAACGTGTTTTTCCGGCACTCAAAAAAGCGGTATCCCAATATCTCTCTATGCAGGAGCTCATAAAGGAAATACGCGGTCTGGAATCCGGCGTGATCCGGATCGGCACCTTATCCAGCATCTCCTGCCACTGGCTGCCT
Source organism: Eubacteriales bacterium (assembly GCA_030524715.1). Lineage (GTDB taxonomy): Bacteria > Bacillota > Clostridia > Lachnospirales > Lachnospiraceae > Blautia_A. Next base: position 30,765 of record JAUNGB010000045.1, on the reverse strand, counting down.
CCGCTGATCCGGGATTTCCAGGAACAATATCCTAATGTAGAGTTTGTACTCCATCAGGGGGATAATAACAGCATCCCGGAATGGGTACGGACAGGGGAGGTGGATTTTGGTTTTGTGAATATGAGTGTTTATAATGGAAAAGCGACCTTCTTAAAGGAGGGAGAATATCGGGCAGTTCTGCCGCAGGATCATCCATTGGCAAAACGGGAGGCTGTCACGCTGGAACAGCTTGCGGAGCATCCGTTCCTTGTCATTGAGGAAGGAAGTGAGAGCAGGCCATTGGTGGCATTTCATGAACAGGGACTGAAACCGAAGGTACGGCTGCGGGTCCATGATGACTACTCCATTCTGTCGATGGTTGAAAACAAATTGGGCGTCAGTATTTTGCCGGAACTGGTCTTGAGAAAAACCAGCTATGCGGTTGTCATTCGACCAATTACGCCGCCTGTTACAAGAGCGCTGGGGTTAATTGCAAAAGAGAAAAACGAGCTACCGATCGCGAGCAAACGGTTTATTGATTTCATCTGCCAGAATATAGATATACTTCCATAAGCCGTAAAATCAAATACCCCGCTGCGGGCAACGGGGTATCTATCTTCTGTGCTATATTAAGTTCTCATCCGCATCATCAATTCTCTCAATCCGGAAAACATTCAGCGTGTTCACATCCGGGCAGGCAAACATAGCCGTCCCCTATTTTATGCCCCTATGGCATCCTTTCGATCCTTTCTGGTCGATCAGTATAATCTGAATTTTAGGCCGTTTCATCCTCTCAGCACCTCCAAATCCTTTTCTATTGGTATTCCATCCCGGCAAGCTCCTATTTCTGACTTACCGCTTCTATATTTAACTCAAAATGGGAGTGGTCTGTTTTTAACAATCCCTCTTTTTGCAATTTCGATAATTCCACGGACATCGCCGCCCTCTCCACACAGAGAAAATCCGCCAGTTGCTGCCGGTCAAAGGGGATATCAAAGGACAGAGAATTTTGCCGGAGGGATTCGGCAGACAAATAAGACAGCAGCTTATCCCGCGTCTTTCGTTTACTCATATGCGTAATCTTGTCATTGAACACCAGAAGTTTCCCCGCCAGCGCTGTTACCAGATTATGAATCAGCTGGTTATGGCAGTTGCACGCCGAGGAGCACACCGTCAACATACGGGTGATATCCATTTTCATGGTTTCACTGGTTTCTGTCGCAACCACACTGACACTGAGGACAGTATTCGGAATAGCCGCAAAGGACTCTGCAAAAAAATCTCCCGGTCCAAGCCTTGTGATCACATTCCGGTTTCCCCATAAATCCTCCTGGATAATCAACGCGCCTCCTGACAATAAAAGCCCAACGGAATCCGTTTTCTCACCTGCACGCAGAATATACTCATTCTTCTCCCTGGTTTCTGTTTCTGCACCTATGCAGTTCAGTGAGGACAAAATCTCGCTGTCTGACAGTCCCTGAAACAATGTACACCTTCTTAATACGGACAAATATTTTTTCAAAAAAGCACCCCATTTGTTTGAAATCAAACATACTTGTTTTCGATATTGTACTATAGTTTACCCAAGAAAACAAGAAAACAAAAATTGGAGGAATACATTAATGGAAAATAAAATGTTTTGTTATCAGTGCGAACAGACCGCAGCATGTTCCGGTTGTGTGGGAAACTCCGGCGCCTGCGGAAAATCTGCAAAAACAGCCAAATTGCAGGATCAACTGACCGGGGCCTTAATCGGCCTTGCCCGCGCAACAGAAGGAAATACCGCTCCCACAGACAACACCTGGCGCACCATCATAGAAGGATTATTTACCACACTCACAAATGTGAACTTTGATGATGAATCAATCATCCGGCAGATTGAAAAGACACACAGAGAAAAAACTGCCCTTGTGCCTATGTGTGATAGCTGCAGCTCTTCTTGTGGACGCAACGAAGACTACGATATGGATCTCCTGTGGAGTGCAGATGAGGATATCCGTTCCCTGAAATCCCTGATCCTGTTTGGGCTCCGCGGCATGGCTGCCTACGCATGCCACGCCCTTATGCTTGGATATTCCGATCCGGAAGTGAACCGGTTCTTCTGCGAAGGTCTGTTCAAAATCGGATATGAGGAAACGGCAGACGCATTACTTCCCACTGTACTGAAAGTCGGAGAGATCAACCTGAAATGCATGGCACTTCTTGACCGGGCAAATACAGAAACCTACGGTATCCCTGTTCCCACCAGTGTACCCCTTACCGTAGAAAAGGGTCCGTTTATCGTTGTGACCGGACATGACTTAAAGGATCTCCAGCTTCTTCTGGAGCAGACCCGTGGAAAAGGAATCAACATTTATACACATGGAGAAATGCTTCCTGCCCATGCCTATCCGGAACTGAAAAAGTATCCTCATTTGAAAGGGAATTTCGGCACCGCATGGCAGAACCAGCAGAAAGAGTTTGCCGATATCCCCGCGCCGGTTCTCTTCACTACAAATTGTCTGATGCCTCCGAAAGCAAGCTATGCGGACCGTGTATTTACCACAGAGATGGTATCTTTTCCCGGAACGGTGCATATTGATGACCGCAAAGATTTCACCCCGGTTATCGAAAAGGCACTCTCCCTTGGCGGATATCCGGAAGATATGCACTTTTCCGGCATCAACGGAGGCACAAATGTTACCACCGGGTTCGGGCACGGTGCGATACTTTCTGCCGCTGGTCAAATCGTCCAGGCCGTGAAGGATGGAGCCATCCGTCACTTTTTCCTTGTAGCCGGATGCGACGGTGCAAAACCGGGGCGCAACTATTATACGGAATTTGTAAAGCAGACTCCAGCCGACAGCCTTGTTCTGACCCTCGCCTGCGGCAAATACCGTTTTAACGACCTTGACCTCGGTGAAATCAACGGGATTCCGCGAATCCTTGACATGGGACAATGCAATGACGCCTACAGCGCTATTCAGGTAGCTTCTGCTCTTGCTGAAGCCTTTGGATGCAGTGTCAACGAGCTTCCGCTTTCCTTTGTGCTTTCCTGGTATGAGCAAAAAGCAGTATGTATTCTGCTGACCCTGCTGCATCTCGGCATTAAGAACATCCGCCTCGGCCCGTCCCTGCCAGCTTTTCTTTCGCCGAATATTCTGAACTTTCTTGTGGAGAATTACGGGATTGCTCCGATTACCACGCCGGAGGAAGATTTAAAGGATTTATTGAATCGTTGATCATCATACATCTTTTCATTACAGAGCGCAGGCAGTCATTCTGCGCTCTGCCTTTTGGTGTACTTGGCAGGCGCACCGAAAAAAGCGTTGTCGTCCTAATGACTTCAACGCTTTTCACCCCTCCCGTGAATAGTAACGTTTCTACAGCCTATCCTTGACTGAAGAAACTATCTGTTTAACCATTCAGGAATAAATTTACTATTTCACCTCTCGCTCTAAAAATATCTGTTTTAAACTCTAGAGTGTGTTTTCATAACTGCTTTTTACTCTCAGCCGATTAATAGCTCTTGCCAGATTCGCCTGTGCAAAACGGTATTCCTGAATACTTTTCCTTTGTAATAAGGCTTCCCTTGCCTCGTCTGCGGCCCTTTTTGCCCGATTTTCATCTATTTCTTCCGGGCGTTCGGCTGAATCAACCAGCACAAGAACTTCATTATTTTCTACCTTTACCAGCCCTGCCGAAACAGCCGCTGTCTGTACCGGCTGATCCGGAATTTTATAAAGCATGGAGCCGGGAATAACGGCTCCGATCATATTGCTGTGATGAGGCAAAATACCATATTGTCCCTGCAATGTAGGAACCACCAAAGACTCGCAGGGACCTTCATAAAGGGCGCAGTCCGCCGCCAGAATATATACCTGAAAGGTACTCATAAGATATCCGCCCCTTCCATCTGTTTTGCTTTTTTCGCTACATCCTCAATGGTTCCCACATTATAAAATGCAGCTTCCGGATACTGATCCATTTCTCCATCCACAATCGCGCGGAATCCTCGGATAGTTTCCCGAAGGGGCACATAAACACCGGGAATCCCCGTAAATTTCTCAGCCACATGGGTAGGCTGTGCAAGGAATCTCTGAATTTTTCTTGCACGTGTTACCGTCTGTTTATCCTCGTCGCTCAGTTCATCCATACCGAGGATCGCGATGATATCCTGCAGCTCATTATATTTTTGTAATATTTCCTGCACCCGTCTTGCGGTTTCGTAATGTTCCTTTCCCACAATATCAGCTTCCAGAATCCGTGAAGTCGATGCAAGGGGATCTACAGCCGGATAAATACCCTGCTCCGCGATCTTACGGCTCAGTACCGTTGTTGCATCCAAATGGGTAAATGTAGTTGCCGGGGCCGGGTCCGTCAAGTCATCCGCCGGTACATAGACTGCCTGGACAGAAGTAACCGAACCGCTTTTTGTTGAAGTGATCCTCTCCTGCAAAGCGCCCATTTCTCCTGCCAGCGTAGGCTGATAGCCAACTGCGGAGGGCATACGTCCAAGCAAAGTGGAAACCTCGCTTCCTGCCTGCACAAACCGGAAAATATTGTCAATAAACAGCAGCACATCCTTATGCTCCTCATCCCGGAAATACTCTGCCATTGTCAGGCCGGAAAGAGCGACCCGCATACGGACGCCGGGCGATTCGTTCATCTGCCCGAATACCAGCGCCGTTTTATCCGCCACGCCGCTTTCCCTCATTTCTGTCCAGAGATCATTTCCCTCACGGCTTCTTTCTCCCACGCCTGTAAAAATAGAATATCCCCCATGCTCCATCGCCACATTGTGGATCAATTCCTGGATCAGCACAGTCTTTCCAACGCCGGCGCCGCCAAACAGACCGATTTTTCCGCCCTTGGGGTACGGCTCCAGCAGATCAATGACCTTAATTCCTGTCTCCAGAATCTCTACAACCGGCCTCTGCTCTTCAAACGAAGGGGCTTTCCGATGAATTTCCCAATTCGTTTCCGTATCCGGAATCGGTTCACCGCCATCAATGGGCTTCCCCAGAACATTAAACATTCTTCCCAGAGTACAGCTTCCGACCGGCACCTGTATCCCTTTTCCATCTGCATATACTTCCATGCCCCGCGCCAGATTTTCACTTTCCGCAAGCATAATGCAGCGTACCATATCCCTCCCGATATGCTGCGCCACTTCCATAATCCGTTCTTCCCCATCCACCGACACGCTGACCGCTTCCTTTATCTTTGGAAGCTTCCCATGCTCAAAGCGGGCATCTACGACCGGCCCTGAAATTTCCATGATTTTTCCTTTATTCATAAGGCAGACACCTCCTTTGTCCGTTTCTTTTTCTGGGCTTTTGCACCGGATGAGACTTCTGTAATTTCCTGTGTGATCGCCGCCTGTCTCACCCGATTGTACTGTACCGTCAGATCATCTAAAATTTTCTCCGCATTCTGGTTTGCGGAATTCATAGCGGTCATTCTGGCATTCTGTTCGCTGCAAAAGCTATCGACCAACGCGCTGTAAATAAATCCCGATATGTAACTCTGCATCACATTGTCAAGCACCGCGCCAATAGAAGGGGAAAACTCAAAGGGCGCAGTTACTTCTTTTTCTTTTGACGTATCTGCAAACTGCATACGGTGGAATGGCAAAAGTCTGGTAGATACAGCTTCCGCCGACAACCCGTTTTTCAGATCCGTATATACCACAAATATTTTATCCAGACGCCCCTGTTCAAACATCCCCAGCAGCAGCGAACTGATTTCCCGCGCCCGCTGCATGGTAGGATTCTGTGCCGTGTACAAAAAGCTGCGTTCAATCGGGATATGATGCTGTGCAAAAAAATGACGGCCATATTCTCCAACTACAAACAGCTTTGTATCCGGATGGGAATCCAGAAGCCTCTGCGCCTCCCGGATCGCATTCTGGTTATACGCGCCTGCAAGCCCTTTATCCGCAGTGATCACAAGAATCCCGTAAGTACCATTCAGCGCAGGGCTTCCTTCCGCAGGATAAAAATATTTACTTTCTACATCCCCGGCCGTTCGGAAAATTCTCTTAATTTCCCCCTGCAATGCGCTGAAATAGGGCCTTGTACAATCCAGTTCACTCTTTGCTTTCCTCATTTTTGTGGAAGCGATCAGGTACATGGCGTTGGTAATCTTCTGCGTATCCTTTACACTGTCAATCCTGTTTTTAATTTCCTTCGTGTTCGCCATCTGATCAATCACCGCGTTTCTTTCTTTTTATTCCATAGTTCCAAAAATGCCTTTGATAAAACTATGATTTCCTGTTTCCGGTCATCTGAAAGCTGCCCTGTGTTTTCAATCTCCTGACAAAGAGAAGCCCCTTCTTTTTCCACATATTGAATCAGCTCCTGCTGAAATCTTTTGATTTCTCCTGCCGGAATATCCTGCATAATATGCTCCAGCGCTGCCACTAAGATAATGACCTGTTCATGCTGTTTCATCGGATGATACTGTTCCTGACGGAGCATCTGCATCAGCCCCTGTCCATAAACAAGCTGCCGCTTTGTGGCGTCATCAAGATCACTGGAAAACTGTGTAAATACTTCCATTTCCCGGTACTGAGCCAGTTCCAGGCGGATTGCGCCCGCCGCTTTTTTCATCGCCCTGGTCTGGGCGTCGCCTCCTACACGGGACACGGAAAGTCCCACATTTACTGCCGGGCGCTGCCCCGAGAAGAATAAATCGCTTTCCAGGAAAATCTGCCCATCCGTGATGGAAATAATGTTTGTCGGAATATATGCCGATACATCCCCTGCCTGCGTCTCCACAATGGGAAGAGCTGTCATACTTCCTCCGCCTTTTTCCTCTGAAAGGTGAGCCGAACGTTCCAGCAGACGGGAATGAAGGTAAAATACATCCCCCGGATAAGCCTCACGCCCCGGCGAACGTTCCAGCAAAAGGGAAAGCGCCCTGTAAGCAATGGCGTGTTTTGACAGGTCGTCATAGACAATCAGCACGTCACGCCCCCGATTCATAAAGTATTCTCCCAACGCACAGCCTGCGTAGGGGGCAATGTATTGAAGCGGGGCGGTATCACTGGCAGTAGCGGCAACGACAATGGAATACTCCATTGCGCCATGCTTCCGGAGTGTTTCCACCAACTGAGCCACAGAGCTTGCCTTCTGTCCGATGGCTACATAAATGCATATCACATCCTTGCCTCTCTGATTCAGAATGGTATCCAGCGCGATCGCTGTTTTTCCTGTCTGCCTGTCGCCGATGATCAGTTCCCTCTGTCCTCTGCCGATTGGAAACATAGCGTCGATGGCCAGCAATCCTGTTTCCATGGGGGCATTTACCGGCTGACGGTCTATAATACCGGGCGCCGGATTTTCAACCGGAAGGTAAGCCTCGGCTTTTATCTGTCCCTTTCCGTCAATTGGAGTTCCAAGCGCATCAATAACTCTGCCGATAAATTCGTTTCCGGCAGGAATTCCCGCTGTTTTTCCTGTTGGCTTTACTATGCTTCCTTCCGTGATCTCCCGGTCGTCGCCAAAAAGAATACAGCCAACATACTCTGTTTTCAGTTCTTGTACCATTCCCCGGATACCGCCGTCAAAAAGCACGATTTCCCCATATTTTACACTGGGTAAGCCGCTGACTGTGGCAATCCCGTCGCCTACGGACAGGACAATCCCGATTTCCTGAAATTCAGATTTTGGCATCCATGTCTCTACCGTCTGCTGCATAAGAGGAATGACGTCTCCCTGCTTTGTAACCGCTTCACGCAGAGCATTTTCCAACTGGCGCTTCGATTCTTCCAGGCTCAGATCATAGATTTCTTCCAGATTCCAGTGATAAACCGAAGTCCCCACTTCCAACCGGAACCCTTTCTTGATTTCCGGCGTTTCCTTCCATAACAGTGAAACGCTTTCTCCATATTTATGCTCAAGGAGCTTCTGCAGTTTATTAAGCTGCTCATCTCCCGGCGAAGCCGCGCTACATAGAAACGCCTGAATATTTACTTTTTTCAGTTCATGCTCCATCATGCTCATGCTCACACTCCCCGTCTGTTTCTAAAAAATTATCCAGAGATTTTTCAGCGGTGGAACCAAGCAGCTTTTCTACTGCCTGAATGGCAAATTCAGCCGCTTCTTTCTTTGTCTCTGACAGAATCTTCTCTCTTTCCCGCTCCGCATTTTCCTTTGCCTGCGCGATCAGCCTTTCACACTGCGTTTGCGTCTGCGCTTTCATCTGGTCTGTTTCCCGGGAAAGCTCTTTTCGTGCATTTTCTTCTTTTTTCTGTATTTCTTCATCAGCCGCAGCCATCCTTACATCCCATGCCCGTTCTTTCTGAGCCGCTTTTTCAAGGCTTTCCTGCGCCTGTTGGGACATATGCTGATAATAATCAAGCCTCTTATCCATAAAGTCCTTTACAGGCTTATAAAGCAGCAGGTACAGGCCCGCCGCTAATATAGCAAAGTTGAACAGATGGAGCAAAATCTGCTGCCAGTCAATGTTTAAAGGAATATTCACTATGCTCACCTGCCTTTACAATACAAAGATAATCAGGATTGCAACAATCAGCGCATAAATAATAGCCGTTTCCACAAATACAAGTCCAAGCATCAGACTGGTTCGGATTTTCCCTTCTGCTTCCGGCTGGCGTGAAATCCCCTCTACTGATTTTGCAATAGCAATTCCCATACCGATTGCGCCTGCCGCGGCTGCCAAACCGATAGCAAGAGCCGCAGCCCACGCCTTATCCCCGGTGGGATCAGCGTCAGATATAGCCTCGACATCAGAATCTTCTGTCTCTGCCACAACTGCATTTGTAGCTGTATCTGCTTCTCCCGCAGCATACGCAGGAGCTGAAAGACTGAACACCATCATCAGCAACATTAAAAATACCGGCATTTTCTTCATCATAGTTTTCATCATTGTTTTCATTTTCAATAACCTCCGTTTTTCAGGCAAGCGCCTGTTTTTTTATTTTCTCTTTTTTTACTTTTTTGTGCGGCTCCGATACTTCTCCATAGAACAGCGCTGTCAGCATTGTCAGCACATAAGTCTGGATCAATGCATGTAACAGGGTGAACAGTACTCCCACAACCACAGGAAGCACAAAGCTCAAATGAATATAATAATAAACCAACTCTGTCACCAGAAGGCCGCTGAGCAATGCGCCGAACAAACGGAAGCTCATGGAGATCGGCAGCGAGAAATCCTTCAGAGTGCTTCCCACGCCGCGCAGCCCGTTTCCGGCAATACCGCCGGAAAGAATAATCACATACGACAGGCAGCCCATTGCGATTGCCGCGTTAATATCTGACAGTGGAGCCGGAAGTGCGATTGAAGTCCCTTCTGTTGTAACTCCCTGTAAGCCAAACAGTTCAAACAATGTCCCAACGAAAATATAAGAACCTGCCCCGAAAACATAAGCTCCTAAAAATCCGTTCCGGTGAGGACTGTTGGACTTTGCCAGATTGTCAAACAATCCTACCCACTGCTCCAGCAATAACTGAAATCTTCCCGGAACATATTGGAACTTTGGAATCACAAAAATTCGGATGCATGCCGCCACGATCAACAGAACAACCGTGACCGTAACCGCTGATATAAAAGCCGGGTTTACCTCTTTGATTCCAAAAAAGTTGATTTTCCCCGACTCATGCAATACAGCGTCCCGCATGACTTCCTTGATTGTTTCATGCTTTCCATCCGTGTGGTTAGTCAGGATAATTCCAACCAGCAAAAGCAGTATGACGCATATCCATACACCGATGGAAATCTTCTTCTTTCTCATCATCCGCCTCCTACTCTGCAATCCCTTCCTTCAGCAGTTCCTTTTCCATTTTCTTTTCTTCCGATTCGTTTTTTCCGGCGAACAGCAGCCGGAACAGCGCCCTTGCAATCGGTCCTGCAATGAATAGCTGCACAGGCATTGCCATAATAAAGTTCTGGCAGTATGTAACAAGATAATTGGGAATAAACTGGCTGGTAAACCCATATCCGTGATATACTCCCAGAATGCTTGCCAGCGCCACCTGTGATACCACCGTAAAAATCTGAATTGCCAAAATAATAGCAATCTGCCGGTCTCCGGGCTTTACCACGCGAAACGCAAAGTATTTCGCAACGTGGCTTGAGATAAAGAACGCACACAGGAAAATGATGATATACTCGATCCACATTCCCTTCAGCGCGATCAGAAAGGTCGCGTTCGTGAAGCTCCCCGTTGCCAGTACCGTATTGTACAGTGTCATGATGTACACCATGATCCATGCGGTAACCGCTGTAAAAATGACTGATTGAAATTTTGTCTTAGGCATTTCTCATTCCTCCGTTTCTCTTTTTTGCCTTTACTGAAAATAAAAAAATAAATGCCCCTTCGCCGTCCGACAATGGCAAAGTGACATTTATTGTCCAAAATTAATATGAAATTTTTTCTACCAGACTAATAATAATTTGCGTGTGCTGTGCAATTGCCCAAACATCATCTCTAAAAACGGATCCGTTTCCTCGCTGTCGATACTTTTCTGCAGTTCCGGCGGCATATAGGAAGACGAATACTTATATCCCGTGCTGATCTCATGATAACCCTGGGTTAATCCTCCCGGTTTATAAATCTTCAGCGTTGCTGTTTCTGTAGAACACCATTGAATTTCTGCATTATTTACCATTTCATCAACTGTGAAATCTATTCCTTTTATATTCCATGTCACCAATTCTTTCGGGAAAATTCCTCCATCTACTACAACCTTCTGTGGACGGAGCTGTGACAAGAATATTCCACGATAATAAGTCAGGCGTATACAAAATTGAAAGCCTACAATTTTCCCATTTTCCAGAATATTATGAAATCCCCTGGTCTGAATCATATCTGCTTCTAACATATTATTCTCCCTTCCTGATCATTCAAGAGGTGCTGCATCATAATATGCTGGCGTCTCAACTGATCTCCTACAAATCCAACCTTATTCTTATCCGGTCCCTCATATTCGCTGAGCATATATCCGTCCCAATTCTGATCCTTCAGGATTTGAATAATCTTTTCATAAGGAATTGTTGTTTCTTTAAAATCCTCACTCATATGATTAAATTTTGCATGGCAACAATACACATAAGGAAGAATAGGAATCATATCTTCCGGTCTGGAACACGGTCCTCCGTCCTCTGGCATTCCCGGCAAACGGTAATCGCTCTCAAACACATCCTGGAATGTTCCAAAATCCACATTGAAACCAAAATATTTCGTATTCTCTTTTAAAATAAATTCCATATAATCATCCACATAACGGCTTTTTAAAGCCGTCGGCATATGCAGTTCCGGACACATACGCACATTATTTTCTTCCGCACATTCCAAAGCGCCCCGAATGATTTCTCTCCAATTATTCACCGGGGAATTCACAGAATCAATTACACCCATTTTGGTACGCATGACCGTAAAGCCCAGCTTATGGGCAATCCTAATGTCTCTCTTTAATATTTCTATAGATTCTTCTGTAGTCAGTTCACGGCCTGCAAACAAACGGCTGTCGATCCAATGCCCATACTCTACCGGAACAATCTCATATTTCTCCAATAAATGAAACCATTCTTCCAACCAGTTTTCGTCTACTTGCGGGTAAGCCGGAATGTGCGTATTTGCCAAAATCTCTAAACCGTGCGCTCCCATGTCATACATGTCCTGAAAACAATTTTCCAGATCCATAGATACCCCATATTCCCCGGAATAACTATAAAGAGCCACGCCTCGTTTCGGACCTTTCCGATTATACTGATACATATGATACCTCCTCATATTCGTAATGCATCACGCAGAACAAATGCATCTCCATATATTTGATATCATTTTATCTCAAAACCTGTCCGTCTGCCTTTCCGCTATTTCACTTTTGTTGACTTTTATTGATTTTAAGCAGCATTATTTTTAAAAAGACGAAATAAATACTTGTCGTTTATTGCAATTCAAGGTTAAAAAAATTTCCACCTGTGCGGTTGCTGATCCAACAGTACAGGTGGAAAAAATTTATGTACTAGCTGCTTGCTTATCCTCATGTATATGAAGTAAAACAAATTCATGTGCCTGCAGCGTAACCGACATATGAAGGCTCCCTTCCTCTGTCTTCATCCTTTCCATACTCATACGTGGAAAACTTGCTTCCCGAATATACTTTTCGCTGTCTGCAGACAGATGTTTGTCATACTGAAAATTTTTCCATTCCCCAAGCAGATTTCCGTAATTGGCGGCCACATGACGTCTCGTAATGATGAAACTCTTATTATCCGGAAGATTGTTCAGACTGATCGATATCTCCACCGGATCTTTATTCTCAAAAATTTCTTCAATATCCTCCGGATTGTCCAAACGCTCCCTCTTCTTAAAATAATCACGGTTATAGCCCTTAAGATTGTAACAGATAATATAATAGCTTGTTTTACTTTTACTGGTAATAATAAAATTTTCTCCTTTAGAGATCAGGCAATCGCCTAATTTATTCATAAAACGTAAGGCATGAAATGCGGGTTTGGGTATCCCGTCCTGTGTCAGCAGCCCGCCGCCGCCATTTGCAATACGATTCGAATCCACATAGTTGCCGATAATATCCGTTGCCATCCAAATGCCTAACATATCCACCGATTCCGAAAGTTCTGCAAGTTTTTGAATAAAATAGGCTCCGCGAAAGTTACTGTCATTCAGATAATTTCGGTTGGAAACAGAATTATTCCATTCGGTAACATACAGTTTACAATTTGTACACCCTGTATCCAACAAAACCTGCTGCATCTGGTAAATATATTCCATCTCCACATTATCCGCAACCGCAAGTTCACTTACCGCACGTCCCTCCACCTTTCGAGTCCTGTAAGGAAATACAGCCATGGAAACAAAATCAGGAATGCACTGTTGTTCTCTGCAGAAAACCAAAAACTCTTTCACAAACTGCTCATCAAAATCTATTAACGCCATCGGTCCTCCTACCATTGCTCCCGGAGCCAATTTTTTTATTGTTCTCCATGCATACAAAAAGGCCTCTGCGTAACTGTAATTCTGATCTGAATAATAATTGCTGACGGGCACGTTGCTCCGATCACTTGAGAATTCAAATTTCCATCTGCTTACTTCCGCTCTCCCGTATTTTCGCACAATATGTTCTGTTAAATTTGACAGACCTTCCTCCCATGCGGCACGGCTCTCAAACAAAATATAGTCATGTGTTTCAAAAACATTGTTCCCTAACTCGCCGTTTGCAACATCCGGCCGATTACCAAAATCCAGAAATGGAATCATATTATTCTCCAGTAAAAAATCCAGAACGTAATCTAAACGATTAAAATTATAATTGCTTCCTTCTTTTCCGGTACAGATCATATTTTTCTGCGAAAAGATGCTCCATATACGGGCATAATGAAATCCCAATTCACTTTTTAAAAATAATACCTGTTTCTGTGCCGCAGCGCCGCACAGCATATCCACGGAGCCAATATTCATCATATCTTTCCAGCAGTTCACAAAAGCACGTCCCTGATCCGCATTAACAGATACCTTTACCCTCCCTTCGATATTGATACTTTGCTCTCCTAATTGCTCCGCCAGTTCTTTTCTGAGCTTTTCCCGCTCCAAAAGCGTCTGTTTTTCCTGCTCCATCATCTGCTCTTTTCTCTGCGCGCGAAAAACAGAAGGAGTTACTCCATAAACATCTTTAAAACTTCTATTAAACACAGATGGATTTGAGAAACCGCAATCCACCGCAATCGTTGTAATGCTTTTTTCTGTTTGAAGAAGCTCATCCACTGCATGACTCATACGAATCCCCGAAACATAATCTGCAAAATAAATGCCGGTTTCCTTCTTAAACACCCGCGATAGCGTTGATGTAGACAAAAAAAGCTGTTCCGCTAATTCCGACATACTTATTCCGTATTGATAATTTTGTTCGACATATTGATATATTTTCTGAACTCTTTCACTGTCATCCATCTTTCGTCCCGATATCCTTGTCAGAGACTGATTCCGGTAATTTTCAATCAGGCAGTCAAGCAGCTTATATAGGACACTGATTTTCAGGCAATCTGTTTTCCCCGGTTCCCGCTTAATATACTGATATACCGCTTCACGCATAACTGTACGAATTGTATGATAGGAACGATTTCTGTCCGTTTTGCTATTGCATTCGAACACGCACATATCCTCTTCTACTAATTCCAATATCCTTCTGCATGAAAAATGCACGTCACAGATCACAGCATTCATTGACGATTCTACACTGTGCATCTCACCTGAATTAACTGCAATGATATCTTCCTGATCCAGTTCATAAGACTGATTCTTTACGGTAACCTTTGCCGAGCCGCTGACGACAAACAAAATTTCTACTTCTGAATGATAGTGGGCTGCATCATTCAGACTTCTCGCCAAAACCATTTCTACGTCATTCATATCCCCTACCCCCTCCTGACATCCTTCATATGAATAAATATTACATGATACATTTAAAAAAAACAACTGACATTTTGGGTTATGTAAAAAAACAAAAAGACAGAGATTTGAAAGTTTGTATTTCTTTCAAACCTCTGTCAAGATAGATTTTCTTTTACTTCGTATCTATTCAATCACTAATCTTACTGCCCCGTAGATGCCTGCACGATTACTAAGTTCAGCGAGCTTGAATACAGTATCTCCGGATGCATGAAACGCATATTCCGTGTAATGTTTTTTTATTGCATCAAGCAGAATATTTCCTGCCTTTGACATTCCGCCGCCAATAACAAATGCTTCCGGATTTACAACACACGCAATAGCAGCAAATGCTTTGCCAAGGAGGATTCCAACCTCGTCCACCATCCGCATTGCAGCTTTATCACCTTGCGCTGCCTCTGCAAAAATTTCTTTGGATGTATATCCTTCCCTCATCCTTAAGGAACTTTCAACCTCTGGATTCTCATCCAAATATCGTTTTGTCAACCGGACAATCCCATTTGCGGATGCATACTGCTCCAAGCAGCCTTTTTTGCCGCAGCCACAGCATTCCATCTCATTATCCTTCATGGGAATGTGCCCTATTTCTCCGGCAGCGCCATTGATTCCAGGCAAAATATGACCTCCGATAATGACTCCACCGCCGACTCCTGTTCCAAGTGTCACCATAACAATATCGTTATATCCGCGTCCGCCGCCCTGCCACATTTCTCCAAGGGCTGCTACATTTGCATCATTTCCTGCCTTTGCTTTAAATCCTGTCAGTTTCGTCATTTCCCGCTCAACATTAAAGATACCCCATCCAAGATTGACACATTTTAATACAGTTCCATCCGGACTGATCGGTCCCGGAACTCCCATCCCAATTCCTTCCACATCCAACCTGGAAATATTTTTCTCGCGAATTTTGCTTTCTATTGCGTCAGAAATATCCGCTAAAATATATTTTCCGTTTTCTTCTGTTCTGGTTGGGATTTCCCATACTTCAATCAAATTTCCAATAGTTTCAAACAGTCCGATCTTAACGGTAGTTCCTCCAATATCCGCGCCGAATGCATATTTTTTCATTGGCTTTACACTCCTAACTGGCTAGATCACAAAGTTTCTTAAATATTTTGCACTGAGCCTTACAGACTTTTTCACATCCTCTACGCTTCCTTCAAAAGCCTTATCTTCAATCTCGATGCAGGTACATCCATTATAACGGATATCTGTAAGCGCGGAAACATATTTCCCCCAGTCTACATCACCAAGTCCGGGAAGCTTTGGCGACATATAATCCAACGGGTATCCCATGGTACCGACTTCCTGAAGGCGATCCGGATAAAGCTTGATATCTTTGTAATGAACATGAAAAATCTTGTCCTTAAATTCATAAATCGGCTTAATATAATCAATCATCTGCCAGACAAAATGAGACGGATCGTAGTTCAGCCCCAGATTATCAGACGGAAGAATCTCAAATACTTTTCTCCAGATTGCCGGCGTCGTCATCAGGTTCTGTCCGCCAGGCCACTGGTCGGTTCCAAATAACATCGGACAATTTTCAATTGCAATCTTTACGCCTTTTTCCTCTGCAAGTGCAATGATCGGAGGCCAGATCTCTTTTACCAGCTCCAGATTTTCTTCCACTGTCTTCGTCTGGTCGCGTCCGATAAAAGTAGTCACCATATTAACGCCAAGCTTTGCAGATGCGCAAATCAATTTTTTAATATGCTCCACTGCCGCTTCCCGTTTTTGAATATCTGCATCCATGGTATTCGGATAATAAGCAAGAGAAGAGATCGTTACATTTTTCTCTGCCGCATAGTCAAGGATATGTGCTGCATATACGTCGTCCTCAAGAACATCATCCACATTAATGTGTGAAACACCCGCATAACGGCGCTCTGCCTTTCCAGCGGGCCAGCACGCTGCTTCCACACATTCCAGCCCTGACTCAGCAACAAAATCAATCATTTCTTCGTAATTCATCGTATCAGCGATCGCACTGACAAGTCCTAATAACATAATCGTGTCCTCCTTCTGTTAGCTATTCGATCACCACAGTCCGCGTCATGGTTCCCTCCAACGGAACCGGGATATAGGCAGTGCGGGTGCAGACTGTCAGTTTTACTTCATGCTCGCCCTTTTCCAGACCGCCTTCCTTAAGAACCCGGACAGTTCCCGGAACACCGTATTCCCATTTAATTTCGCTGACGGTCTCCATTTCCTTCTGTGTAAACCAGTCAATGCGATCCGGCGTAAACAGGATATCTTCCTCGGGAACCTCCGTACCATCCACTGCGACCTTCAGATAGTTGATCATAGACAGCGGAATCCCACGATAGTAAGTAATATGTGTCTGCATCTCATAGCCGATCACTTTTCCATCTTCTACGACATTTTTACAGGTACCTGGAATAAATACATTATTATCAAACATTTCAAAAACCCCCCTTTAGCCTTCAATTTCTCGGATCAAGCGTTTGATCATTTTCTGATGAGCCGCTACCTGTTCAACCTCCGGAATGGGATGATCCGGTAATACCCAGCGGTTTCCTTCATACTCTGTGGAAACATAACCGTTATATCCATGATCATGAAGATACTGCAGGATTTCTTTGTAATCAATACTGTACTCCGTTCCATCCTCTGTCATTTCAAATAATTTGAAATGGAAGTGCCTGATGTATTTTACATAGGGATCCATTACAGAAAGCGGATTATTTTCATATCCATCCAAATTTGTAGCAAAGAACATATCCTTTGCAGGATCTTTTACCAGCGCCGCAACTCTCGGATCCATTTTTCCCCCGTTTTTCATTGTCAACGTATATGTATCCGTACCGCTTGCAAAAATCTCATCTCCCAGAGCAATCAATTCCGGATTCGTGCCATAAACTTCCCGGCAGTAATTGCTCATTACACGTGGAGGACGTTTACAGAAAAGACCTGAATCCGGTACGATACCGATATACGGAGAATTTAATCTTACCATTTCTGCCAGAAACTCTTCTGTTTTCTGGACTCCAAAGCCCAGCCCCGCATGAATTTCAATACACATACATACATCATATTTCTCAGCCGTTGGAAGACATGGCTCCAAAATCCATGCAGGAACCATGGAAACAAGGCGAAGTACCTTAAACCCAAGACGATGTGCAAGCTTAATCTCCTTATTGATCAATGCAATACACTCACGCTTTGTTAATTCACGGTTTTTGAACATATTTGTGTTCAAAAAGCAATCGTCGCACGCAAGACCAATCGGATACTTCTCCATCAATGTATCCCATTTCTTAAGCGTCTCTTCACTTGGTTCCGGCGCTCCGGGAATCATCTGATCCGGAAGAATTTCAATGCCGTCTACGTCCAGTTCTTTTAAATATTTCAGAATGCCTTCCAGGTCCATCTTACCAGTCAGATACTGATACTGAAGACTATAGAGGCTAACCGCTGATTTAATAGCCATAATACTTCATCCTTTCTACTACAATATATTTATGGTTAATAACCCTTACAGCCAGTAAAGAATTACCTATCTTGTTGCTGTTTTTGTTATTATTTATCCGTAAAGCGGACATTCACATTCCGCTTTGCTACATGCTTATCCGCGCTCAAAGTGAATAGCTTCCCCTGTGCGGGCCGACTCCCTGACGGCCTCCATCAAAGCCAGCACACGACGTGTCTCCGGAATCTTAACAAGAAAATCTTCTTCTCCGCGATAAGCGCGAATATAATTTTCAAAATAATTTTCGTGACAGGTATTTACCTCCGGCAGCTTTTCTGTCAGGATCTTCCCTTCCGGCGGCGGTCCGAAAGAACGGGTAGGTCCTGCCGCTGTCATAGTACGCTTGCCGCCGACATTTTTGAGAAGTCCTGCGGTACGGACAATTTTTCCTTCCGGATGGAAACCGTCTACATAAGCGCTTCCCTTATTTCCGCCGATAAACCAATGTCTCTCAAACCATTTATCATCCATTTTATCTGTCAGGAAATATGTCCCCAGTTCGATCTCTGCCATAACGCCGTTATCGAATTTCATCAAAATCTTAAAGTAGTCGTCTACCTCTGTATTAATTACATTCCGAAGATCAGCATATACACTTGTCACTTTTTTCCCGGGCATCATCCAAAGGATCTGATCAATCAGATGGACTCCCCAGTCAAATAACATTCCTCCGCCTTCTTCTACATACACATGCCAGTCATGCATATTTCCGTTATATCCATAAAGCATACTTTGGATGGTATAAACATTGCCCAGAGTCCCGCTGTCATAGATTTCCTTTGCAGTCCGGAAATCCGGATCAAAACGCCGCTGATGATGAACGGTAAATCTGACTCCACACTCGTCCACCACTTTCATCATATCATCCAGCTCTTCCACGTTCATGGCAACCGGTTTTTCGCAGATAATATCTTTTCCGGCTCTGGCTGCCTGGATCACCAGATCATGGTGGTATTTATTATTTGCTGCGATAAGTACAACATCAACGTCCGGATCGCTCATCAGCTCTTCATTTGAACTATAACGCTTTAAGCCTTCCTGAACATCCTCCAATTGCGCCGGATCTATATCCGCAAAGCCAATCAACTGAATCCCATCCATGTGCGTCAGCATTTTTTCATGTTCGTGGCCCATAAAGCCATGTCCGATAATTGCAATTCTTATTGCGTCCATAACACACCTCCTGAAGTCGTCTAAGCATATCTGTTTTTCCGGATTTAAAAGGCACGCCATTCGTCTTACAAACAGTGCTGCCTTTTAAACCCATATCTGATTCACCGATCAGAATTTAATCTCATGTCCTTCCCGGGCAGATTTGTAAATATTATCCAAAATCTTCGTGACAACAAATGCCTGCTCCGGCTTAACCAACGGTTCTGTATCGTTGATAACTGCCTCCAGCCACTGCCTGCACTCCAGATCCTTTGGTTCTCCGGAGCCTTTTCCTTCAAAGAAAGCAATCGTTCCGCCCGGGGAAAGGGTCTTTTCTGTCAACTGGCCGCAAGTAGTATCATTGATCGCAAGCTGATATTCCTCTCCGTGGCTCATACCGCCGATCAGCTCAGCGCCTGCTTTCGTACCGCAAAGAGTCGTTGCAGCTTCGCGGCTTTCCTTCATATTGATCGCCCATGCGCTCTCAAGGAAGATTGTTGCTCCGTTTTTCATTTTGATATAACCGAAAGCAGAATCTTCTACTTCAAATGTGTCCGGATCCCATGCTCCAAACATATTTCCCTGTGTGGCCAGCTCTGAATGTCCCAGTTTCTCAAACACTGAACCTGTTACGCTCTCCACCTCATAGTTATCCATCATCCAGAGTGTGATATCAAGCGCATGTGTTCCGATATCGATCAACGGACCGCCGCCCTGAAGGGCTTTATTCGGGAATACGCCCCAGGTAGGAACTGCACGGCGGCGGATTGCATGAGCCTTTGCGAAATAAATGTCTCCAAGCCCGTCTTCTTCGCAGAACTTCTTTAATGTCAGGCAGTCCCTGCGGAACCGGTTCTGGTATCCGATGGTAAACTTCTTGCCGGATTTCTTCCATGCGTCCATCATCTTCTGGGCATCTTCTGTGTTTGCCGCCATTGGTTTTTCACAGAGAACATTTTTCCCGGCCTCAAAAGCAGCAACAGTGATCGGGCAGTGTGCTACATTAGGCGTGCAGACATGTACAACGTCGATCTTTTCATCTTTGAATACTTCATTGTAGTCTGTATAGACCTTTGCACTGGGAGCAAATTCTTTCTGTGCTTTGAGAGCGCGCTCTTCAATAATGTCGCAGAGCGCTGCGATTTCACACAGATCTGCCTGCGCCGTAAGGGCCGGAAGGTGTTTCTGATTTGCAATTCCTCCACATCCGATTACTGCCACCTGTAATTTACCATTTTTCATCATTAATAACCTCCTGTTATCTTTTTGATTTTTTGACTTTCTGAGTTTTAATTTTCTGAATTTTAAGTTCCTAAGTTTTAAGTTCCTAAGTTTCTGCTTTTTAAGTTTTGAGTTTTTACTTTTTTGATTTTTATTTTCGTTTTTCCAATAATTGTCCGAATCATTATTTGCCCGCTGAATTCCTCTTTTTTACCCTTATACGGATATCGTCAAAATCCTTGTCCGATTTATCCCAAAGAACCCATAACAGTACCGCAGCGACCACCAGAAGAATTGCCGGAATAAGATTTACCGTCAAATTTATACCTGCTAACGCCCTTTCTGTCTGCTCCATACTTCCTGCAACATAACCAAACCCGGAAATAATGAGTACACCCACTGCAGAACCAATTGCATTTCCAAGCTTTGTAGACAGTCCATACGTTGCATAATAGCTTCCGTCCTGACGAATACCGGTCTTTTCCTCCCAAAAGTCCACACAATCGGCAACCATTGCCAGGCAGATCGGGAAACCACAATTGAAAATGCCATACACCCAATGGCCCGCCATGATCATCGTCATATTGTCAAACGGTGCAAAGTAAACGATAAAGAGTCCCGCTCCCTGTCCTAACAGAGTCAGCGCCAGCATTTTCTTCTTACCAAATTTGTTAGCCAGCGGAGCGATTACCAGCGAACCGATAATACCGCCTATTGATGGAATCGTCATGATCAATGCAATCAACGTAAATGCGCCCAGACAATAAATCACGTAATATGTAGTGATGGAAATTCTTCCCATAAACGCAACCATCTGAATTGTTGACACAATAAAGATTACCATCAGGTATTTGTTTTTCACCATACCTCCCAATGTTTCTGACGGTTTCAGTTTCCGCGCTTCATACTCCGGCACAATAACTTCTTTTGAAGTAAAGAATACGATCAGGAAAAGTGGAATAGCGATACAGGAATAGACGATCGCCGTCATCATATACCCATGTCCGGTGGCCACCTCCGCGCCGCTTCCTGAAAAGTGAAGCGCAAGGCCTGCGGAGCATGAATTTACGATGATCATGCCTACATTCATACCAACGCTTCGGGATGTACCGATCAAACTGCGTTGTTTCGGATCTTCCGTCATAACTGCCGCAAGTGAAGAATAAGGGATATTTACCGCCGTATAAAGCATACCTGCGATAATGTATACAACTGCTGAAAAAATAACTCCGCCTGCGCCATTTCCCATATTCACAAAAGTCAAAACTGCAAATATGGCAAGGAACGGACAGCCAAATGCAATATATGGCCGGAAACGTCCAAACTTAGAACGTGTATTCTCGGCAATCGCTCCCATCATCGGATCATTTACTGCATCCCAGATTCGCGCGATCAGCATAATCCCTGATACAACAATAGGCGCAAAACCCACAATATCGGTATAGAAAATCGTCAGATACGATCCGACAAACGTCCAGATAAACTGTGATGCAAGATCTCCAAGACCGTAGCAGATCACACCCAATTTAGACGCTTTTTTTACTTGAGTATTAGCTTCCATGTTACCCTCCTTTTTTTGTCATCTCAACTTTTCTTTCCACATTGACCGGTATTCTGGATAATAAGAAGAGCTTCTCTTGACTGTCTTTATTTTATACAATTCCACCATTTTAAGCCTTTCTGTGGTTTCATGTTTGTTGATTTTTATTGCGTCTTCCTCAAAAACTTTCTCTCCCGGGCAGGACAAATGTATATAGTTTGTTGCATAAGCATTTTTACAAAACGACCGACTCTTATGGCTGACTCTTATGACTGTTTCTTATGGCTGTTTCTTATTACTATTTCATTTGACCTTTAAGAACGGCATAAAAAAAGGCACCTATCATTTTGATAGATGTCTTTTCTTTTTGTCTGGATGCAGATTGCGGGAATGAATTTTCAAACACGCTCGAGTTATTGTTTATTGTTACAGCATTGCATTTTGCTTTGCCGCATACTTACTAAACGCGTTTTTCTTTCCACCCCAACAACAGTGACGAGTTAATAATCACAAAAACGGAACCGGCATTGTGTACAAGCGCGCCAATCACGGGATTCAGGATACCGGTAATAGCGAGGGCGATCGCAAGAAAATTCAATATCATGGAAAAGGTAAGATTCCATTTGATCGTTGCCATCATTCGTCTGGAGAGCGCCAGAAGATGGGGAAGCTCTTTTACTTCATCATCTACCAGCGCAATGTCTGCCGCATCCACAGCAATATCGCTTCCCACGCCGCCCATGGCGATTCCCACATCCGCCGTTTTCAAAGCGGGCGCATCGTTTACGCCGTCCCCGATCATGCAGACCGCTTCTTTCTTTTCCTGATAAGAGCGGATCCATTTCAGCTTATCCTCCGGCAGACAGTTTGCGTGAACCTTCTCAATGTGCAGTTGCTGCGCAATGGCTGAAGCGGCATTTTGATTATCTCCGGTAAGAAGAACCGGTTCCACTCCGATTTTTCCCAATGCTGCGATCATCGCCGCGCTTTCTTCTCTGACCGTATCGGAAAGCACAAGATATCCCGCAAGTTCATCGTCCACTGCCACATAGATTACCGTGCTTCCTTCGTTCAAATACCTTCCTGCTCCAGAAGCAAGAGAAGGAGAAAGCAAAGCGGCGCCGTCCCCGGCAATCATCTTCAGATTTCCGGCTTTTACCCATTTTCCGGCTACCCTTGCGGTAACCCCCTCGCCGGGAACCATACGAAATTCTTCTGCGGCCTGGGGTTTCCTGCCATAGCATTTCACAATCGCTTTTCCAAGAGGATGTTCCGAAAATTGCTCTGCAGCAGCGGTTAACGCAAAAATATC
This sequence comes from Eubacteriales bacterium, assembly GCA_030524715.1. GTDB lineage: Bacteria > Bacillota > Clostridia > Lachnospirales > Lachnospiraceae > Blautia_A. The sequence continues at coordinate 7,649 of JAUNGB010000045.1, read as the reverse complement.
GTCTTTTTCCAAGTCAGATACGCTTTCTGCCGCAATTACCTTCGGCGTTCCGTAAGTAAGCGTACCTGTTTTGTCAAATGTGATCTTCGACACCTTCGCCAGACGCTCCAGGGCGTCGCCCTCCCGTACAAGGAAGCCATGTCTGGTCGCATTTCCAATGGCCGCCATGATTGCCGTAGGGGTTGCCAGAACCAGAGCGCAGGGACAAAATACAACGAGAATGGTAACGGCGCGGATGATCTCGCCTGAAACCAACCATGTAAGCGCGGCAGACGCCAGCGCGATCACGACGATCCATGTAGCCCATCGGTCAGCAAGTCCCACGATTTTTGCCTTGCCTGCGTCAGCCGACTGTACCAGCCGGATCATTCTCTGGATGGAACTGTCCTCTCCAACCTTTGTCGCCTCCATCTCAAAAATACCAAACTGATTGACCGTACCGGAGGAAACGGTATCGCCGACGCCTTTATCCACCGGCAGGGATTCGCCGGTCATAACCGCCTGATTGACGGAAGTTTGTCCGGATATGATCGTTCCGTCCACCGGTACTGTTTCACCGGGAAGAACCCGCAGCCGATCGCCTGCCTGCACCTGTTCGGCAACGATCATTTTTTCTTCTCCGCCGTTTATCACTCTCGCTGTCTGCGGCGTCAGATGCACCAGTTTTTCAATTCCGGCCCGGGCTTTCGCAACCGTCAAATCTTCCAGAAGTGCGCCAAGCTGCATAATAAACGCCACTTCCCCGGCTGCAAAAACCTCCCCAATGCAAACGGAAGCGATAAGCGCCAGGGATACCAGTACGTCGGCCTTAATATCAAAGGCAGTTATCAGCCCGATCACAGCCTCTAAAATAATGGGAATGCCACAGAGTATGATCGCCACCCATGCCGCATTGAAGGGCAGCGGCAATAAATCAAACAGGCTGATGATCAACGCGATCCCGGAAATAACCAGCAGGATAATATCTTTTTTAACGCCTCCAAACTCCAATACATCTTCTAATTTTCCAATAAGGCTTTTCATATAAACGCTCCTTTCATATACCATATGGGGTATAGGTATTTTCTGAGCTCATTATACCCATGGGGGTATTTGTTTGTCAAGCTAAATTCACATCTGATATAAATATGCCGAAAAAAATAAAAGCTCATGTACGGCAAACTGCCATACATGAGCTTTTTATTTTTCTGATAACTCCAATAGTTCCGGTTATTTAAGTCATATTTGCAAACCGTTCCACAGCCTTTGTAAAACTTTCAATGGTTTTATCGGCGTCTCCGTGTTCGATCCCGTCCCTTACACAGTGTTTGATATGTCCTTCCAGGACAACTTTACCACAGCTATGCAAGGCTGATTTTGCGGCATTGATCTGTGACAGGACATCTTCGCAGGGAACATCATCATCGATCATTCTGTCAATGGCCTGCACCTGCCCTATGATTTTTTTCAGTCTGCGATGCAGATTATCTGAATCCATACATTGTCTCATATTTTTCACCTCCACGTATATACTTAAAGGGGTATATGGACATTATATTTGCCGCCCGGATTCCTGTCAATTGTAAATATGCAAAATCACTCTATTGATGCAGTACTATAAATACAGTATCGTCTGAATTGGCGACGGAAAACATTACCTAATCATTTCCGTTTCCGCCAATCTGTTCCGTGTAAAACCGGAGGTTTCCCGTATAGCCTCCTTCCCATTGGGAAAGATCTTCCGCCGGAAGCTGTGACTGGTCAAACTGCAGATCCAGCACTGCCTTTTCGCCCGCTTCATGAAATGCGGCGACCAGACAGCCGTTTCCTTTGGAATCGCTGCGCTCCCCTGCTGGCTGTCCGTCTATGAGGATGCTGTAGGACAATGATTTTCCGCTGTTTGACGCATCTGTTCCGTAAAGCCGGAAATCAGCGCCGCCTGACCCCTCGTCCCGGACATATACCGCTATGCTCTCGCCTTCAGAAAGTCCTTCAATAGTCTTTGCCTCCACGGTGACAGACTGCACTGTGACAGCTCCGCCCGCCGGTTCGGACTGGTTCAACGTGCCCAGATCCACGGTAGAGGGTATCGATATGACATAGGAAACTTCCCCTTCGGGCGTTCCCGTCGGTTCAGGCGTCCCTGTCGGCTCGGCTGCCCCTGGGACTTCTGACGGTTCTGGCGGTTCTGGCGTTCCTGTCAGTTCGAGGACTCCTGTGCTGTCTGGTACCCCGGGCGTTCCCGTCGGTTCGGGTGTCCCTGTGGACTCGGCTGCTCCGGGCGTTCCCGTCGGTTCAGCCGCTCCTGTGGTTTTTTCAGTTCCTGTGGGTTGCGCAGTTTCCCCTGTATCGGTTGTCCCTGCTGTTTCGGTCAGTCCGTCAGCAGCGGTTATTTCTGCGGCATCCGCCGCTTGTGTATTTTCCCTGACTGCCGCCGTGTCCACCTGATCTGCTCCACCGGCTGCTTCATTTGCCAGTGCTGGCAGCGTGCCCAGGATCACGGCTGCCGCAGCCATCAGAAACATCCATCTTTTTCTCATCCTGAAACCCACTCACACCGACAGCCGCTTAGTTATACTCGGCCTTATCAACAACTTTGCTGTAGAACGTAAGCGTTCCCTTATATGAACCTTCCCAGTTATCCAACTCCCCGGTAATCTGATTCTGATCCAGCTTAAACTCCAGATTTACCGCGTCTTCCGCATTCATAAATGCTCCGATCAAAAAACCGTTGGAATACTTCGTACTTGCCAACAAATTCTGCGAATTAGCAAGAATATTATACCCCAAATATTGCCCATTACTGTAGGCCTTGCCGGTCTCACCGTAGATCCGGAATCCCTCCATACCATTTTTCGTATCCTGTACCAGCACTGCAATACGATTATTCTCAGCATCCAGACCATTAACCTCTGTTAATTTTACTTCTCCGCTTAAAACTTTGTTATATTCCCCTTCGCCATTGCGCTGCACTTCGCCAAAATCCACATAACTGGGAACAGATACGGTATAAGTTACGTCTCCCGGATCGATTTTTGAGACATTTGCGACCACTGTTGTATTTACCGTTTGCTGGGTGTCTGTAATGTCCTGTTTATCATTAACGTTACCACCGCTTGTATCCACCGCCAGAACCGGCACGACATTGGCTGCTACAAGGGCTGCCGTCAGAAGCGGAGCCATCTTTTTCTTCATATTCATAATTATTTTCCTCTCTTTCTGTTTTATTCTTCACAACGCCAGCGTACCGGGGCAGCATGCCCTGTACACAGGCGTCTGGTACGTCGTTACACTAATCTTGAAGTAATAAGTGCAATGATGTACTGGTTTCTTTCGTCTATGGTGTAACTGTCAGAGTAAACGCAGAGTCGCTGCCGTTCAGCAGCTCCGGCTCCTCGTCCATGCTATACCCCTGGTAATGAACCCATGCCTCATAGGTACCCGCCTCCAGCGTCTGATTTAGCTCGATCTCTTCAAACCCGGTTCCCGGTTCCAGCAGACCGGATTCAAAAAGCACCGTTCCGTCCTCCAACTGCAGGGTCGCCTGAAGGTAACACGCATTTTCTTCCGGGTTTCCGATACGCAGGTTCAGCGTCTTATCTCCCGCCTTCATCTCGGCGCCGCTGTATCCCGGCACCAGGATATTGTCGGTAATTTCTCCCGTCTGCTCCTCGGAATCGATTCCGTCGTCCCAGGCGGAAGCGTCCTTATCTACGTAAGCATTGCTGTTCGCCGGCTTCTGGTCTTCTCCCGCCAGTCGGCTGTAGATCAGCCATGCAGCTCCCGCAAGAAACAGAAGCGCCAGGATGCCCAAAAGTATCCAATAGATTCTTTTCTTACTGCTTTTTTTCACGTTTTTCTCTTATCCTCCGAAATGTACTGGGGCTTTTCCGCCCGAAAAAGGGTCTGAAAGCTATTTTTATTATATTAATGGCCAAAAAAATTATCTACCATTCTGTGGTAAACAGTAGATTTTAGGGGCAAATGAGTGGTATAATGATACGGATTTTTGATACACTTTTAAAAGGAGAACATAAAAGACTTTATGAATATTGCAGTTGTTGACGATATCAAAACAGATTCAGACTTACTTATTCAGTTGCTTCGGGAATATGACAGGCAGTATCCCTGTTCTATGACGGTTTCCTGCTATTCCGGCGGGGAAGAGCTGCTTTCCTCCCTGCACAGTTCTCGTTACGACGCAGTATTTCTGGACATTTTTATGGAGCCTGTGGACGGCATGGAAACCGCAAGAAGACTGTGGAAGGCAGACGCACGATGTCTGGTGATCTTCCTCACGGTCAGCAGGGAGCATATCTGGCAGGCGGCGGGGCTTCATTGCTTTGATTATATCGATAAAGCAGAGCTGACAAGAGAACGGATCTTCCGTGTGATGACAGACCTGCGCGCCCGGCTTCCCGAAATTTCCCAAACACTGGATTTTGTCAGCGGCAGCCGGACCTTTTCCCTTCCGGTCAGCCGGATCCAGCATATTCTTTCAGACAATAATTATACCGTATTCGGCATGACGGACGGAACCGAATACCGCTGCCGCATTTCCTTTAAGAGCATCTGTGAACTGACTAAAGACATGGCATGCTTTTTGAACTGCAACCGGGGGATTCTGCTGAACATGGATTATATCCAAAGGGAAGAGGCTGACATCTATGTTATGCAGGACGGACAGCGATTTCCCATCCGCAGATTTGACCGTCCTTCCATTAAGAATATCTACCACAATTACCAGTTTGAAAAGCTTGACAAACTATAAGGAGAACGCATGTGATGTACGGACTGAATATCTGCAAAGCACTCTATACCTGTATCCTGATTATTCCGGTAATCTTTTTGTGCCTTTTTCCTGTCCGCGATTACCTGAAAAGCAGAACCTACGCCCTGATCTTTAAAACAGCGCTGCGCTATCTGGTGTTTGTCTGCATTTCCATTGTAATTTCCTGTGTATTTTCAGACCTGCCCATGAAGTTTGTAATTTCAATCTGCGCGGGCCTGTATTTTTTTATCTTTTATCAGAGGGAAATCGAGCTTCCCGTACATAAACTTCTGTTCGTATACCTTACGGCTTTTATGGTCAGCTCGTTTTCCAGAATTTTCGGAGCTTTGGTGGATATTGCCCTGCATCCGGAAAATACGTATCTTGATATTTCTCTGGAAGGTTTTCTTTTCCAACTGCTTTTTCTGGCTGCGGCGGATGTCCTTCTTTATATCCCCTTTACCAGATATCTGGGTTGGCTGGTTGCACATTTTCACTCCGGACCGGTATGGGGCTGCATCTGTCTGTTTCCGACCCTGTGTATTTTCATCACCTATGTTCTGATTCCCCATAACTATAGCCGGATGTATATCGGACGGGCGCTTCAAATGTATCTGGCCGTGATCCTCTGCCTGATCATTCTGATCCTGATTCTTTATGCACTGTTTTACCTGTTTGTTCATGCTTATATAGAGAAACAACGGTTGGAGCACAGCAACGAAATCCTGTCCATCCAGGGCATCCAATATCAGCAGCTCTTGCTGTCCGTACAGGAAAACAGCCGGATCCGGCATGATTTCCGCCAGCAGCTTGTGGTCATATCCGAGCTTCTGAAACATAAGGAATACGACCGGCTGGAAGACTATGTATCCTCCTATATCCAAAGCACCTCCGGCGAGATTAAGGTGTATTCCTGTCTGCCTGCCCTGAACGCAATTCTTTCCTATTATGAATCTCTTTGCCATGACAGGCACATCCGGACGGATTTCACAGTGGAACTGCCGGACAGCCTTTCCGTCACGGAGCAGGATCTTTGCGTCATGCTGGGAAATCTTCTGGAAAACGCTGTTTACGGATGTGAGGGAACTGAAGATCCCTTTATCCGTCTAAAAATCATGCAGACCTCGTCCCATGTCCTGGCGGTGAAGATTTCAAATCCCTATTCCGGCAGCCTGAAAAGTACAGACAGACAAAATACAGACGGCGAATATCTCTCATCCAGACACAGCGGCTTCGGTCAGGGACTGAAATCCGTGCATGTCATTGCGGAAAAATACCAGGGCTGCGCAGACATCCAAAGCGACAGCCAGCTTTTTACGGTCAAGGTACTGCTTCAGTTACCCCCCCCCACTGATAAATAGGGGTATCATGCTTATTTACTTAAAGCTAAAGCTATTCTCTCCACCTGCCGAGCAGGTGGTTTATTTTATTGCCATACAAAAAGCCCCTCTTTCAGCAAATCTGCTTCCAGATGAGAACTACCGTCAGGAACAAAGCTCCGGACGGTAGATTTTCATAGCAGTTCTTCACTTCAAACAATGTAGATGCAATCCAAGAGGTATTTTAAAGAAGTTTTTTAAACTCGTGTTCATCCATTTGCAGGCGTTTAGCAGCTTCTTCTACAGTAAGTAGTCCATCGCGGACCAATTCCAGTAGAGTACCCTTTTTACCTGCCTGGATGCCCTCACGAATACCTTCTTTTTTACCCGCTTGGATGCCCTCCTTTTTTCCGGCCTGAATGCCGCGGTTTAAAATAGTTTTTGCTTCGTGTTCCAGGATGTGTCCTCCCATAACAGAAATCACTCCTTTCCTGACATTGGTATAATGAGCTGCGAGATGCTCCAGAACTTTTCTGGACATATCAATAATAGTACATTTGGTATACTCGTTGATAATCCCGGCAGCACATATGGTATCCAATCGGTTTCTTATCTCAAGGTATTGTTTCTTAAGCTCTTCCATCTTCTCTGTGTTTGTATCATATTCGCCCAGATTTTTTTCGTAAGAGAATATGTAGAAGGGAATCAGAAAAAGCATATTTTTCTCAAATATTATCAATGGAACAGACAGTGTTCAATCAATTCGCCGTTATCCAGTGCAATCTGCGAATCGTATTCGAAGAACCGGATCGCCAGACTGCCGTCTGGCGCGCTCTGACATTCTATATGGTATTTTTTACGGATAGCCCCCTGGATCTCAAAGCAGGAGTCCGTGATTTTCTCATTGGTATTTCCATCCTGCTGGTTCAGGAAATGTTCGTTCTGGAAAAAGATAACGGGTTCGTTTCCATTATAGTTCTCGCCGAAGATTTCGTTTACAACAGGGATAATCAGTTCGGTACAGTCATTCAACAGAGTTCTGAAAACATCATCATAAGGTGTATTAACAAGTTTCATATATTCGGTCTCCCTGAACAGGTCGGGTATAACGGATCACATTCTGACTGAATAAAGTGAATGAACTGCTTAAGGTTATTTTAACAGAATATTTGGAAATAAATAAATCATCTCCCAGAATAACATTCTGAACGATTCCCGAATATTTACTCTGCTTATATCCATTTCCGCAGACTAAGGTTATGTGAATAGCCTCTTTTGCATCCGTCGCTTTCTGAAACCGCGCCATCCTGTTTTGGATCTTTTCATACTCATTAGCATCCAATGAATACGCTTCATTTGTAAACTTCATTTCGCAGAGGTTAATTACACCGTCTTTTCTTCTGATAATCAGGTCGATTTGAGCTCCCTTTTCAGACTCACCGCTTCTCCAGGCAAACTCACTTGTTTCAATTCCGCTTATTCCGAGCGCCGCCTTAATCTGCTGAATATGATTCAGGCATACAATGTGAACTACCCATTGTCGTCGAGTAGGTATGCCCCTTACAAGGCATACCCCTCAC
>JAUNGB010000141.1 GCA_030524715.1 Eubacteriales bacterium | reverse complement strand
CATGCAAGTATGTGATCCATACGGTAGGGCCGGTATGGAACGGCGGCAGCCGCGGAGAACCGGAGCTTTTGGCAAACTGTTATAGAAATTCGCTTCAGGTAGCTGTGGATCATGGAATACGGACGATTGCCTTTCCGTCCATATCTACAGGCGTGTATCATTTTCCAGTCCAGCTTGCGGCAGAGATTGCTGTCAGAACGGTAAGGGAGTTTATCGCTGCACACCCGGATAAGCTGGATGTGGTGATGTGGGTATTGTTTGATGAACGTACCGAAGCGGTTTATCAGGCGGAAGTGGAGAGCTATGGAAGAGATAAATAGGATGGATTTGCGGATCTATGTGGATGCGGATGCCTGCCCGGTGGTTAGTATTATAGAGAAGCAAGGTATCCCGTACATTGCATTTGACTGTTTATAAACGGATCAAGAAAATGAACCTGCAATGTGGCTGTGAAAGAATCGATACTGAGGGTATTTCCTCTGCTGTTTCAGTTTTGAAGCAGCAGGGGATTTTTCATTAAAAATATTTTTTCCGTAAAGTGTAACTTTCCCGTTTGGAATACGACAATAAGGGTGAATGCATTCAGATAACAAGGAGGAAGCAGATGGATGATGAAAAGATTATCATAATGTTTCAAGAACGTGATGAGTCGGCAATCCGGGAGTTAAGCGATAAATACGGTCCATATTGCTCAAGGATTGCCTGGAATATCTTAGAGAACCGTGAGGATGTGGAAGAGTGCGTCAATGATACTTGGTTTTCTGTATGGAGATACATTCCACCGCAGGTACCGAAGGTGCTGTCGGCATTTTGTGGGAAAATCACAAAAGGGATTGCCATAGATAAACTAAGAAAACGATGCGCTGGGAAACGTGCTGACACACATATGGCGAATATTGCAGATGAGACGATAATTCTAAGCCGGGCGGCGGATTTTGCGGAAGATATGGTTAAAGAAGGTGAAATTCTTCAGACAATCAATGAATTTCTCTGGAAACTGGACCGGGAAAAAAGAGATATCTTTATCAGAAGATACTGGTATTTGGATTCCATGGAAGAGATTGCCGTTCGTCATGGCAAAAGTGTGGGCAGCATCAAGACCGCACTGCACCGGATGCGGAAAAAACTGGAGAAGGATCTGAAAGAAAGGAGGTTCCTATGAAACCGGAAGAATATAGTTTTGTGGAATTATTTAACAAAATTGACAGCCAGCTTGTAAAAGAAGCAGAGGAAGATTGGGAAAAGGGAAAAAAGGTGTCATTCTTCCACAGCAGCTTTGCAAGAGCAGCCTGTGTTGCCATTTGCATCACCCTTGGAGCCCTGTATATCTTCCAGCCGCAGGTGCAGGCGGCCATGAAAGAATTTTCCGGATGGATTGCCCGGATATTGCAGTCAGAGCGTGACCTGTCCCCTTATGCAGAAGTCATTCAAAAGCAGGAGGTAAAAGATGGTTTTACACTTTCTTTGGATGAGGTGATGTTGTCTGAGAATAAGGTTTATGCGGCTGTGACGATAAATACGGAATATCCGGAAGGGAGCGTCAATGGAGGGGCGTATGTTACGGTCAATGGGAAGGATTATCCGGTAGAAAGCGTTTTGAACCAGGCAGAGGATATCGGGCAGAATCTGGGCGAATGGGTGCCGCATCAGTTATACATATTTGAGCTTGCAGAAGAGCTTCCGGAAACAGTCACAGATATGGAACTGCATTTTGCGGCCTACCGAAACGATGAAGACCTTTTGGAAGAAAAGAACGCAGTTGCCTTTGATTTTGCTTTTTCTGCGACAAAGGAAGAACTGGAAAAAGAGAAAATCCGGATACCCGTGGAGAAAAGGGTTACGCTGGAGGATGGAACAGTGATTCACTTTAAGAGCCTGACTCTTACAAGACTGGAGAGCAGGATCGAGGCGGAACTGGAGAAGCTCCCGGAGGGTAAAAAAGACGGAGATCTTGCATTTTCTGACTGGTATCTGGATGGGCGGGACAGCCTGGGAAATCCCCTCTGGTATATTTGTGAAAATATCGGTGAGAAGGATCTTGCATTTGTATGTGATGTGCGAAGCGGGGTGCTCCCATCCGTGGACAGTACCTGGGTGGAACTTCAGTTTTATTATTTTGAAAGCGTGTCGCAGGAAGATCAGCGCCCAATCGATACGGTGGAAGGAGAAGACATCGTCATGGAAGACGACGGTATTCCGATAAACCGGGTGGATGTGGGAGAACCATTCCGGATTGAGGTGGAGCAGAATATAAAATGAGCCAGAGCGTGTAATATTCAATATATGGAGGTGCGAAATACGTGATTGGAGATGCAATGGTTTTTATAGCAATTCTATTGCTTGCAGGTCACATCCTTATCAAATACAGAGAGGCGAAAAGAGCAGGAGAGAAACTCACCGTATGTATGGGCGGTCCATTTTGTTTCATGGCAATCATTTTATTATTGCTGGATCTTATATTGATATAACATTCAAAGTAAAATTACAATATTTCATTTGTGAAAGGAAGGTTTGATTTGATGAAAGGTAAGAAGATTATAGCGAGCGTTATTATGACAATGGCAGTTCTGGGGAGTGTGCTGCCTGTTATGGCAGATGATACAAATACAGAAAAGGCAGAAGCAGGAATAAAACAACAGGGGGCAGAAGAAAACCTGATCAGAAACGAGGAAGGCAGGATTGTTGGTATAGATGTGACGCTTGAACCGGTTTCTGGGTCTTATCAGGGAACAGATTATGAACGGCTCATTTCAGCAGACCAGTTCAGGGAATATCAGAAATTGGGACTGACATGTGATAATGAAACGAAAACATTCTATTTTCATGGTATGGAGGTTGAGTCTCTGGAGGATGAATATAAGGAAGGAAATGCACTTCTGTACTGGAGTCCAAGCTGGGGAGGGGACGGCAGCCATCCAAGTATTGATCTGTATGCAGTAAGGGATGAAGATTATCATCTTCTGTATTTTAAATTTTATAGACAGTTAACGTATGATATTCCTTACAATCTTGAAGATGATGAATACGGGACCGAAGATGAAATGTGGGACGAGGATGCAATCGCCATAGATGAATTATTAGAGCCGGAGGAAGAACCGGGGTCTTTGGCAATCATTGGCGGCGCAGACGAGCCAACTGAAATTTTACTTGAAGGATCATCAGGTAATGAAAACGAAGCTGTGAGCAGAGCGGAATAGATTTGAAAACCGTACCCCTGCAAGACATCTGATACGGAAGATGCTGAGTCGAATCCATGAATCATAGTTAAACTGTTTGGAATTTCTATCTTGAAATATATTGGAGGGAGTAATGAATGAAAAAGAAGAAATGGATTTCAATTCTTTTAATAATAGCGTCGGCTTTTATTCTCCTTAATATACTGGGTATTTGGACATTTCATCAAATATAAGACACAAAGATAAGCCTGTAGGAAGATACATTACAATGAACGTATGTATGCAGCGCTGCAAAATACCGCTCTTTTATCCCAGCAGGAGCGTGTGATGAAGCGAGTGTTGTAATTGCGGCTGCGCGGAACCGGTGTCCAATAGAATACAATGTCCCTTAGAACAGCGGATGTATCAGGTATCTGATGCGGTGTTTTTTGAAACAATGATTGGAAAACTCAGCATAATGGAATAGTAATCTGGTTCTATGCGGACATTACAAATTCCGTTCATTTGTGCCATCATGGTATGAATGTTTTTTACTCCGATGCCGGTTCCGTGTACATACTGATTTGCCTGGGCAGATTTATTGCGGATGGTAATAGCAGCATAAGATTCACTGTACTCTGCGGATAATTCGATAGGTACCGTTCGATCAGCATATTTTTTTATATTGGAGACAAGGTTATCTATAATCCTGCCGACATAATCGGTGCAGATCTGTATTTGTACCGATTCCCAGTAAAGACGGTCTATTGCTATCTGATAGCCATCCATTTCCAGCAGCCCACAAAGCTCAGACAGATATTCACCTAACGCGTATTCCAGATATTCAGAATTTTCCAGTTTCATGGGCTGTTCCTCAGAATTGATCAGGAAAAATTCAAAAAGCTGGTTGGACAGATCCCGTATTTGTGTTGATTTGGCATACGCTTTGTCAATATAATTGACGCATTCTCTTAGAAGCTGTTGCTTTTTCGCTATTTCTAAAAATGTCATAAGGCCGGTTAGGGGAGTTCTCAGATCATGTGCCATGCCAAGCACAAGTTTATCCTGCGCTGCCTTCATTTGTTTTTCATTTTCTTCTTTTTCAATGAGAGTGAGCCGCATCTGGTCTAAGCCATGTGCGAGAGTACCCAGTTCATCGGTTCCTTTTACCGGGATTTCAGAATTTAATGATCCCAGTTCAATTTGTGTAACACTGTAACTGAGCTGCTGGATATATTTTACTTCTTTGCGGATGCCAAGCGCAAAGAGGATGATCCAAATGAACATACTTAAAATTGCGTCAAATGTATAGAATAATATATAATATTTCATTTCATAATTTGCGTAGATATACACATCGGCCGCCCCATCTGAAAAAAGAACAGAATGAAAATACTGCCAGTTATAATGAAGTGCTTCGGCTTCCGTCTGCCCTAAAATGACGGTATCGGAATAGGTGCTGTCATAAATTAAAATCCTGTTGCGGGAAATCGTAAAATGACTGATCCCTTTTTTATGCGCCCATTCACCCAGCCGGGAAGTATCCGTAGCAGGAATACTTTCTTTTTGAACAAAGGCACGAAGCTCTTCGATATAAGCGGTTTCTGCATTATATATAAAATCTGAACTGGAAAAATAATCACCTAATAAGGCATTACCGGCACAAAAGACAGTGAAAAAGATTACAATTGCAGCGTTTGATCCCAGAAGAAGGAATTTGATCATTTTTCTGGTGAGGGATTTATTCCAGAATTTATCCAAGGCGATACCCCTTTCCCCATACGGTTTGAATGATTTTGGGCTTTTGAGGATTTTCCTCAATTTTGGTACGCAGATTCCTGATATGCACCATGATCGTATTAGCGGAAGAACTCAAAAACGGTTCTTCCCAAATACTTTCATAAAGATTTTGGATGGAAAAGGTTTTGGTTGGATACTGCATCATCAGCAATAATAATTTATATTCAATCTCTGTTAATTGAATTTCATCATCTTGTAAAAATACCATGTTGTGGGAGGTGTTTATACGGATCCGGTGTTTTTCAATCCATTCTCCGTCGGCGGCATTTTGCAGAGTTTCTTTATCATATACCTGATGCCGACGCAGCAGGGCCTTGACTCTGGCAAACAATTCCGCATAGGAAAAGGGCTTGATGAGGTAGTCATCAGCACCGGCCATAAATCCGATCAGTTTATCGGATTCTTTTGATTTGGCAGTCAGGAATAGAATTGGTACATAAGAAACTTTGCGGATTTCTTCACAAGTCTTGAGTCCGGAAATACCGGGCATCATAATATCCAGGATTACCAGATTTGTTTTTGGGGATAGTTTTCTTAGCCCTTCCCTTCCATTTGGGGCTTCTTCTACAAGGAAGCCTTCACCTTCCAGCAGAATCCGTATTCCCTCCCGAATATCTTTATCGTCTTCTATGATTAATACATTATTGTTCATTCTGTTTCCAGCCTTTTTATTTGATAAAACTATCATATCACAAGAAAGCGGTATAGGAAACAAACTTAAGAATTCTTCAGATTTCTTCAGATGGAAATTAAGAAGTCAGTGATATGGTAGAAGTAGCCAAACAAATTTACAAGTAAAGGAGTGATTATTAGATGGATATTTGGGAAATCGTTTTAAAGGTGATCGCGTGGTATTCGATCATTGGAACAAGTATAGGTGTCGGATTAATCGCCTTTTACCTATATTTTAAATACAAGAAAAAGCGATCAGTTAAGAAACTGCTGGCTGCGGGAATTATGTTCATAGGAGTGACAGTTGTTATTTTTCTGGTATTTTTATTCTATGGGTTTACGTGTTTGGGGCTTGCTCAGAACTAAAGCATGGAAAGGCGAAAACAGGAGGGAAATTGAGTGAAAGAAAAATTGGTATTGGGAATCTGGTCTTTAACCTGCTCTTTATTTATATTTGTAGAGGTTTACATGTGTACCATAATAAAACCGGAGATGCGGACCGCTGCTGATGGACATATTTTGAGTCTGTGGGAATATGAATTTTGGGTCAGTAATGATTTGTATATCATAATTGGACTCATTACAGTTGGTCTGATAATAGGAATGATTAATCTGGTACAGTATTATATGAGAAAGGAACGGTAGAAATATGAAAATCAAGAGGAAGAAAGAAGTATTATTTGCGGCAGGCTTACTAGCTATGCTGTCATGCGGTTTTGTTTATGCGAATGAAAAGGATTTTTTATGGAAAGAGTTTTTTAATTCAGAAGGAGAGGTTGCCTATTATCCGATATCCGAATCGATTCCGAAAACTCCAATTGACAGCATGACGAAATACAGTGACGATATCTCCGCGCCTGAGACGGCAAAAATAGGCGATGTTTTTTTAGGGGAAGATGGTTATGAACGTGTAATAGCAGTAAGTAAAGATGGGGCATATGTTACAGAAATATTGCCACCTGAAGAAAGTAATAATAGATGAACTGCTGTAAACTTAAGAATTCTTCAGATGGAAATTAAAAAGTTAGTAATATGGTAGAAGTAGCCAAAGAATTTGGTAGATCAAAGAAAGTATTGATATAATGAAGGAGGGTGTTTAAATGCAGAAAAAGAAATGGGCTGGTTGCATTGGCCAAGAAGTATTATAAGAACGATGCCACAACTGGGTTTGTGACGGAAAATCCATCAATTAGCAGTATACACAGATTAAATTAAGTCAGGTTTCAGTATAGAGGGAGGGATTGTATTATGAAACCGTTTAATCGAAATGTAAAACGAATCACACGCTTAT
>JAUNGB010000140.1 GCA_030524715.1 Eubacteriales bacterium | reverse complement strand
CAATACTCATTTGGTTAAAATGAACAAATTCAAATGTTTTTCAAACACGCTCTAGTACACCATTGTACTATAGCAGCTATTCCGCTGTTTCTGAAGAATCCTCCGTGTTTTCCTGCTGGTCAGTTCCCGTATCCTCTGCGGAAGCCTGCGTATTTTCGACTCTGCTTTTTAAAAATGCCAGCTCCTTGGCCGCCGCCGTATCATCCGGGAAAAATTCCAGATATTCCCGTGTCTTTTGAAGCGCCGTGGAAAAATCCAACTGCTTCTCATAGGCAACAATCTCATTAAATAACAGGTTTTGCATATCCTCTGTCTCCGCAGTCGGAAGACCATCGGCAATATTTGTAAGGGCGCCGGAATAATTCCCCTCCGCTATATCGCAAAGAGCCAGACCATTGTATCCTTTTGCGGAAGCGCCTTCTTTGGAGACATATTCCTGATACATGGAGCGGGCATTGGATATATCGTTCTGTGCCAGATAGACGGTTCCCAGAAGCAGAAGGGCTTCCGTACTGTCCTCATTGGCCGCCTGGATCAATTCCTCCCTGGCGCTTTCGTAGTCCTCCATATAGTAATACACACGGCCTCTGTCGCAGTAATCCTCAGCCTTCTTCGGTTCCGTTGTCAAAGCGGCCTCCAGATATCTTGTCCCGTCTGCCTCCATATCCTTTTCCAGATATGCCTCATAAATCTGGATCGCCATATCATAGGTTGCGTTTTCCCCGTATGCCTGTTCAAAATTCGTCGCAGCCTCATCATAAGAATCCAGGGCAAGCGCAACCTTCCCGGTGAGATAATAGCTGTCCGCATCCATGGAGTAATCCTGCGCCAAAGTCTGGCAGTCCGCCATGGCATCCTCATATAGTCCCGCTTTCTGTTCTGCTGAAGCACGATATAAAAGAATGTCACGGCTTAAAGCCTTGCTTACCTTCTCGCAATTCAGAGCATTGGTAAACTGCTCGATGGCCCCCTCGTAGTCTCCAAGGCGCAGGCTGGCAAGGCCGGCTCCCCGGTAGGATTCCGGCAGATGTACTCCGTTTGCAACAGAAGCCGCATATCCTTCGAGCGCATACGCATAGCTGCCGTTCTCCAGATCCTCTTCCGCCTGCTCATATATTTTCTGTTTTTCTCCGCCGCAGCCGGACAGCAGGACAAGTCCCATGCCGACTGCCAACATCCATACTTTTTTTCTGTTCTTCATCAAGTCTCTTACCCTATGACCAGCCCTTCTTCTTCCATGACTTTGATCACATTTCCTACATGCTCATGGCACAGCTCGTCAGTTCCGGCTTCCACCATAACACGAATCACCGGCTCTGTGCCGCTTTCTCTTACAAGAATACGGCCGTCATCGCCCAAAGCAGCGGCAGCGGCTTCCACAGCGGCTACTACCTTTGGATTCTCTCTTACTTCTTTCTTGTCAGCCACACGGACGTTTCTTAAAAGCTGCGGATATACCCTCATTTCCTTTGCCAGGTCACAGAGAGTGGCCTTCTTTTCCACGCAGGCTTCCATCACCATTAAAGAAGTCAGAATACCGTCTCCGGTTGCCGCGTAACGGCTGAAAATAATATGTCCGGACTGTTCTCCGCCGATGCTGTAGTTATTGGCAAGCATGTTTTCCGCTACATATTTATCTCCTACGGCAGTCTGCTCGTAACGCATGCCTTCTCTTTCCAGAGCCTTATAAAGCCCCATATTGGACATAACAGTGGTAACAACCGTATTTCCGTTTAATTTGCCCTGTTCCTTCAGATATTTGCCGCAGACATACATGATCTTGTCTCCGTCGATAATGTTCCCTCTGTGGTCAACTGCAATACAGCGGTCTGCGTCGCCGTCATAGGCAAAGCCCACATCCAGTCCGTTATCCACAACGAATCTCTGCAGCACCTCAATGTGAGTGGAACCGCAGTTGGTATTAATATTGGTTCCGTCCGGCTCATTATTGATCACATAGGTCTTTGCCCGCAGCGCGTCAAAAACGCTCTTGGCAATGGCGGATGAGCTGCCGTTGGAGCAGTCCAGGCCAACCTTGATATTCTTGAAATCGCGGCACGGAATGGAGATCAGATAGCCGATATAACGGTTACGCCCGGAAGCAAAGTCAATGGTACGTCCGATATCTTCCTTTGTTGCAAGCGGAAGCTCTTCGATCTCTCCATCCAGATACGCCTCAATTCTCTCTTCAATGGCCGCTTCGATCTTCTGCCCGTTTCCGTTCAAAAGCTTGATCCCGTTGTCATAAAAAGGATTGTGGCTGGCGGAAATCATAATCCCGCAGTCAAAATCTTCTGTCCTTACCGCGTAGGATACGCTTGGCGTAGTAGTTACGTGCAGCAGATAAGCGTCCGCGCCGGAGGCCGTCAGTCCTGCTACCAGAGCATATTCAAACATATAGCTGCTCCGTCTGGTATCCTTTCCGATAACGATCTTGGCCTTATGGTCACGGCCGTAATACCAGCCCACATAGCGGCCTACCTTAAATGCATGGTTTACTGTCAGCTTCACGTTAGCTTCCCCGCGGAAACCGTCTGTCCCAAAATATTTTCCCATAATAATCTCCTTTTATTCCTTGCTCAGTTAACAAATTGATTCTGTTTCCATGATAGCAGCAAAAACCAGACGCGCTGCATTCCTGCCTATTCTATCGCACTTTCCGTAATTTATCACATCATTCCCCATTTTTGCATTATCGGCTTCCGTCTGATCTTCTTCTAAAGACGAGCTGGATAAACTCCCTGTTCTGTCAGCCTTCGGAAGGCCTTCATAACAGCTTCCTTGTCCTCCTGATAGGTGACCCCGAACCAGGTATCCTTTGTCTCTAAAACATCCACCTTTGCCTTACCTTCCCGGATCAAACGGTCGATCATTTCCGGCAGAAGATATTCTTTTTTGATATCCCCTTCCGGCAGGTTATCCAGAAACTCTCTAAATCCTTTCTCCAGAGTTTCCATAAAAGCAGGGGTAAGCCCCCACATATTCATGGATACCAGACTCTTTGTATCCAGTGCGTTGACGGTTCCGTCTTCAGAGCGTTCCTCCGCCCCGTTCTCTGTCTTAAAAATATTATGTGTTTCCCTTACTCCGGTAAGCTTTCCCTCTTCAATACGGCAGATTCCTCTTGTCACGGATCCATGGTCGCTGAGAGTATTTCCCAGCCGGAAGCCTGCCATGCAGATATGCAGCATTCCATCCGCCGGCTGTTCCCCTACCAGATAGTCGTGCACTTTAACATAAGCCTCTTTGCCGTAATAGTCGTCCGCATTAATAACTGCGAACGGTTCTTCCAGCACCTTCTTAGCCGCCAGGACTGCCTGTCCTGTTCCCCATGGTTTGGTACGGTCCTCCGGCTTTTGGAAGCCCTCGGGCAGATCCTCCAGAGCCTGAAACGCATATGCCACTTCCGTGACCTTCTCGATTTTGTTTCCGATAATTTCCCGGAATTCCTCTTCAATATCCTTACGGATAATAAAAACAACTTTATTAAATCCGGCTTCTAAAGCGTCATAGATGGAATATTCCATAATGATTTCACCGTTCGGGCCAACCGGAGCCAACTGCTTGATCCCTTTCCCGAAACGGCTTCCGATTCCTGCCGCCATAATTACCAATGCCGTCTTTTTCATAGGTTCTCCTCCATTTTATGGTATGATTGGTCTCTTCATATCTTGTTTTATGCTTCATTCTGTAAATTACTGAGCTTGGCCGCCTGGTCAGCCGCGGTCAGGCTGTCGATGATCTCGTTGAGATCTCCATTCAGAATATTATCCAGCCGATGCAGCGTCAGCTTGATCCTGTGATCCGTCACACGTCCCTGGGGGAAGTTGTAGGTCCTGATCTTTTCGGAGCGATCTCCGGTTCCGATCTGGCTTCTTCTGGCTTCCGCCTCCGCGTCATGCTGTTTTGCAAGTTCCATTTCATACAGACGGGAACGCAGCACCTTCAAAGCCTTATCCTTGTTCTTCAGCTGGGATTTTTCATCCTGGCAGGAGATAACGATTCCTGTAGGAATATGCGTCAGCCGCACGGCGGAGTCCGTGGTATTGACACACTGGCCGCCGTTTCCGGAGGCACGGAACACGTCAAATTTACAATCGTTCATATCAAGCTGGAAATCGATTTCCTCCGCTTCCGGCATAATGGCCACCGTACAGGTGGAGGTATGGATCCTTCCGCCGGACTCCGTCTCCGGTACCCTTTGAACACGGTGAACGCCGCTTTCGTATTTCAGCCGGGAATAGGCTCCGTTGCCCTGGATCATAAACGTAACCTCTTTAAATCCGCCGATCCCGTTTTCATTCAGGCTCATCATATCTGTTTTCCAGTGAAGAGATTCCGCGTACTTCACATACATACGGTAAATCTCCGCTGCAAACAAAGCAGCCTCATCGCCGCCCGCCCCCGCACGGATTTCCACAATAACGTTTTTGTTATCGTTGGGATCCTTCGGAAGCAGAAGGATTTTGATTTCATGCTCCAGCTCTTCTACCCTTTTTCTGGCGTCAGAAAGCTCTTCCTTAAGCATTTCACGCATTTCCTCATCTTTTTCTTCTTCCAGCATGGAAATGCTGTCCTGAATGGTTTCTTTGTTCTTTTTATATTCCTTATACGTATCCACAATAGGCTGAAGCTCGCTCTGCTCCTTCATCAGCCTCTGGAACCGCTCCTGATTGTCCGTTACTCCAGGTTCTCCCAGCTCGTTTAACACCTCGTCGAAACGGATAAGCAAATCTTCTAATTTATCAAACATGATTATCCTCCTGATCTATCCTAGTCATATCATATGTGAGATGACTCACGCCTCCCTAAGCAATGAGCCTCTAATGAATATCTGCAGCAGGAATCACGGCTTTTGTCCCGCCACAACTCTGTCATGCCCTGCCAGGTCTTTGATAACGGCAATCCTTTCAAACCCTTCTGTCTTTAAAATACCTGCCACCGCTTCTCCCTGGCTGCTGCCGATCTCATAGAGAAGCCATCCTCTGGGCCTGATGTATTCTTTGCCCTGATTGGTGATGGTACGGTAAAAAAACAGGCCGTCCTCATGTCCGTCCAGCGCCATAAGAG
Organism: Eubacteriales bacterium; assembly: GCA_030524715.1. Classification (GTDB taxonomy): domain Bacteria; phylum Bacillota; class Clostridia; order Lachnospirales; family Lachnospiraceae; genus Blautia_A. Next base: position 1,872 of record JAUNGB010000140.1, on the reverse strand, counting down.
GATCATGAAGCCTGACTTCCTCCATTAAGCCTCCAATTTCCGCGGTTGGAATGTACGGCGGGTTTGAGATAAGCATATCATACTGCGGAGGGTGTTTTCCACTCTTTTCCTGAAAATAATCCCCGGAAAATGTATCACTTTCTACCAATAATGCCCGATCACTGACCCCAAGCCGCTTCGCATTCTCCGACGCCACCGAAAGGGCGTCCGCTGAAATATCCGCGCCCGTCCCTTTACATCCCGGAAGCTCCGCCAAAAGACTTAAAAGAATACAGCCTGACCCGGTGCACATATCAAGAATATTTGGATCCTTCACCTTCCTGAGAAGCCTTAACGCTTCCTCCGCCAGGGTTTCCGTATCCTGCCTTGGTATCAGGACATGCTCATTTACATAAAATTCATATCCCATAAAAAAAGCCTGATGGGTCAGATGCTGCAGGGGAATATGCCCTGCCCTCTGCATGCAGAGGGACAGATACTCCGCGGTAAGCTCTTCAGGCATCCTCTCATCCCTGTGGGCGAAATAGTACGCCCGGCTTTTCCCTGTCTTATATTCCAGAAGGAGCCAGGCGTCCAACCTGGCTTCTTTTATCCCGGCATCCTCCAGGATCACTGCTCCTTCATTTAAAAGAGACTCAAATGTTCTCATTCCCTGTTTCCTCAGTTCCGGTCTCCGTTTCCTTCTCTTCTTTAACCTCCACGCCGAACTCTTCCTTCAGATAGGCTTTCCAGTCAAATACAGCCTCTACAGACTTAATGGCAACCTCCACCATATCCGCCGTAGGCTCCTTGGTAGACAGCTTCTGCATGGCAAGTCCCGGTTTACTTAAAATACACGCGATCTTATTGTCGCTTCTTCCCGCCCACTGGATCATTTCAAAGGAAATTCCCGCAACTACCGGAACCATAAGCAGCCGCCCAAAAAGGCGCACCCAGTAAAAAGGAACCAACACAAAGACAAAGTGCAGGACAATGCTCACCAGCATAACCAGAAATAAGAAGCTTGTTCCGCATCGTTTATGCTGTCTGGAGCTGGCCATGACATTCTCTACCGTCAAGGGAAGCCCGTGTTCCACACAATTAATGCACTTATGTTCCGCGCCATGGTACATAAAAGTTCTCTGGATATCCTTCATTCTGGAGATCAGCAGCATATATCCCATAAACAGAAATAGTTTCACAAACGCTTCCAGGACCGTAACCAGAAATTCGGACGCCCCCGCCTTTCTGGCAAGACTGGCCAGCGCATAAGGAAGTAGCATAAAAGCGGCTATGGAAATCACAATGGAAATTGCGACCGTAATATACAGAAGCCACTTAAACTGTTTATCTTCCTTCTGTTTCTTGGCTGCAAGCTCTTCTTCTGTGAGAGCGGCATTCCTGGTTGTCTCTTCTTCGTCCTCCTCGTCTCCCGCTATTTCCGCGGAATACATCAGACACTTGGTCCCCACCACCAAAGAATCCACAAAGCTTACCACGCCTCTGATGATCGGCCACTTGAGAAACCCGGCGTTGCCGAAAATACACCTGTAGTCTTCCACCTTTAACTCGATTTCATTATCCGGGCGCCGTACAGCAATGGCATACTTGTCTTTATGTCTCATCATAATGCCTTCCATGACTGCCTGGCCGCCGATATTCGATGATTTCATATATTTCTCCTATATCTCATTGTAAAACCGTCCTCTGTTTCCGCGGGCAGCGGACCCGGAGGACATGCCTGCATTCCATACAGCAAAGAAAGGTTGAGATTTCCCAACCTCAACCTTCTCACAATCACATATTTGTCTGATTATTTATTCAAGCCGTATTTTCTGTTGAACTTATCGATACGTCCGCGAGCCTGAGCAGCCTTCTGCTGACCTGTATAGA
>JAUNGB010000139.1 GCA_030524715.1 Eubacteriales bacterium | reverse complement strand
ATTAAAAAAAAACCTGAAAAATCAATGATTTAGGGCTTGACATTATAGGAAGGAACCCACTTTTTCCACCGGAATTTCTTCTTTCTTACTCTGCTTTCCATTATCTCTGCCATCCTGATACTCCTTTTATCTATATCGCCTGCTTTGTTTCCAGGCAGCGGCTGCCTGCTGTTTTCTGTTTTGCAAATCTGTGTTGGGCCGCCGCCGCTTTACCGCTCCATCAGCCATGCATCAAGCTTCCTTCTGTTTTACTGTTCTGCCAGCCATGCATCAAACTGCTTCTGTTTTTCTTCGATTACCTTATCAAGTCCTGCCTTTTTCAAATCTTCTTCATATTTCGGAAGATATTCTTCCGGGTCTACCGCCCCGGTTTCCAAAGAAACTCTGTATTTTTCCTGTACATTTTTCAGCGCTGTCAGCTCTGTTTCGATGGGTTCTGTATTATAGGTAAAACCAAAGGCGGTGGATTTCTCTCCCTCTTTATTAAATTTCAGCATCTGTTCAAATACATCAGGATCGTATACTCCCTGCCAGGTACTTGCCATAAACTGATTGGGCAATGCCCATGCAAGCTGCGCATGATAAGTGGCATTATTAGAATCCACACCCTCCGGCCAGGTTACTATGTTCTGTTCTTTATCTGCGTATACCCAGTCAATTCCTTCTTCGCCCCAGTTAAGAAGCTGCGCTACCTCCTCGCTTCCGTAAAGATAATCCAGCAATTGCATTGCCTTTGCTGGATCCTTGGAATTTGTTGCAATTCCATAATCCGCATTTCCCGTAGCCCCGGACAGAACCTTATGCTCACCTAAAAATGCATATTCCATGTCTACTCCGCCAAACTGGTTCGGCGACATCGGATGCCACACCATAATCGCGCAGAAGGTACTTCCCGCTTTAAATGCAGACTCAAACTGAATTGTTGTGGTCGCCGCATCCTGATTAATATATCCGGCCTCATACCACCTGTGGAAAAGTTCGCACTTTTCCTGATATTCCTTACTCTGGGTCACCGGAATAATTTCTGTGGTATCCAGCCCGCTGTTATCCAGAACTGCAATTCCGTCGATCATCGGATCAATAACGCTTAACTGTTTAGAAACTGGAAGCTGGTCCGCACAGATATGGACAGGAGTAATTCCGGGTTCGTTCTCCTTGATCATTGCAAGTACCGGTTCCAGATCTTCCAGAGATTGGATACTGTCTACATTAATCTCATATTTTTCGACCATATCCTTCCTCATTCCGATCGCAGGAATATTTCCCACCTCATTTAAATTCGGAACCCCGAAAACAAATCCCCCGATATTGGCAGATTTTGCTTCGTCGCCCCAATATTCCTTAATATTGGTTCCATATTCATCGATCAGATCACCCATATCAATAATCTGCCCGTTATTCATAAATCCAACCGCACTGGCCGCATCCAGATACACCAGATCCAGCGGCTCTCCGCTTGTCAGCATAAGCTGACGCTGCTGTGCCAGGCTTCCATAAGGAGATACAAGGAGATTCAGCTTTATGTTCAAGTCACGTACAAGAATCTCATTTACCTTTTCCATGATCCTGGGGAGAGCTTCCTGCTGTTCCCCCTGGGTCAGCATTGTCACTTCGTACGGTTCTTCCGCCGCCTGTACTGCCGTGCCTTCCATAGTTCCCCATCCGGCTATCATTCCCAGTGCCATTGCGCCGCTCAATACAAAACCCGTTACTTTTTTCAGAACTCTTCTTTTCATAGTTCTTCCTTTCATTTTGCTCACCTTTCTTTCCTAAAAATTTTGTATATTCAGTATAATTCTTTGTTTCAGCCTTATTCTATAACTTTTTAGACCTTAATTTTTACTTTTATGACATTATATCAAATTTCATTTTATTCATGTCAGAATATTGCAAATTTATGTCAGTCTGGTTATAGAATTTTCCGGTATCCTATTTTATCCTCAAATTATACTTATTAATGATAAAAGGGGGTTTTCTTTATGAAACAACGCGAAAAAACAGTTTCTATTTTAGACCGTCTGTCCTGGAGTGTTCAGCCTCCCAGGGGTCTGGTAAAAGGGAACTATTATCGGGAAGAGGCAAGATTTTCTTCCTGCTTTAACGGAGATTTAGGGCATCTGGGAATTCTGGAGGCGGTTACAGACGGAGATCGGATCGTTATGGTCGAGTTTAATGAACAATGCAGTCCTACTTATTATATCCGCCGTTTCCAGAATGCGGATAAACGCCTGTCTGACTACGGCTTTTTTCAGGCTTCCAAAGAACGTACCGCCACAACCGGTGTGGTACTGGTAAACGGAATCACAAGTGTGGAAGCACAGATGGTATCCCAGAACCGCCTTACCGGAGAATTTGATCTGGTCGCGGGAGCATCCAACAGCATCCGGCGTTCTATGCTTCCCCTGGCTGAAAAAATTGCAGAAAGGCTTGATCAGCCCTCCGGTCAGTTATACTACGGCCTTTCAAAGGAATTAGAGCCCGGCGTAACCGGACGTCTTCAGCTTGTAATAGAAAATTCGCGGATCATCCGTTTCTTTTATGATGAAATCTTTGCCGACAGCCCGGAAGAAATTGAAAACCCGGAGTTAAAGCCGTATTACCGTCAGTCCAAATACCATTGCCCGGAGTATATTTCCACCAGCGGCGCAGGCTTTAATTCTCTCTCTGACCTGCTGTCACAATCGGTTCTCACGCACCAGGAACTTTTGGGGCTGAAGGATCTGCCTTACACAGAAGACGAAAACCGCGCTCCGGAATGGGATCGCTATTTACTGCTTGCAAATGAGATTCAAAAAGAAATGCTTCAAGACGGTATCCGGATAACACAAGCCGAATGACAAAGACAAATCCAATAACAAAGGCAAATCCAATAACAAAGAAAGGAGACTTTCCCTATGTCTTATATACCTGTTATCGACTCTACAGTCCTGTCAAGGCGGGATATCGCAGCGAAGGATGGCCGCACACTTCATCTGCTGGAGTTGACTTATCCTGACTTTTGCTATGAACCCGGACAATTTGTAATGGTTCAATTGCAGAACCATGGTTTTCAGTGGTCCTACCCTTATATGGTCTATAAAAAAACAGAAAAAGGCTTACAGGTTCTTTCTTCCCCTCATTCTTCACTTTACCGCTGTGCACAGGGAGACAAAATCGCCATATGGGGTGCCAACGGTAAAGGATGTACGCCTGCTCCCTCTTCCTTTTTTGTGACAGAAGCAGCAACCTTCCACCTGATCGCTCCGTTAGCCGCAGCCTGTGAAGTTGCGCACCTGATCTTCATTGGAACAGATGAGGCTGCGCCTTTGGACCTTACTCCCTCAGACACCATATATGTCCCGGAGCCGTCTGCTGTTTCGGAACTTTTGCCGGATACCGGCGCGGGAATCTTTATGGCGTTAAATCTTCCTGTGCTTGAAAAGGTTATGGAAAATACAAAACCAGAATTAAAGAAACAGATCTCAATTTTTGTAAGCACACGCATTGGCTGCGGTATCGGCGCCTGCCGTTCCTGTTATCTCCACAGTCCGGACATCCATACAGGCATTCCTGTATGCTGCAATGGCCCGTATCTGCCTTATTGTGAAATTGATTTTGAAAAAGACAAGAAATGCTTTCAGACTTTTCGATAGAGGAGGTTTATAACTATGAATTTATCCGTAACGATTCCTTCTTCCACTGGCAACATCCATCTGAAAAATCCCCTGATGCCGGCCGCCGCCACTATGGGAAACCTTATCGAACATGCAAAATATTTTGACCTGAATGAGCTCGGCGCTCTCCTTCCCAACTCCATGTTCATTGACACAGGCTCCCCCACAACAGCCAAAAAAATCTACAAGACAAATAATGGATTTATCAGCGCCCTCTCCAAAAATAACATGAGTATTTTTGAATTTGAGAAAGAAATTCTGCCTCAGCTTCCTTACGACACAACTCCGATCATTATTGATATGAAAGCTGCGGATATGGATCAAATGGAAAAGCTTTCCGGAGCGATCAGCCAAATGGACAAGATCAGAGGAATTGAAATCAACTTAAACTGTCCTTATGGCCCGGGCACGCCCTACTGGAAAAATCCGTCAGAATTAAAGGAGCTTGTTTCCCGCGTACGAAAAGCGGCTCCCAATAAATGGCTGATCGCCAAGGTTCCCGGAGGAGATATTCCGGTAGAGGAAATCTCCATTGCCTGTGCTGACGGAGGCGCGGATGCCATTACAAGCTACAGCAGCCTGAACGGCTCCTGTATTGATATTTGTACAGGAAAATACATGTGCGGCGGAGGCGGTTCCGGCGGATTTTCCGGGCCTGCTTTTAAACCGGTTGGGATTCTTATGTGCCGCAGAGCGGCGGCAGCCGTAGACATTCCAGTTATCGGAATCGGAGGTATTTCCTGCGCGGAAGATGTGATCGAATATATTATGGCAGGAGCCTATGCCGTTCAGGTAGGTTCCGCCAACCTGTCCAGACCGGATTTTATGCATAAACTGCTTAAAGATCTGGAACAACTGACAGAAAAAATGGGGATTTCTTCCTTTGATTCTATTCGGGGAATTGCTGAAATTGAACACTAATAAGTCACGCAGCGACCTGCGTTCATAAATATGCTGCAAAGCGGATACCAATGTCCACTTAATATCAAACGGGCTACCGCACGGAGAAACTCTCCATGCGATAGCCCTAAATTTAAGACTCGCTCGCAAGTCTTGGTACGGGATATAAATACTGTCATCTTCCTGCGTAAAAGGAGGCTTTCTCCTGAATTTCCAGCCCAAATTAGCCCTAAAGGCATCTTGGGCTGGAAGTTTATATATTAGCTCCTTGGATTTGCTCTTCAGTCATCCCAATACCATGTTCTTTCACGTATTTAACTGCCGCCTTTAAACCTCTGGTTTTTTCTCCGGCCAAGCCTTCGAGTGCCACCTTCACATCTATCATATAACAGTATTCCAAAAATCTTTTCAGTGTTTTTTCTTTCCGGCTGTTCTCAAATAAAAGTTCTCGAACATCCCGCATATTTTCATGATAGAGAAGCACTATAATGTCACCATATCTGACTGCAAAATAATGTTCCATTGGTAATTAATCCTCTTCTTCAGCCTTGCTCTGTAAATTATGTAACATGCCACGTCTCAAACGAGTCAGTTTACCATGTACATCCGGTATCTTAACTCTCGATTTTAGATACATTTTCGCCTCCTTCTTTAAGGCCATATAGCCCTAATATTATTAGGGCACTAAAACCCGTATTTTTGCAAGGATTTTCGCAGAAATACGGGGTATTTTTGAATCTTCTTTTTTGTTAGGGCTACTCCGATCTGGAAATTAAGGAAAACGCATAATACAAAAGTCCGCCAATGCCACCTCCAACTATGTTAAAAATATCAGACATTAATACGAAAAACATACCCGTCACTTCAAAACAAGTATCGGATTGGAAATCATACTGCCAAGCAGATTACTAAGTGCCACCTTAACGGTACTGTCACTAAACTCCGTAATTGCCGTTGCCCGGTTTCCTGCATCTTTTGATGATGTGCCGCAGTGAAATGCCTTTTCATAGGCTGTCCCATAATCCAATACGATAAACCGGTCATGAGATTTTCCCTTAGATTGCAGGAAAGTCACAGGATTACCGGGAAATTCCTTTTGGAAGTCTGAATAATCACTGGCTTTCAAATATCCGCCTCTGTTATCACTTATCAACGTAATAGACACACCATTCTGCGCTCCCTGCAGCAAATGCAGTGTCTTCGGCCCGATATAGTCATCAACAATATGTATGGTCTTTTTTGCTTTGCTGTATATTTTGATATAGGCATCCACAGCCTTCATAGGTTGTCCGTCTAAGAATAGATATTCCCGTTTATCTTCTGGCTCTCCCAATTCCAGAAGGATTGGAGCGATTTCCGACTTTGTCACTACGTCACTGAGTCTATCCAGAACACCCTTCATATCCTCTGTCAGTTCATCTAAATCGCGCCGCATTTGCATCCCTTCGCGTATATTATCTGAAACCTGCATGGAGAGACGTAAATATTCCTGACGTCCAATTAGCCCCTGATTCTCAATAATATAATCCTTCAAAGACTTAAACGCCCTGACCAAAGCTCTGCTCTGCCTCGTTGCCAGTTCGCCGCGCAGAACAGTCATCAGCATATACACACCCTGCTCTGTAAATGCATAAGGAAGATTCGTCCTGCCACCTTTAACGCCTTTTGTCTGGATCGAGGTGAAATTATTGCACCGCGATAGCTCTTCTATCTCGGATCGCGTCAACTGGAACATAAAATCATCGCCTTCAAATTTGGCGGCATTATTCTTTACCTGGCGGTTAAAGTTTTTAGTCTCGTACCCATAAATCTCAGCAAGCTCAAAGTCCAGCATAACTTTCATGCCGCGGATCTCATATATTTTATCACGTAAAATGCATTCGTCTACGATTGCAATATCCGTGACAGCAACTTCTTTTTCAGCAATTTCTTTATTATCTTTCTCTGTAAATTCCTGAACAGCTTCGCCCTGAATCGTTATCTTACCCTCTGGCATATCATAATCTCCATCTTCACTTCTATTGTGATCGTCCAAGCGTGGACTGTCTTCAATGTTCTTAGTTTACCTCAAAACCAGCACCTTATCAAGACAGTTCGAGAATTCTCAAAAGAAAATTTCTTTTGCATTCTGGCGCTATATATTCTGACTGACCCGTGCTTGACTGACTTTCCCCTACCGCCCTTGCCCAGCACCATCTTGTCCCGATCTCAACCACCAAGGGATTAATGAGTTCAGGGACAATAAAAATTCTCGAATTTGTTTATAAAAATTTAATTTCTTCTGCGCATTCGCCGACTTTTTTACGGAGGTAAAATGAAGGTTGTTGCAAAATGCTATGCATGTAGGGAACTTCAACTTTCTGTATTTTGCTTTTGCAATAAACAGCCTGGCGTGGTTTTCAAAAGTTACTATTCACGGGAGGGGGGAAGGCATTTCCGTTTCAACTTTGCCAGAATTTT
>JAUNGB010000044.1:41065-42547 GCA_030524715.1 Eubacteriales bacterium | reverse complement strand
AGAAGGAACTAAAAAAGGGCGGAAATTCGGGCTTTAAGAGTTTCCGAGACCGCTCATTTTCCACAATGGAGGTTTCCATCAGGAATTCCCCAAGCTCTTTTTCCCACTGGTCGAATACATGGTTTTCCAGCCAGAGCCACATACTTTTTACAGCCCGGTCAAGATCGCCGTTTTCCATGGCAAGAATCTTCAGCGATACCGGATGGCCCTTTCCAAGCTCCCATGCTTTTTGAAGGAAGCCGCTGTCAAGGTTGAGACCGGACTGTCTCAGGTATTTGTCCTGCTCCTCCCGGGAAAAATAGAAATCCCTTTCCCCGATCTCAATAAAGCGGTATTCCACATGGACGGACAAAAGCCAGCCGGGAACGGGCGCGCGTGAAATGAGGATCAGCTTTACGCTCTCCTGCTCCAGAAGCCTTTTGATGAGAAGGGCATAGCTTTCCTGATACTCCTGAAGAGTGACGCAGTGCAGATCATCGATTACGATCATGCGCTCCTTTCCTTCCTTTTTCTCCGGAATCTCTTCCGGCTGTGCTTCCTCGGCCGTATAATATTCATAGGGTTTTCCTGCCAGAAGACTGCGCGCAAGGGCGGTTTTGCCGATGCCCGTTACGCCGTACAGGTAAGCGGCGTTTCCAAGTTCAAGGGCGGTTTTTAATTTTCGTCCCGCCTGCTTCGGCCGAAAATATATTTCTTTTTCAGTCATGTTTTTTTCCTTTATCCCAAAGAAAGGAGCGTGCGGCACGGGGGACCCCCGTACCTCGCGCTTCCTGATTATCTCCGCTTATTCGGCGCCGGAAGAAATCGTTACGGTTACCGTACCGAGCGGTGTATCGGCGGCGTTCTCTGACAAGGATCCTCCTGTAATCACCAGATAACGCGCACCTGTGGTCGGCGTACCCACTGACGTGGTATCTCCGGAATCAATAAGATTTCCGCTGCTGTCCTTTGCCGCTGTTTCCAGTGTGAGTGTTCCCGCCCCTGTTGCGCCTTTCGAGGTCTCACTGAAGCCTCCCGCAATAGCAGTCAGAATATTGGTGCTATCAGCCTGTGCTCCTGTAAAGGCAAACGCTGCGGTAACAGCGGTATTGGAAGAATTGGTTACCGTAATCATATCGCTTGTGCCTCCGGCAGCGGGTGTAAATCCGCTTTCTGCCCCGGTTGACCCGGTTGCCACATACTTGTGCTGCTCCGTATCCCATTCTGTGGCAGCCGTTGAATAATTGTACTTCATATTACCCCATGAGATTTCTACCTTATAGGTGGCGGCGCTGCCCCCGCCCGTATAGTTTCCTGTTACAGGGATTTCCTGCTTTCCGGTGCTTTCCGTTATGTTCGTACTGCCCCCTGCGGCAAATACCGCCGCCGGCACAGTCAACGCCAATGCCATCCCCGTAATTACTGCTGTGATTTTCTTTTTATTTGTCATCATTCCATCCTCCTGTTCTATATTGTGTTGTTTTTCACCTTATTGGGTTACGC
>JAUNGB010000044.1:0-41055 GCA_030524715.1 Eubacteriales bacterium | reverse complement strand
TATGTATTCCTGTTATGTGTCTTTGTTATGTATTCCTGTTGTATGTTCCTGTTTCTGTGCCCGTCCTGTTCTCCCTGGGCGTTCTTTTTCACCTTATTCATTTACGCTGATTTCAATGCCCGTAATCTTTGTATTTACCATCGCCTTTTCTCCCGTATCCGGGTCGTAGTAGAGGATGATAAATTCTCCGTTATAAACGCCCTCCGAGAGAACTGCCGCGTCTTCGATCAGAACCAGCTCATTCAGCTCTTTGCCCGGATGCAGCGTCCCGGACTGGGCGATCACGGTTTCCGTTCCGTCTTCACTGACGATTGCAAGCTGCAGCACCATATCGTTGACGGATCTGGTGGGATTCTGGAACACCAGAGACGCCGTCTGATCCGAAAGAGAAATCAAAACTTCTTTTTCGTAGCTGATCGTCACGGCCCCGCCGCCTTCCTCGGCTTCCATCTTATCCGTATCCTGCTCCCCTTCCATATCTTCGGCGTTTTCCTCCGCCGCGGGAGCCTGATCAGGCGCCAGTACCGGAGGCGTATACCGGAAAAAGCGCGCCCACAGAAGCACTGCCGCTGCGATTACGGCTATCACCAACGCCGCCAGGAGAATGACGAGCCGACTCTTTTTTTGCTTTTTCGGCCCGGAGCCCTGCAGCGCATTCTCCTTCTGTTCCTTTTCCTTATCCATGGATAAACTCCTCCCTGCCTCTACTCTCTGCACTTTGCCGCCTGCCAACGGATGCGGCGCGGCATATCTCATATTTCATACCTGACATTTCAGCTTATAGTAATGGTAAGTGTCCCCAGACTTACCGGAGTATCGCTTTTTGTCAGCGCTCCGCCTGTAATCTTCAGCAGGTAGCTTAGACTTTGCGCTCTTCCCACTGAATCCGTATCGTTTGGCTCTATACCCATCGCTGCTGACGAAAGCGACGTAGACATACCAATAGTATACTTATAACCATTCTCATCCGTAATCAATCCCTGAATTGACTCGCTGATGTTGTTCCCATCCGCCTCAGTTCCATAAAAATTACCCAAAGCTCCAATTTCGGCATTTGAATGATTGGTTATGGAAAACTTATTGCTGACTCCGGCCTGCTTCGGCGAAAAGCTGCCTGTCCCTTCTGTCTTATAAGTAAGCGTATCGGCGTCCCAGACGGATGACGGAGCCGCATAATCAAATTCCATACTGCCCCAGGTGATTTCCACCCGGTACTTTGTCTGTACGGTATTTCCTGTATAGCTTCCAGTCGCTTCAAATTGCGCGGCGTTGCTGCCTGCCTCTGTCGATGTGATCTCCTTGGGGCTGGTATCCGAAGCAAAGCTGCTTACGGGCGTCATTAAGCCAAGCGCCCCTGCCGTAAGTACAGCCAGAATCTTTTTCCTCTTTGTCATAAAACATCCTCCCGTTTCATTCTGTCATGTCTTTCTGCTGTGTATGTATTTTCTGACTTCAACAGCATTATACCAAAGAAAATTTCAAAAAGCCACTATCCAAAAGTATAGTCTTTCGTATTCACAACTCATTTTGAGCCATTTTTTCCAAAAAATTCACAGAACCAAACGGAATATTTTCTTTAATATACAAAAAGCTATCTCAGACAGAAGAATCCATGCCAAAAAGCACGGACTTCTGCGTGAGACAGCTTTTTGGGGAGCTTCCCATCTTTTCTGCAACGCTTATATTCTTATGCTTCCATTCTTATGATTCCATTTCCTCAATCCTGCATCTGTGAACCTTCGTCGTTTTGTCATAGCCGATTCCCACTGCCAGAATTTTTCCGGTATATTTGGGTTTTTCGCCCAGTTTTCCTTTGAATCTCAGGATATACTGTTTCTCTTTAATTTGCCGGATCGCCTCTTCCGGCGTATGGTCGATTTTCAATTCCAGGATTATGCAGGTATCCCCTTTATCCTCCGGATAAAAAATGAAATCCGCAAATCCTTCTCCCGCCTTATCCTCTCTCTCAATACGATACCGATCCCTCGCCGATAAATAAACCAGATTCACCACTGCGGATAATTCTACCTCGTTATTATAAGAAAGAATGGACGTCTCCGTATTGTGTACATAGGACAATATCTCCTCCATGACGTCCGTATCGCCCAGAAGGGTTGCCTGGAGCATACGTTCCGATTCCTTCGCCAGATTATACACATATCCCAACGAAGGTTCCTTCTGGAGGATTTCGTCAAATTTATCCATCAGTTCTTTATTTGGAATGTATACCTTTCCCTTGTAAAAACTCAAGAAACCATATACAACCATAGCGGATAAAACTTCCTCCCTGGTCGTAAGATTCATGGAGGTTGCCGCATATTCCTGGATTTTCGCCTGTACTCCCTCACCGGATACCATCAACGCAAGATCCTTGCGCACACCATCGACATTGTGCCGGATATAGTAAAAAATTTCATCATATGGACCGGAACTGGTCCAGTAACTTCCAAGATTATTATTGGTCAGGGCGGCTACTACGGAACGTGGATTATAAATCCGCTCTCCTGTTTTTGTATAATACCCATCGTACCAGATACGAAGCCCTTCTCTTGTAACAGCAGCCTCTTTTTCCTGTCTTTCACAGTTTTTGCAATACCGCTGGTAAAGCATGTCTGTTTCGGATTCCGAGAACCCAAAGTACCCAGCAAATTTTGACTCTGCCGCCATACTGTATTCAATAAACATATTTAACTCTGAACCGCTGGAATATTTCGCAATGGGCAAAATGCCGGTCATATAGGCAAGAGAAACATATGGCTTATCCTTCAATAGTCCTTTCAGAAACAAGAGATAGGATCTCTTATCGTTTTCCGTCACAAACGGCATATTGAATACCGCATCCCATTCATCAAATACAAATAAAAACTTTTCATTTTTCTCTGAAAAGATCCGCATCAGATATTCCCGGACGGATCCATTTTCCCGGAATGAAATATCCGGATAGGCATGACTTAAATCCGATTTCAGCGTTTCCTTGATGGCGTCCATATATTCCTTGTAGCTGGCACATTCATCATCCATTACGCTGAAATCAATATAAATCACATTATGCTGATTCAAATGCTTTCGGTAACCCGTTTTTCCGGAAATCAACAGTCTGTCAAATATCCCGCCGGAATCTGTGCCTTTGCCAAAAAATGCTCCGATCATATTTGCCATGACCGTCTTTCCGAATCTTCGCGGACGTGTAATGCAAATATGTCTGTTTCCGACTTCCAGCAGAGGAAATAACTCTGTTAAAAGTAAAGATTTATCCACAAAATATGCGCTGTCCGATTCGCTTTTATATAAAAAATAGGATGCGTTACTATTTAAATATATTCCCATTTCCGCACCTCTTTCTGATATTCCCATTATAGCAAACTCCGGTTTTGAAAAAAATCAAAAAAACCATCGTATTAATTTTGTGCTCTCAAGTGTCAGTTCTTTCGTATCTTTCGATTCTGCACTCATGAATCTTTGATTTTTTATTATAGCTAATACCGACCAAAAGAACATTACCTGTATAACTCATGATAGAATCCGGATACTTTTTATTTTTAATTTGCTGCAGCGCGGTCTGAGCCGACTTGTTCCATTTCAGTTCTACTATCAGTAGTGGATAAGAAGGGCTGTATTCCGGTTTCGGGATAAACACTAAATCCGCAAATCCAAGACCCGTGGGCAGTTCTCTAATCGGCTTGAAATAATACTGCATCGTACTCAGATATGCGATTGACAGAACGCTGCTTAAAGAGTTCTCATTATTATACTGTAAGGAAGAAACATATTCTCTGTGTATCATTTCGATACCCCTTGCTACCGCATCTCCATCCATGGAAAGTGTTTGATTAAGCAATTCCTCCGATTTCTGCTGGAATACAACAAGTTCATTCCACGTCTTTCGCTTAGTTGCCCTGATCAACTCCTGCCTGATTTCCTCGTTGGGAACGAAAGCGGTTCTTATTTTCTGGTCATACCCAAGATATCCAAGGTGAATCAGGTATGTGAGGACATCATCTTTGTTTGCAAAGTTCGTTATATCGTTTTGGAATGAAGTCACATCTACAGAAACACGATTACCCGAAAGCATCTCAATAATTGCACTCTTCAGGCCATCGAAATCCATGTTGATGAAGGGTACAATAGCCTCATAGGATGCAGTTCCCGACCAGAAACTTTGAAAATCCCCTTCAAACATCAGATTCACAACCGCATTTGGATTATAAACATGATATTTTCCAAGCTGATAGCCATCATACCATCTCCGAACTTCATCAAAGTCCTGACGATACGTTTCACATAACCCCCGCACTTCGCTCTCTGTGAAACCAACATACGGTGCAAGCGGCCCGGCATTCACCATAGAATAGTCTTTAAAATTATTCAGTGCCGATTGTGTCTTTTCTTTTTTAATAGGAAGAATGCCGGTCAAATATCCCAACTGAATATATTTTGTTGGTTCTGTCCCCTTAAACATAGCTCTCAGGAAATTGATATAATCTTCCTGCACTTTGGTGTTGCCTGCTTCATCCCGGATCAGGACATCCCATTCATCAATAATCACAATGAACTTCTTCCCGGTCAACGTATTGATACGGGACAAGGCTTCCGGCAGAGAATTGATTCCTTCCGGCAGTTCACCCGGATAGTATTCTCTTAATTCTTCAATCGTTTTCTCCGTGATGTAGGATACCACACGTCCTGCGCCGCCCGCAGGCTCAAGGCACCATTGAATATCAAGATGGATCACATCATATTTATTCAGGTGCTTCCTGAAATCCGGACTCTTGCTGATTTCAAGATTCGAGAACATTTCCTCAGAATCACAGCCCCTGCTATAGTAAGCCGTCAGCATATTGGCTGTAATTGATTTTCCAAAACGCCTCGGACGGCTGTTGCAGATATACCCCTGCAGCGTGTTCATAACTCTGTTGGTATATTTTATCAGTCCTGTTTTATCTACATATATTTCTGAATTAAGCGCAACCTGAAACGCCCCGTTTCCTGAATTAACAAACATTCCCATTCACTACACACCCCTTCCGAAGCTGCACTCCCGGATGCATATCCACTATTATTTGATTTTACCCTTCCAATAAAGCAGACATTTGTAGCCCTTTGCCTTTTTTATATTGTTATATTGATAAAATCTTCTTCATCCAATTACCTTCCTTTAAATGATTTTTTAATAAAAGAAAGAATGAAATAAACTATAATAGAAAGCGCCAGAAAAGCAACAAATTTAACAAGAACCACATATAACGGTGCACTCCATTCCGGATGTTCTTGCAAACTAATATAATCTCTATAAGAAAGTATTACTCCGGTAATAAGCAAAATAAAACCTATGTATTCAGTTAGGCTGATACCGATGTGAGCCGCTGCTTCACAATTTCAACACCACTCATCAATCTCCGTTTTCCTCATGACGCATAGCTTTCACAAGTGTTTTAAATTCTTGCTCCGTGTCAATAAAATGGTAAGGAGCATATTCACCATACGCTGTCGGTCTGCTGATTGTTACAAGCTGCACTCCTTTATAACCAACCGCCTTATTAAGTTCTTTCTTCATTTCTACCAGATGTTGCCCGTGCTTTGTTTTCAACGCATAGCAACCGTGAGCATCACGATCCTTCGCAATTAGATAACACATCTTCAAGCACCTCCTGTTTCTGTTTTCTATGCTACCACAGAAAGTTGGATTTATCAAGTCATACGCCCATGATGTATTTTCTGTATTTTCTAAATTTTCAGGAAAACAGAAGCCGGAAGCTGCTGTCTCTGGAATACGCTTACAAACAGGATCCGTATTCTTAATGAGAACAGTCGGGCTTCCGGCTGAATGATGCTGCAGAGTTTTGCAGCTTATGGCTGTACTTTGATAAAAAGTTAATTATTTGAAATCTGCTACATTGGATGCATCCACTGTGGAAACACCTGTATCCACAACTTCGCCCTCGAAATCTTCGCCGTTTTCAATAGAAACTACTGCTTCGATTGCTTTTTCGCCCATGACATTTGGATTCTGAGCCATAAATGCAAGAAGCGAACCTTTTTCGACATAGGCAATATTTGTATCGGATTTATCCCACCCTACACAATATACTGTCTGTCCATTATTTACAGCATCGGCTACGGCTGCCGCCGCTCCATTTGTAGCGCCATCGTTTGTTCCGTAAATCGCAACCGCTCCATTTGCGATCAAAGTATTTGCAAGCTCCTGTGCCTTGGAGTTGTCTCCTTCGGAATATTGTCTTTCACCGAGTTCAAAATCTGTTTCTTCGAATACAGACGCAAAACCATCATAACGATTCTGGCAGGAGTCAACACCGGCCTGTGCGTCCACAATACCGATGGTTCCTTCTGTAATACCGGCTTCTGTAAGTGCATTCAACAGATATTCGCCTGCCTGCACGCCACCTGCATAGTTGTCTGTCGCAAATGTGACCTCACCTTCCAAAGATGACGGTGAATCTACGTAGATTACTTTAATTCCCTGATCCATAGCTTCCTGAAGGGTCATATTCGCGGATGTGGCATCATTACATGCGATAATAATGTAGTTACATCCATCAGAAATCGCGGCATTGATTTTTTCAATCTGCTGTGCATTGTCTTTTGTTTCTGGTGCATACCAGTTCATCTCGATTTTGTTTCCTGCCTCATTCAGTTCAGCTACTTTGTTTTCGGCAGCTTCCTCCAGACGTACCCAGTGAACATCCATAGAGTCCATGGTAATAAGGCCCACTTTAGTCTCAACCGGTTCCTCCGCATAAACTGCGGTTACCATTGCAGCCATCATTGCACCTGCCATTGCCATTGCCATAAGTTTTTTCTTCATTTTTGTTTTCCTCCTGATTATTATATTTCCGGATGTTTCCGGAGTTTTTTATAAATTTCCGAATCCCCTCAGAGTTCCGGTAAATTCCGTGCCAAACGGATATCCGCAATCCGATTTTATACTTGCTTTTTATGCTTCTTTCTTTTTACCGATCATACCATTGCGGCGGGCAATATCGATCAGAACACACGCAACAACGATGATTCCAATGATGATATTTCTAAGAGCAGCCGGTACGTTTGCCATGGTAAGGCCGTTCTGCAGGATTGCCCAGACAGATGCGCCTGCAATCGTACCTACCAGAAGGCCGCTTCCGCCTAATGTAGAAATACCGCCGATAACAGCAGCAGCTACGCCGTACATTTCGTAGGAAAGACCTGCCTGCATATTCCCCATACCTGCCTGTGCCGTCATGATCAGGCCTACAATAAAGGAGCAGAATGCGGAGATCAAATAGGCAATCGTGGTGGTTTTAAAAACATTTACACCTGAAAATCTTGCCGCATCCTGATTAGAACCGATCGCATAAATATGGCGGCCATATTTTGTATAGTTCATCAAATAGTTGAATATGAACCAGATCAGGAATGTAATAATTACACTGTAGTACAGAAATCCGATTCTTTTATAATAGAAAACATTTCTGAACCAGGTAACCATTCCCTCTGTTCCTATGTCGCCTGTGTTATAGTTTCCATTTACCAACTGCGCGATTCCTCTTCCGATGGTCATAGTGCCAAGAGTCCCGATAAACGGTGGAAGTTTAAACTTGCCGACCAAAACTCCATTGATCAGTCCCACTGCCATGCATACGACCAGGTCAATGACAAGAGCCAGAATAATGTTCATTCCATTGCAAACCAAAGTAGCAGAAATCATTGTGGACATACCGATCACTGAACCAATGGAAAGATCGATATTTCCGGTAATACATACGATACCCTGGCCAATACCTACAAGCAGATACGGGCAGATGGAACGGATCAGAGGCATCAGGTTTGTTGGTTTAATAAAATTCGGGTTCATAATTGTAAAGATAATGAGCAGTATCACCACGCCTGCATATGCAGTAAGAACAGATGCCATACCAGGAGCAGAAAGAATGCTTCTCTTTTTTTCGTTATTCATAATCAAAATCTCCTTTATCTCTATAAACTATTTTGCATTATCGCCAAATTGTGTTGCACAGGTCATGATCGCTTCCTCTGAAACTTCCCTGGCATCTACCTCACCGGTAATCCTTCCATTACACATAACGATGATCCTGTCTGAAATCCCCATTACTTCCGGCATTTCAGAAGATACTACAATGACTCCGATGCCGCGTTTCTTCAGGTCATTGATGATCTCATATATTTCTACCTTTGCAGCAACATCAATACCTCTTGTGGGTTCATCAAAGATCACTACCCGGGAATCCCGTGCAAGCCACTTTGCCACTACCACCTTCTGCTGGTTTCCTCCTGACAGGCTTCCTGCCTGTACATCCGGTCCTGCCATTTTAATAGTGAGAGAGTTTTTTCCTTTCTCAATCATTTCCCTTTCGACTTTTTTATTAATGTGTCCGCTCTTACTGCAGATGATATCCAGGTTTGGAAGCGCAATATTATCGCGAATGGACAGTTTTGTGCAAAGTCCCTCTTTTTTACGGTCTTCAGGAACAAGAACGATACCCTGATTGATCGCACTTTCCGGATCCGTGATCTTCAGCTCTTTGCCATCCAGCAAAACAGTACCTGATTCTATAGGATCCACACCAAAAATTGCTCTCATGGTTTCTGTACGTCCGGCTCCTACCAGTCCGGAAAAGCCCAACACTTCGCCTTCATATACATCAAAACTCACATTCCGCACCAGTTTTCCTGCTTTTAAGTTTCTGACCTCAAGAATCTTCTTTCCTCTTGGCACATCTTCCCTCGGAAATTGATTTGTAATCTCACGTCCCACCATGTTTGCGATCATCTGCTCCATGGTAAAATCTGTAAATTTGCCTTCTGTAATATATCTGCCATCCCTCATGATCGTTACCCGGTCAACAATATGATGAAGCTCCTGAAGGCGGTGGCTGATATAAACAATTGCAGTTCCCATTGCTTTCAGTTCCCTTACAATTCTGAACATTTCCGTAATCTCAGCATTTGTCAGGGAGGAAGACGGTTCATCCATTACCAGAACCTTTGCATTGATCAGAAGCGCCTTTGCTATTTCAATCATCTGCTGCCTTCCCACCGGCAGATTTTCCATAACCGTATCCGGATTCAGGTCATGGATCCCAAGCTTGGCCAGCTGCTCCACAGCCTGGCGATTCATTTCTTTTCTATCAAGCTTTCCGCCCTTCATAATTTCTCTTCCCAGGAACATATTTGCGGCAACAGTAAGGTGCTGACACATATTCAGTTCCTGATGAATGATCGCCACTCCAAGCGCCTGCGCCTTTTTCGTATCAAAATTTCCCTCTATTTTTTGTCCCTGTATTTCCATATCACCGGAATCTTTTGTATAAACCCCTGATAAAATCTTCATCAATGTAGATTTTCCGGCACCGTTCTCTCCCAACAGCGCCATAACCTCACCGGGTCTTAAATGAAGCTGCACATCATCCAGAGCCTTTACACCCGGAAAGCTCTTGGATATATGCTCCATAGAAACAACATATTCACTCATTGCTTTACCCCCATCTTGAATCAGTCTTTAGCGGCAGGATATTCATTGCAGAGCAGTCTGTATGGCGGCTCATCCTCTTCAATAACCGGAAAACGCCCAAGGGGATTCAGGAATCTGTTATCTGTATTGTCATCATTGCACATGGATACTTCTCCGATCAGAACGGATGAGGAATCCTCCGGAATAATAAATTCATGATAATAATACGGATATAAAGAAAGACTCTGGCCCGGCTTCAGGATAATCGGCTCACCCGGCTTTGCCATATAACGTCTTCCGTCCTGACAGATCAGTACATCGTTCTCTTTGTCCAGCTGTTCATCCCTGGTGGCATTATATAAAGTAAACCGAATGTCTCCGCCGCCGCGGTTGATAATATCTTCCATCTTGTTCCAGTGAAAGTGCATAGGTGAAACCTGCCCCGGATCACACATCATGATCTTTTCTGCATAGGTTTTCGTATATTCTTCTCTATGTACATTTCCGTTTCTCAGAGTGATCAGGGCCAGCCCTAAATGTGCGTAATCTCCCATACCATAATCTGTCACATCCCAGCCAAGCATGTTGTCACGGATTTCATCGTATTCGTGCCCCTTTTCCTTCCACTCTTCCGGTGTGAATTTCAGAAAATCCGGAAGTTCAAAACAATGTTCCTCCAGTAACTTTTCAAACCTTTTAATAATAGCATTGATTTCTGAACGTTTCATCGTACTCATACCTCCTGATATTGTTCTTTATATTTTTTAATTTCTTTTTCAATTTCTGCCGTTCCATCCAGTACCGTAAATTCCAGACGGATCATTTCCTTTGCAAACGGTTTCAGTTTATGCAGTGTTTTTTCTTTCTCATGAAACAGCCTGCCATAAACACTGGAATTAGATGGCTCCAGTCCGATCACATAATCCCCGGCCGCTATGGATTTCCATTCCATAAAATAAGGAAGATTTCTTCTGTCATATTCCAGCTTCAGACCGATCTGCAGCATTTCATTAATAACCAGCACTGTTATCATATTTTCTCCGCCTTCTGTAGAAGGATTCTCCAGTTCATGGATAAAAACATACTCCGTTTCATTCTCTTTGGGAGAATCCATTCTGTCATAATCCTTTTCATGGCCTTCCGCAGCTTTATCCCGAGCCCTTACCTGACCTGCAGGTATATACAGTTTTGTATGTTCATCCAAAAACGGATATCCCAGATTGATATGATAGAGAATCATAAATGGTTCTTCCCGGAATCCTTCATTTTCGATTTCATCCTCAACCACGATTTTGTTCTCCCCGTATACCGTTTCAATGCTTCTTCGCAAAACCATGTTTTCTCCAAACAGTTCCGCTTCTCTCATCTCCCCGGATACCCTCATAACATAATTATCATTTTCCCAGCTGCAGGATGCTGCCAGATGCTCTCCCGGCGTGGTACGGATTCTTCCATGCATGGGATAATCTTTTCCTCCACTGCTGCAGGGCGCACAGATATTTTCCAGTCCGGCTGTGAAGAAAAATCCTCCCATAATGCTCCGAAGGGCTTCTTCACCATTAGTATCATAATGATTGCGCCCCTGCAGTCCGGGCTTGGAAAGAAAGCTCATATTGATTCCCTTATAGGAAAGCTCTGCCATGTCCAGGCACTTTCCTGCCATAACCTGATAAAAAAGCTGTCCGTTTTTGACCTGCCATGCCCGAAGCCCTGCACTTCTTCCTTCCTGATATTCTACAGGTCTGATATATGCCACCTGCTGCATACTGCCTGTCCGTTTAAATAATTCTGCTTTTTCCATCGTTCGTTCCCCCAACCACTTTTACACGGCCTCAGCGGCAAATGCTTCAACCTGTATGAAATGACCCTCTTGTTTTTTAACCTTATTCCAGGTTCGCATGATACTGCCAGAGGGATTTCATATCCAGCCCCTTCTGTTCAATGATCATCTTGGCAAGAATGTCTCCTAATAACAGCAGTGTTTGTTCAAATAAAGACGTCATAGGCTGACAGGAATCGATCTCGTCTTCCAGATAGAACTTTGTTCTTACCGGGATCCTCACCATATAATCGCAGATATTTTTCATCTCGCTGTTTGGATTGGAGCCAATATGTACAATCCTGCAATTTACTGTATTTCTTGCTTTTTTGGCGATTCCCAGAGGAAATAAGGATGCCCCGGAGCCGGATCCTACGATCAGTAAGTCCTTTTCGGTAATTGCCGGCTCTGTGATTTCTCCTACATAATGTGCTTTGATTCCCAAATGAGCCAGACGCTTGCAGACACACTCCAGCGTCAGCATGACTCTCCCCACTCCTACAAAAAAGACCTGTTCTGCCGAAAGGATATCCTGAACCAGACGCTGCAGTGACGCATCATCAATACTGTTCAGAGTTTTTTTCAGTTCCGCCAGAACCTCTTCTGAAGATTTGTTATACTCTGTTTTAAATTCACTCATAATCTGTTCTCCTTATCTGCTAATAATCTGATTTCTCAGTTCCATCAGCTCCCGAAGGCTGTTTTCCATATTGTCTTTTTTGAAACAGGTGCTTCCGGCAACAAATATATCAACTATGCCGTTTCCATAGGCTTTCATGTTATCCGGAGATATCCTTCCGTCCACTTCAATTTTTGTTTCCAGCGACTTGTCCCCGATCATCTTACGAAGCTCACGGATTTTTCTGTCCGCGTAAACCACCTGTTGTTCGCCTTTTACAAAAGCATAGCCGGGATTGATCAGCATCAGCATCACTGTATCGCATTTTTCCAGTACATACTCTAACTCAGTTAAAGGCGTTGCAGGCTTCAGTGCTACCCCTGCCTTTACTCCTTTTGCATGGATCCTGTTCAACATCCCGTCGATATGGCTTTGTGTCTCTGCATGGAATATGATCTGCTCCACTCCAATGTCCAGAAGCTCATCTACGAAATAATCCTGCTCCGAAGTCATTACGTGGCAGTCAAACTGCAGATCTGTCAGTTTTCTCAACTGTCTTACAGTTTCAAGTCCCAACGGCATGCTTGGACTGAAATGACCGTCCAGAATGTCCACATGAAGCATCCTGATTCCTGATTTTTCCAGTATCCTGATCTGTTGCTCCAGATTACACATATCCAGACAGATCAGTGACGGTGAAATGATACATTTTTCATTCCATATGGTCCTCATCATATTTCCTCCTTCATTTTAAGAACCTGCTCAATTTTTTCTCTGCCAGGCAGGGAATCAATAGCGCCTTTCTGCTGTACGCACAGGAAGCCTGCCGCATT
Source organism: Eubacteriales bacterium (assembly GCA_030524715.1). Taxonomy (GTDB): domain Bacteria; phylum Bacillota; class Clostridia; order Lachnospirales; family Lachnospiraceae; genus Blautia_A. Next base: position 28,318 of record JAUNGB010000044.1, on the reverse strand, counting down.
TCCATAATCCAGCGCTTTTTTCAGTTTTTCTTTTGTAAGCTGGCAAACGGTTTCAATTCCCTGGATTCTGAGGCTTGAAAGAAAGCCTCCCCAGAAAGCGTCCCCTGCACCTGTGGCATCCACCGCACGGGTTTTCCGTCCATCTGCATGTATCACCTCATTTCCAAAATATACGTCTGCTCCATTCTTTCCCAGAGTTTCAACAACAACAGTAATCTTATATTTCTTCATCAGATCCGGAATCGCTTCCTCTCCTCCGAACATCCCCACCTCTTCTTCTGATATCTTCAGCAGATCCACAAAAGGAAGATTTTCCAGTACTTTTTCTGTACAGGCTGTCTGACTGTCGTTCCACATCAGATTTCGATAATTCACATCAAAGCTGACAATCCTGCCATACTCCTGTCCCAGCCTCAATGCTTTTGATGTGGCGGAAGCAACCGGCTCTGCCGACAGAGAACATGAGCCTGCATGAATGATCACAGAATCCTTTATTGCCTCTTCTTCCACATCTTCCTCCGAAAGAAACATATCTGCGCCAGGTTTTCGCGCAAAGGTAAAAGTACGTTCCCCGTTTTCTGCAAGTGTAACAAACGCCATAGTTGTGACAGCCTGCGTACATAACTCTTTACATAAGGGAACAACCTGGTTATCTTTCAGAGTTTTCAACAGAAAGTATCCAAAATCATCATCCCCGACCTTGCAGCACATTCCTGCATTCAGGTGATTCTTCTGCATTGCGATCGCTACATTGGCAGGAGCTCCGCCGGCTTTTTTGATATAACTATCCTTTTCATTGCCCGGAATAAAATCTATTACCATCTCACCAATGCTGTATATGTCTAACATGATTCCCTCCTTATTTGTTCGTTTTTCAGTATTACCTATTGGCTATTCGTATTTAGTAATTTAACATTACTTATTTGATAGTTTGATTATATATCAACATTATAATAATGTCAATGTACTTTCTATTTTTCGTATATTCTCCCAAAATCAGCGTTCCTTTTTTGTATATAATAAACAAAAGAGGGCTTTATTTGATTTTATTTAATCAAATAAAGCCTTCTTTTTTAGTTCTTTCACATTATTATATATAGAATTAATTAATTTTACATCCTGAAATGCCTGGAGCGTGTTTGAAAATTGCTTTCTGCAAGACTACGAATATCCGTCAGTCTTCTACAATAACTCCCCTTCAAAGGTACAATTAATTGCGTTACATACGGCACCCAGAACCTGTGTTTTTTCCAGAAAGGACACTTTTTTGGCAACTGTCCGGTCATTTTTATTTGAAAATTTTTTTTCATTGATCTGGTCTTCCAGCATTTCCACATAAGTATCCGGCCAGTATACGCTGTCCATCCCTAGCAATATTGCTTCAAAATGAAACATATTCAGAAGACTGATCACTGCCGCCGCAAGATTATCTATCAGTTCTTCCATAATCTCCCTGATAACAGGGTCATCCTCTTTTTTGCAGAACTCAGAATACTCAATCCTTTTGCCTGTCTTTTCGTAAACCTTTTGTGACACATAATGAGAACCAATATACATTTCAAGACAGCCGGTATTTCCGCATCTGCATTTTTTTCCGTGATGATCAATGGATACATGTCCGATTTCAGGAGAATAGCCGCTGTTGCTCTGATAACGCTGCCCGCCCATGATGATTCCGCATCCTACTCCTTTTCCAATGCCGATCATCAGCAGATCCTGATAGTCTTTTCCGTTTCCATATAACTGTTCCACCAGAGCCGCGCTCTGATTATCATGGTCAAAGCATATCGGAAGCTTGTAACGTTCTGATAAAGGTACGGTTATCTCAACGTCCTGTATTCCGTCAAAATATCCCGGATCAACAATTTTTCCAGCTTTAATATCAATGGGGCCGATACTCGATACTCCAATTCCAATAATCCGGTTCTCATTCTCCAGCATATGATCCAGCGACCTGTATATAGAATTCATAAGCCCGTCTTTATCTTTCCAGTCCTGTTCCACCCGTTCATATTTGTATATTTTCAGGTTCATGTCACATAGAACAGCCTCTATATATCCTCTCTGGATCAGGATTCCCGCATACCTTGGAGACTCAGGAGCCACCACAAGCCCAACCGGATTTCTTCCCAGATCTCCGGTCACTTCTCGCTCTGCCTCCGCAAGATATTTTTTTTCTATTAATTCATTTACAATTGCCGAAATAGCCGTTTTTGTCAGCCCGGTTTCTCTGGAAAGTTCAATTCTGGATGAACATCTTTTCGTCGAAATCAGTTTCAATACCAGACCTCTGTTTTTTTTCTTTAAATAATCTCGATTTACACCTAACGCAGCCATACTTTTCCTCTCGTTTCAATAGTGTCATTCCACAGTTCAGGACTCGCTTACGAGTCCCACATCTGATATCGTCCTTTACCACCTGCGGACTGACTTGTATATACTTATCATTTTTTAGTATATATTTTTCAATTAATAATGTCAATGTATTATTTTATTTATAATTTCATTTACAGGGATCTTTTTCAATAAGCTTAATATTTAACTGATCGATCATCAGGTTTCTGCACTGCGAATAAGTGTTGATTCAAAAGGGCCGCCTGTTTCCAGGCAGCCCTCTAATCTAAAAAATCTTTATAATATCATGGTACATGACGACTACCATAAGAACCATCAATAGCATCAGTCCCGCAAAATGGATCATTCCCTCAAGCTGGCGGTTCACCGGCTTTCTCCGGATGGCCTCAACGATCAGGAACACCAGACGTCCCCCATCCAGCGCCGGGAACGGAAGAAGGTTCATTACACCCAGGTTCGCGGACAAAAGCACCGCCATATTCAGCATATTCATCCAAACCATCATGGTACCTTCGCTCTTGCTCTGCTCATAGGTATCGCCGATGGCATCCACCACACCTACCGGGCCGCTCAGATCGTCCACGCCCAGACCTCCGGTAAACAGTTCTTTAAGACTCAGAAGCGTGGTGCGGATCATATATTTCACTTCAATGGCCCCGTATTTCAGGATATCAAATCCCTCAGCCTTTACGCAGCCTACATTATAAGAAAAGCCGAGCATCGGCGTACGGTATTCTCTCGGGGTAAAGGTCGCCTCATATTCCAGGCCTTCGCGCATATAAGTAATGGTAACCGGCTCATCTGACAGCGGATGCTCTTCAATATAGGCGTCATATGCCGCTCCGTCCGGCGTTTCCACTCCATTGATCGAGGTGATCACGTCTCCCGGTTCCACGCCGGCTTCCTCCAGAGGCATTCCCGGAATCAGGGAGGCTACCTCCATGGACTCAGCATCCTTACGGTTCAAGCCCAGAAGATACCGCACATCCACATCCGGAATATATGAAATCTTCATTTCCTGGCCGTCTCTCTCCACAACAAGAGAAACGGGATCCTCCGTTGGTTCATTGAGATAGGTATAAACATACAGGTCTTTACCCAGGTCAATGGAATAACCCTGATATTCTTTGATGATATCACCTTTTTGGAGGCCCGCCGCCTCTGCCGCAGAGCCTTCCTCCACCTGCATGACCTCCGCCGGGTCATAGCCCACAAAGCCCACAATAATCACCGACAGCACAAAGGCCAGCAAAAAGTTAAATACCGGGCCTGCCGCCACCACGGAGATCCTTCCCCAGACAGGAGCCGCGTTAAAAGTCCCCGGCTCCTGATCCTCGCCGGTATCCTCGCCCAGCATGGCGCACGAGCCTCCTATGGGGAACAGCTTCACAGAATATCTGGTTTCTCCCCTTACAGTACTGACCAGTCTCGGTCCCATCCCCAAAGAAAATTCCGTCACCACAATGCCGTTCTTCTTGGCCAACAGGAAATGTCCAAGCTCATGTATCAATACAACCGCACTGAATATCAGAACTGCAATTAAAATTTTCAATTTACCACCTGCTTTCAATCCATTGATAGGTTTCCTGCTCTACTGCCAGGATCTCATCCAGATCCGGGCTTTCACTCTTTGTATGCCTGCCCATAGACTGCCCGATAATCTCATAAATATCCAGAAAACGGATTTCCTCATGCAAAAATTTACGTACGGCCAGCTCGTTAGCCGCATTAAAGACCGTAGGCATGGTGCCTCCCGCCTTTGACGCTTCTATGGCCATAGGAAGCCCCAGGAACGTTTCCATATCCGGCTCTTCAAAGGTAATCTGGCGAAGTTTCGCAAAATCCAGCCGCATGCCGTCAAGATACCTTCTGTGAGGATAATAAAGGGCATACTGGATAGGCAGGCGCATATCCGGCGTTCCAAGCTGCGCCATGATCCCTCCGTCCTTAAATTCGATCATCGAATGGATCACGCTCTGAGGCTGCACCACCACCTGAATATAATCAAGATCCATATCAAAAAGCCATCGTGCCTCCATAACCTCAAGGCCCTTATTGACAAGAGTTGCGGAATCCACGGTTATCTTCTGTCCCATAACCCAGTTGGGATGCTTTAAGGTATCTGCAAGGGTCACTTTTTCCAGTTCCGCCCGTTTCCTTCCCCGGAAAGGCCCTCCGGATGCGGTGATCAGAAGCTTATGGATCTCTTCCTTATGTTCCCCGTTTAGTGCCTGAAAAATCGCGCTGTGCTCGCTGTCCACAGGCAAAATACGTACGCCATATTTCTCTGCCATAGGCATGATCAGATGTCCTGCCGTTACCAGAGTCTCTTTATTGGCAAGAGCAATATCCTTGCCTGCGCGGATAGCCTCCATGGTGGGACGGATGCCAAGCATCCCTACAATAGCGGTTACCAGGATTTCCGTCTCAGGCATCCCGGAAAGCTCCAGAAGCCCCTCCATCCCGGACACCACCTTTGTATCCGTATCCCGGATACGCTCAGCCAGATCCCTTGCCGCCTTCTCATCAAAAACTGCCGCAAGCTTTGGGCGGAACTCCCGTACCTGCTCTTCCAGCTTATGTACGTTATGTCCTGCACTGATCCCCAAAACCTGAATATCTTTATTGGCCCGCACAACCTCCAGAGTCTGTGTTCCGATGGAGCCTGTAGAGCCTAAAATCGCAATCTTCTTCATCCTTTATCCCTTCCTAAAGTCCCAGAACGAGCTTTGCCAGATAATAAATGACAGGCGCCGTAAAGATCACGCTGTCAAAGCGGTCCAGAATCCCGCCGTGTCCCGGTATCAGCTTTCCATAGTCCTTGATTTCCTGATTTCTCTTGATGGCGGAAGCAGCAAGATCCCCCACCATGGAAATCAACGCTCCCACCGTACAGATCACCGCATATTCCACCGGCCTGCCGCCAGTTGCCGCAGCATAGACGGCCCCCAGGACAGCGGCTCCCACAACGCCGCCCACAGCGCCCTCCACAGACTTCTTCGGGCTTAAAACAGGCGCCATCTTATGCCTGCCGATCAGCATTCCCACACAGTAAGCGCAGGTATCGCAGCCCCAGGAACACAGGAAGATCAGCCAAACTATATATTTCCCGCCTTCCAGGTTTCTGGTCAGCAGGATAAAGGACAGCATCACCGCTACATAAACCACTCCGAAAAAGGCTGCCATAACCTGATGCGCGTTGTATTTAGGATAAGTAAACACATAAACAAACATCATCATAACAAGGGACAGCAGGATCGCCATTGTTCCGTATTTTTCGAAGTCTGCAACCACTGCCCCGTAATACAGGGCAGCGCCCAGATATCCTGCAAGCTCCAGCAGTTCAAATTTTTCCTCCCGGACCTTCATCGCCCGGTATAGCTCCTGCATTCCGATAACAGAAACACATGCCAGAGTAAACAGCAGAACATATCCGCCGCTTATGATCGTCACAAGCGCGATAGCCACCAGCAGGATCCCGCTCAAGAGCCTGGTCTTAAACATCCTTATTCCTCCTTTGTACCGCCGTATCTTCTGTCTCTCTCATTATATTTCTCAATGGCCTTGATAAGCTCCGCCTTATTAAAATCCGGCCATGCCACATCCGTAAAATAAAATTCCGTATATGCCATCTGCCACAGCAGATAATTGGAAAGACGAAGCTCTCCGCTGGTCCGTATCATAAGATCCGGATCCGGAATGCCGGCAGTATCCAGATAACTGCCGATCATTGCCTCGTCGATCTCCTCCGGCTTTACTTTACCGTCAACAGCGTCCCGGGCAAGGCGGCGCATTCCCCGGACGATCTCGTCCCGGGCTCCGTAATTTAAGGCAATTTGAAAATGAAGCTCTGTGAAATCTTTGGAAAATTCCTCCAGCTCGATGACCTTCCGCTGGATATCCTCGTCAAAGGCGGAAATATCTCCGATGACCTTCACCCGCATCTGATTTCTCTCTGCAATCTTAAGACATTTCTTCAGGTAGCTGCGGAACAGCTTCATCAGCCCCTCCACCTCTTCCCTGGAACGCTTCCAGTTCTCTGTGGAAAAAGCGTACACAGTCAGGTATTTCACTCCCAGTTCCTTCATATCGTCGCAGATCGTCTCCAGATTGGCACAGCCCTTTACGTGCCCGTAGCTTCTGGGCATCCCCTTCGCTTTCGCCCATCGTCCGTTTCCGTCCAGGATGATCGCTATATGATTCGGTACGTTCATGGTATCTCCTTTTCAAAACAGATTTTTTGCTCAAATTACGCGCAAAGAGAGCCTTATTACGGCTCTCTCCGATATCGCTCCTCAATTATACGGTCAGGATTTCCTTGGATTTCTTATCAACCGCCGCATCAATATCCTTGATATATTTATCTGTCAGCTTCTGAACCTTATCGCTTAAGTCCTTCACTTCATCCTCTGAAACGTCCTGCTTGGTCAGCTTCTTAAATGCGTCGTTGGCATCACGGCGGATATTACGGACCGCAACCTTGGCTGCCTCTCCCTTTTTCTTTACGTCCTTAACCAGATCCTTACGGCGCTCTTCCGTAAGCTCCGGAAGTACCAGACGGATCAGCTTGCCGTCGTTGCTTGGATTCAGACTGAGATCAGAGGTCAGGATCGCTTTCTCGATGGCTTTGATCAGTTTGGGTTCCCATGGCTGGATCTGGATCATACGTGCCTCCGGCACAGTTACATTCGCAACCTGCTGAATAGGAGTCGGGCTTCCGTAATAGTCTACGACAAGTTTATCAAGAATATGCGGATTTGCACGTCCCGCACGGATCGTCGCCAGCTCAGCTTCAAATCCGCTTAAGGTTTTTTTCATTTTGTTTTCATATTTCTGAACTCTTTCATCCATGTTTCAATCTCCCTCTCTGGTTTTCTTTTATTCCGCACGGTCACAAGAGCGCTCAGACTGTCACTCTGGTGCCGGAGAATTTCCCCTGTACTGCATTGATGATACTGTTTTCTTCCTCAAGCCCGAATACCAGCATCGGCATTTTCTGCTCCATACACATAATGGAAGCGGTCAGGTCCATTGCGGCCAGCTTCTTCTCCACAACCTCCTGGATGGTGATCTCGTCATATTTGACCGCATCCGGATACTTCTTGGGATCCTTGTCATAAATACCGTCCACTGCCTTCGCCAGAAGAATGGCTTCCGCCTCGATTTCAACCGCACGGAGCACAGTTGCCGTATCAGTGGAAAAATACGGATGTCCTGTTCCGCCGGCAAAGAACACCACCTTGCCTTCGGCAAACGCAGCCTCCGTCTCATCCTTGGAATACAGCTTTGTAAAAGCCCCGCAGACAAACGGAGTATAAATTTCTGTCTTAAGCCCCACATAGCGGCAGATGTCCGATACATAAATACAATTCATGACCGTTGCAAGCATTCCGATCTGATCCGCCTTGCTGCGGTTAATGGTCTCGCTGGTACGTCCCCGCCAGAAATTCCCGCCGCCGATAACGATCCCTACTTCCATTCCATCTTCCACGATCCCGCGGATCTGCTTCGCCACCGCAATAACGGTCGCCTCGTCAAATCCTGTCTTTTTCCCTCCTGCAAGGGCCTCTCCGCTTAATTTCAGTAATACTCGCTTCATGTTCTTTCCCCCGGTTTCTGTAAATTATTTTTATGGATTTTTATGGAGCTTTCTGTCCATTTGACAACTGCCGTAAATCGCCCGGGTTACCATACGCCGGCGACCACTTCGTTTCCGGCTTCATCAACAGTGGTGGATACCGTAAAATTGTCATAGTAATGATAACCTGTCTCTCCTGTTTCCGGCTCATTCTCATAGCTGTTGCTGTTGGGCTGTCCGCACACATTAAACAGTTCATCCAGAGACTTGCCGATACAGCTCTCCGCAAGCTTCACAGGATCCTCCGGCTGATCGCTGGTACCAGGATTCTGGCCGGGATCTTCCGGATCCTGTGCATCGGGATCCTGCGTAGGCTCCGGATCCTGAGGCGTATCGGAGGAAGTGTTTCCGCCATCGTCTGTGCTGTCCTGAGTATCTGTATCGGTGCTGTCCTCGTCAGTATTTTCGTCCTCATCTTCGCTTTCATCGTCATCCAGAAGTCCAAGACGCTGTTTTACTTCTTTTAAAGTGGAAGTCTCCTTCTGACTGTCTCCGGTTAAATACCTTGCATACGGAATGGCGTCCTCGCCTGTGCCGTCCATGCAGAGAGTAATCTGGGTAATGGTATCCAGCGGAAGCTTCCGGAAAAAGCATTCATTCTTTTCTTCGTCTGTATAGCTGATACGGATATCATAAAGGGAAATCGTATTTCCCTCTTCATCCTTGGCTCCCTTTTCAAAATAATAAGCGGCCTTCTCGCCGTCCTTCAAAGTGAAAGCGCCCTGAACCAGCTCGTCTCCCCATTCGTCATCCTCATCCGTATTGGGGCGGATATAGATAGAGCCGATCTCATCGCCTGTTTTGTTAATAAGGACGATCTGGGAAGCGGTTGCCGTCTTACTGCCGATCACATTGGTGATCGTCTCTTCTGTAGTTGCCTTCATATCCACAAGATCTCCGTCTCCGGCATTCTCGTTCACTGGCGCCACAGTAGCCTGCGCCGTCTGCTCAGGCTCTTCCTCATCCTTCTTGCCGCATCCGGCAGCCGTAAGGCTAAGCACAAGGATTCCCGCAAGCGCCAAATATCTTTTCTTCATAATATATTTCCTCCCATAATCATGGTTTCCATCCACGCCCGGTAATTCACGGAGCGCGGCACAGGATAGTGCCGGCGCGGATCAATCACTGTCGGATGGGCTACCAGATTCGCTCCGCCCACCCAAATAAAAGCTTCTCTCTTCCTCATTATACAGAGTATCCACCTCTTGTCAACCGAACGTCACAGGATTTCATATAAATTTAAGACTTTTTAGTGGCAGTTATACCCTCCGCTTCCGAAAAGCTGTTACGTCTTTTTCGCATGGATTTACGCATCAGGCCGGCTTCATACCTGCCCTTTTCCGCCTCTGTCCGGATATCCAGCTTCGGCACGCAAAGAGGTTTTTCCTGGCTGTCCATAGCCACCATCACCAGAAAGGCACGGTTGACCGAATAACGCATTCCGTCTGAGCGTTCCACATACGTGTCCACTTCCACTTCCATAGAAGAATTCCCCACCCAGGTCACATAACCGATCAGAACCAGCAGTTCTCCTTCGTAGGTAGCTTCTTTAAAATGCAGGTTATCCACAGCAGCCGTAGTCACTTTATCTGTTCCCGCATGGCGCATGGCGACCACACTGGCCACCTCGTCGATCCACTGCATCAGCATCCCGCCGAACAGCCTCCCTCCGGCATTCAGATGCTGCCGCATGACCAGATGCACCTGTTCCGTTCTGGAATCCTCCACCTTTTTTATCAGACGCGAATTTTCACTCATACCCTTTCCCCCTTCAAGCAGACATTCAGTCGGCAAAGCGGGCATTCGCATTCCACTTTGCTGTATACTCATAAACGCAGGCCTTCACACACTCGCTGCCCTGTCTCTCCTGCAGCCTTCATAGCCGCTGCTTCCTTTAAGTATAACCGCATCCCGGCGCAAGGTCAATACAGATTCTTCACCTTAAAGTCCCGTTCCGCCTCACGGCGCTGATCCTTTTTGGCGATATCCTGACGCTTGTCATAGAGTTTTTTGCCCCGGGCAGTACCAATCTCCACCTTTACCAGGCTGTCCTTGAAATAAACCTTCAGCGGCACCAAGGTCAGCCCTTTCTCCTTCAGCTTCCCTTCGATCTTGTTGATCTCATACCTGTGCAGGAGAAGCTTGCGGACACGTAACGGATCCTTATTGAAAATATTGCCCTTTTCATAAGGACTGATATGCATTCCGTAAATAAACAGCTCCCCGTTCTCTATACGCACAAAGGATTCCTTAATGCTGCATTTGCCCATACGCAGGGACTTTACCTCTGTCCCTGCAAGAGAAATTCCCGCTTCGTAGGTATCCTCGATAAAATAGTCATGAAATGCTTTTTTATTGTTGGCGATCAGCTTGATGCCGGATTTTTTTGCCATGATATTCTCCCCTTCCTGCTTTCTGTTTTATCCTCGCCCGATTATCTGTCTCTCTTCTATTTTCCCTCCGCCCATCCCGATATAAGTTTCCTGGACCGCGCATCTAAAGCTACGCGGATTTCTTCTATTCTTTAAAAATCACGCTCTATCACAAAGTCAATTGTCTTCATAAGCGGATCCGCATCCTCCACACGTACCCGCACCTTCTGTCCGAGACGATATACCTTTCCGGTCATATCTCCCCGCAGCTCGCAGTTCCCCTGGTCAAAGGTATAATAGTCGTCCCACAGGGTATTTACATGCACCAGCCCCTCTACCGTATTCGGCAGTTCCACATAAAATCCCCATCCCGTAACGCCGGAAATGATCCCCTCAAAGGTCTCTCCAAGATGATAGGACATATACTCTGCTTTTTTCAGCTTATCGGACTCCCGTTCCGCTTCATCCGCACGTCTTTCGCATACGCTGGACTGACGTGCCACCTCGTCCAGGATTTCCCGGTAATGCTCGGTCTTTCCTTCCCTTTCGAGCCTTCCCCGCAGGTTATCCTTTATGATCCTGTGGATCTGCAGATCCGGATAACGGCGGATAGGGGACGTAAAGTGGCAATAGTACTTCGCCGCCAGCCCAAAATGTCCGCTGCATTCTGTCGTATACCTTGCCTGCTTCATGGTGCGCAGGATCAGGCGGCTGAGCATGGGTTCGTTGGGAAGTCCCTGGATTTTTTCCAGAATCTCCTGAATCTCCTTGGGGGAAATCTCCTTTCCTGACTTCTGCACCGGGATTCCCTGATTACGGATTAAAGTCAGCAGGCTCTCTACCTTCTCCGAATCCGGATTCTCATGGGTCCGGTATACAAAAGGATACTCACCTTTGCAGTATTCCTTCGCCACAGTTTCATTGGCAAGAAGCATGAAATCTTCAATAATTCTGGTTGCCGCGTTCGCCTCATACGGCTTCACATCAATCGCCCTTCCGGCGGCATTCAGGATAATTTTGCTCTCCGGAAAATCAAAATCAATAGAGCCTCTGCTGTGGCGGCTGCTGCGGATAAGCTCCGATAATTCCTTCATCAGAAAGAACATGGGAACCAGTTCTTCATATCGTGCTTTTGCCTGAGGATCCGTATCCTCCAGAATATTTTTTACATCTGTATAGCTCATGCGCTCATCCACGCGGATGACTGTTTCCGCAATTTTGTGGTCTACCACCGCACCGCTCTCATCGATCTCCATCAGGCAGCTCAAAGCAAGCCTGTCCTCTCCCTGATTCAGGGAGCAGATACCGTTGGAAAGCCTCTCCGGAAGCATGGGGATGACACGATCCGCCAGATATACGCTGGTTCCCCGCTTCAATGCCTCTCTGTCAAGGGCGCTGCCTCCCTGAACGTAATTACTCACATCTGCAATGTGCACGCCCAGATGATAATGCCCGTTTTCTTTTGTCAGGGATATGGCATCATCCAGATCCTTTGCATCCTCCCCGTCAATGGTGACTGTCTGGAGATGGCATAGATCCAGCCTTCCGTTCCTGTCCGCATCCAGCACATGATCCGGTACCCTCATCGCCTGATTAAGTACCTTTTCCGGAAACTCGCACGGAATGCCAAAGCTCTTTACAATTGCCAGAATATCCGTTCCCGGCGTGCGGATATTTCCGAGAATTTCTGTAATCCTGCCCTCAGGGCTTTTATTTTTGCTTCCGTAATCCGTGACAGCAGCGATCACCTTATCCCCGTTGCGAACTCCTTTGGATTCCTTTCTTGGAATAAAAATATCCCTGGAAAACTTGGGATTGTCGCTGACGACAAAGCCATAATCCCGATTGGACTGGAAGGTTCCCACGATCTCCGTCATTCCCCGTTCCAGAACCTTCGTCACAATTCCCTCCCGGCGCTTTCCATCCTTACCGCCGTCTTTTATGACAATCCGGACACGGTCCTGATGCATAGCGGTTCCCGTATCCTCTTCAGGGATAAAAACATCCTCGTCCTCTCCCTCTATTTCTACAAAACCAAAGCCCTTGGGATGCCCGATAAAAACGCCTTCCTTTATCGTTCCCTCTATTTCGGGATTCTTTTTCCCGGATTTTTTTTCTGAATACTTCTCATTTCTTCCCGGCCGATATTCCTTCTTTTCCAGAGGTCCTTCTGTGTTTCGTTCATTGCCATAAATCTTTCTGCCATATTTCCCGCTTACCTTACTGTACCGTCCCTTAGCATCCATGGAAACTTTTCCCTCCAGAGAAAGCTCTTCCAGAATGTCAAATAACTCTTTCCGTTCCGGTTTCTTAAGACTAAGGAGCGTTCCAAGCTCCCGCAGGCGCATCGGCTTATACAGCGGGTCGCTTAAAAGCTCCATGATAAATTTTTTTCTTTTCTCAAAAACTTGTTTATTCTTCACCTTTTCTCAACTTTTCTCCTTTAAAGTTTCCTATGATATAAAAAACACTCTTGCGATTATACAAGAGTGTTTCCCTTTCACAGAAAAATAATCCTGATGTGTGTATGAACCTTGCCTGCACATCTTAAAAATTAAGGTTCAGTACGATTGCCAGAGCAAAGAACAGAACTGCCATTGCAGTAGTAGCCTTCACCAGGCCGCCTTCCATGGAACGTCCTCTGTTCTTACCCCAGTAGGTATCTGCGGCGCCAGCAATCGAGCCAAGCCCCTGCTGCTTTCCTTCCTGCATTAATACTACTACTGTAAGTGCAATACAATCTATCACAAAAATCACTGTCAAAATAATTCTCAGAATTTCCACTGCCGTTACACCTCCTAATCAACTCTGATTATTGTAACATAGGGTTTCCGGGATTTCAACTGTTTTTGTTGTTATTATTGAAAATATCTTTTTTCTGAATTTCCCAATAATTTTCAATGTGTATTCACTCCCTTCCTATAGTTTGCTGTCAGTATAGCAGAATAGTGAGGGATGGGAGTGAAAAATTGCAGTCCATGGATTCGAAGAAACGGGAACATATTCTTACAGTTATTCATGATTTAAGCAGTTCAACTACATAAGGATACTCTAAAATAGCTGAGTACCTTCCGGCCTCAGCTATTTTGCTTTTTTATTCATTTTCCATCTTATTTTCTGCCTGATTTTCTGTCTTATTTTCTATTTTTTTCACTATTCTTTGACAAACGGATTCTCATAAACCGTCAGTTCTCCCAGATACTCATGGATCCGAAGAAGCTGATTGTATTTTGCGTTTCTGTCCGAACGGCAGGGCGCGCCTGTCTTAATCTGTCCGGCTCCTGCAGCAACGGCAAGGTCTGCAATAAACGCATCCTCTGTCTCTCCCGACCGATGGGAGATCACAGCCCGGTATCCGGCGTGCTGCGCCATCTGCACAGCGTCCATGGCCTCGCTCAGGGTTCCGATCTGGTTAACCTTTACAAGGATCGCGTTTGCCGCTCCAAGCTTGATTCCGCAGGCAAGTCTCTTGATATTTGTGACAAACAAATCGTCTCCCACAAGCTGTACGCGGCTGCCCAGACGTTCCGTCAGAACTTTCCAGCCCTCCCAGTCGTCCTCCTGAAGTCCGTCTTCAATAGAAACGATTGGAAACTCGTCGATCAGCTTTTCATAGTAGGAAACCATTTCTGCAGAGTCCCGTAATATCTCTTCACCCTTCATCTGGCTTTCCCCGGGGAAATAATAAACTCCCAGTTCTTCATCATACAACTCGCTGGCAGCCGCGTCAATGGCAATGCCGATATCCCTGCCCGGCTCATATCCCGCACGCTTAACAGCTTCTATGATCAGGCTCAGCACGTCCCCGGCTTCAGCCAAGTCCGGCGCAAATCCGCCTTCATCACCGACTGCGGTGGACAGTTTCTTTTCTTTCAGTATGATTTTCAGGAACTGATATATCTCCGCACACATGCGGATACCCTCTGCCAGGCATCCGGCGCCCACAGGCATGATCATAAATTCCTGCAGATCCACCGTATTATCCGCATGCTTTCCTCCGTTCAAAATATTCATCATAGGAACAGGCATCCGTGTCGTATGACATCCTCCTAAATACTGATATAACGGGATCCGGAGCGCCATGGCGGCCGCACGGGCTACCGCCATGGAAACGCCCAATGTGGCGTTTGCCCCTACACTGCTTTTGTTGTCCGTGCCGTCCGTTTCAATAAGGATCGCATCGATCTGTGACTGATTCAAGGCATTTTCTCCAAGGATTGCTTCCGCAAGCTTTGTATTTACATTATTTACTGCTTTCTGTACACTTAAGCCTACATAATTTCCTTTATCCCCGTCCCGAAGCTCCACTGCCTCGAATTTGCCGGTGGATGCTCCTGACGGTACCATCGCTCTTGCTGTATATCCATTAATCCCCACAACGCCTTCTCCTACGGTCACTTCTACCTCTACCGTAGGATTGCCCCGGGAATCCAATACTTGTCTTGCGTGAACTTTTCTGATGGGAAGATAACGCAGCATATTTCTACCTCCTAAAAAGCTTTATGAAGATAGAATTTCCCAAAGAAACGATTTTTATACTATTTGATTTTCTTCACTGATCCCTCATTGATGATCACTTCATAAACCAAGAATCTCTTCGTCACCTGTAATACTTTTCAACCGCATTCTTTAATTTCTCAAATAACGGGTAATATATCTTAATAATATCCTGGAATTTCTCCGCCGCAAAAGTTCCGTCATAGTCGTGGGCCAGTTGATTCCTGACACGAAGCATCTTCATCCACTGTTCATCATCAATAATCCCATTTGTAAAAGCCTGCTGCAATGTCTCCCTGGGCGACCCAATAGCAAAATCAAGGACCCCAAGTTGCTTTATCAATATGTCCTTCATTACCTTCCAGGAAATATCAAAAGTAAGATTAAAATTCAGTACCGTCCCTTCCAATACAAAATCTGCCTTTGGATCAGCCTTTCTGCTTTTTTCAAGATTTTTCAGACTTTTGCAGAACGTATTGTAACGATTAATAGATTTGCTTTCCATATTTCTTTATGTCCTCCAATAAAAATGTATTATGAATACTATCGTAATCAAAAATATCTATTTTTCGAAGCGTATCTATTTCCTCCAGTTCCTCTTCTAATTGCAGTATGTCCTTGCACCCATACACAACAAAATCTATATCACTGGTCGGAACAGCCGTACCTGTGGCAAAAGAGCCGAACAGATCCAAACGCTTCACACCATTTTTCCTGCAAATTAATGCAACTTTGTCAATTAATTCCGAAATTGGCATTATATTCATCACTTACCCCCTGCCAAAGTTTTTTTGAAGATTATTACCAAATAAATCCGTTCTTCACACTGTCGTTTGCTAGAGTGTGTTTGAAAATTGCTTTTCGTAAGATGTGCTTCCCAGTTTGTGGGAGATTTGCCACAAATGAGGGAGGCGTAGCGGGCTACGGCGACCGAATGCGGGGCAAATATACCGCAAAGTGGGGAGTACAGATTGCGGAAATGAATTTTTAAACATACTCTAGACCTTATCATAAGCGGATTTCCATGTCAATCCCGGAATTATCTCACGTTCGATATATTGATATATTTTCAGAATATTCATATGTTTTATTTGTTTTTAATTGTTATTATAAAATTTATTTTTATTTTTTCAATTTTATTCTTGACATTTCAATTATTATCTGTTATAGTAAGTTCATAAAACAAAAGGGACTTAAAAAATAAAGAAAAGGAGTGAGACCACCGAAAACATAAAGTAATTCCTCATAAATTAAGAAAGGAAGGTACAGACCACCAGAAGCATAAATTTTTAAACAGATAGCTGTTATCATACTTTAAGAAACGGAGGTACAGACCCCCAAGAACATAATCAAAAATCCCAATTACGTTTTATAAAAAAGCAAGAGAGGTACGGTCCAATGAAATATTAACGTTTTATCTCAAATGATTCATTACAAAATTCAACAAAGGATGGTAAGGACCAATGAGAACTTAAGGCTTTGCCCCAATTATTTCTTATAAAACTGAATAAGGAAGGTACAGACCGATGAACAGTTAAGGTTTTATCCCTAATCTTTTATAGTCATTATGGATAAGGAAGGTATAGACCAATGAACAATTAAAGTTTTATCCCAATCATTCATAATCAATTTTAAATAAGGAAGGTATAGACCAATGAACAGTTAAGGTTTCACCCTAATCATTCATAATCAATATTGAAGAAGGACGGTAAGGACCAATGGGAACTTAAAGGCTTTAACCCAAATCATTCAATAATAAACTGAATAAGGACGGTAAGGACCAATGAAACGTTAAAGATTTACCCTATAATTTAATGAAAGGAAGGTAACGACCATTGGACAATGAACATTTATAAGAGCCACCAGAAAAACAGAATCTGATGGCTCTTTTTAATTGCACATTTTAAAAGTTTCTATTCCGGCACAGTGCTCCTTTTTTTGCAGATATTTTTATATAGATATTTTTCACATATTTTCAATTCCGCCGCAATATGTATAGAGAAAGAAATCATATGCCGGGGCTTTTATGAATTTTATGAAACGGAATCTGAAATACATATCCAGATTATCACAATCCCACCTTCACTTTTTCAGGCTTCCTGCCATTCTTGCAGGCGCCTTTCTTCTCGGCGCCTTTGCAGGTAAAGCGTCCGTCTTTCTCAGTGAAAACAATCAGGATACTATAGAAACCTCCGCCGAATCCTCCAACTGGGGACTCAGCTTTCAGGAAGAAGGCAAAAAGCCCGTTGCCAACGCAACGATCGAGGAACTGAAAGAATATAATGCCTATTATGCTGAAGATACCGACGAAAAGGTTCTGTATCTCACCTTTGACGCCGGCTACGAAAACGGAAATACTCCCGCCATTCTGGATGCTTTAAAAAAACACAACGCATCCGCCACTTTTTTTGTTGTAGGGAATTTCGTAAAAGACAATCCTGATTTAATAAAAAGAATGGTTGCTGAAGGGCATACCGTAGGTAATCATACGCTGACCCACCCAAATATGTCCAAAATCTCCACTAAAGAAGCCTTTGCTGAAGAACTTCAGGGTGTAGAAGCACTTTATGAAGAAATCACCGGAACCCCTATGGCTAAATTTTACCGCCCGCCACAGGGAATCTACAGCACAGCCAACCTGGCTATGGCTAAAGAGCTTGGCTACAGTACTTTCTTCTGGAGCCTTGCTTACGTGGACTGGTATCAGGATAAACAGCCGTCCCATGAGGAAGCCTTCGACAAGCTTCTTGGCCGCATCCACCCCGGAGCTGTCGTACTCCTTCATAATACCTCTTCCACCAACGGAGAGATCATGGATGAGCTGCTCACCAAATGGGAGGAAATGGGATATCAGTTTAAAACACTGCAGGAACTGATAACTGACATAACGTAAAGCAGACATTCACATTCCGCTCTGCTGCATGCTCATGAACGCCATTGTACCTGTCATGCACCTGCGGCCTGCACTTCATTCATATTCCGCTTTGCTGCATGCTCATGAACGCAGGTCGCTGCGCTTATGTCAGTGGGCTCTTAAACTCCCACTGGCAAAAGCGTTCAAACCAAATCTCTGCATATCTGATATATCTCCGGCTGCTCTGCATCTACCGCCCGCAGCAGTGCTTATATTTTTTTCCGCTTCCGCATGGACAGGGATCATTCCTGCCAACCTTTTTCTCACTCCTTACATACGGCACATCCTCTGTACTTTCGTAAATAAGCTTTCCATAGAAGCGTTTTTTTTCTTCCGGATACTTTTTAAAATAATAGCCGCCGTCAACACTTTCGGAAAGGCGAACATATTGTTTTAACAAAGACGTCTTCAGGTTTTCAAGATTTTTGCCGGACTGAAGCTGTTCAGCGAACTCCCTGACCGCATCATAAAAATACGGATAATCCGTCCTCAGGATTTCAAGCTGCGGCAAAATCTCCTGACGCTCTGCGATCATGCACAGCTTTGCATCCAGCAGAGCATATTTCTTTAACTGCGAATCCATCCCGGACATTCCAAATACTGCGTCCGCCAAGTCGAAAATTAAGTTTGACAGACGTTCATCTTTCTCCATAAACTGAATCAGGCAGGTTTCTTTTAATGCTTTACATAACTGTCTGCTTTTCAGGGAACGGCTCGTCTGCTCCATTATCGCCACCAGCTTATCTATTTCCTTCATCTCATCCAGGCTGCAGTGCCTTTTTATTGCCAGAAGGGCGATCATAGTTGACAGCAGTTCCATATTTTCGTCTATATAAATAGAATATTTCTTTACAAAACCGCACAGGAGTTCCAGGATTTCCTTCAAATTCCCCAGTCCTCCCAACAGATCCATTACCAGCAGGCCGCTGTAAGCCTCGAGAACCTCCGGAATCTCATTTCTGTCCCATTTTCTGTTTTGGCGTACCAGTTCCAATAAAATTTTGCATCCGGTATCATATTCCTCATAATCATTACAGTTGATGGAAAACATCAAAATAAAGTCATTGTCCCTGCAGCCCAGTTCATAGGCTTTTTCACAGGCTGAAAATGCCTTTTGCTTAAATCCGCGCTCAATATAAGAAATGGCCAGTTCTCTCCAGAACCATTTGTTTTCCGGTTCTTTTTTAACTAAAAGCTCGCAGCTTTTGACAGCCTTCCCTGTATTGCCGGCCTTGCGCTGAGCGATCGCCGTAAGATACAAAAACTGTATCTCATCAGGAAACTTATTATGAGCTTCCTCACACATATTCCTTACTATCGCTTTGTTTCCCGCGCGGCTGTTTTTCACGATTGCCTTCAGCATCATAACAGCATAGGGATCTGTCATTTCCGGAAAGCTGGGACCTGTTTCTCCTGACGGCTTCTGCAGATTTTCGTAGGCTTCCCTGATCTCCCTGAATTTTTCCGGATCCTTTTCCGGAGAATAGGTCCGAACCAGCGAAAAGTATGCCTTTTTTATCTGTTGGGGAGTCGCGCCCGGCTCTACTCCTAACACCTTATAATAATCTGTCATGTATCATTCCTCCAGCAGATCCAGAAGTTCCTCTTCCATTTCGCCCGCCGCATCCATATCATTCTCTATCAGCGCTTTTTTCAAAAGATATACGCATTCTTCCAGATCTTCATAATAAAAAGCGAGATCGTCTGTTCCCTGCTTTTTCAGAATACGCTCAGCTTTACGGATAACGGCGCGGAACCTGTCTGCCCCGGGTGCCTCCTTCCAGCCGCTTACATCTATCCGCTGCTCTTCTTCCTGTTCCTTAAGCATATTGATCTCAATCGAAGCCTTCGCCCCGGTACTCACAATTACCGCGCTTACCTCCAGCATACCGTTCAGATCATAGGAAAATTGAACCTCAACCTGCTCTTCTCTTGCTTTTCTTGGGGGAATCCCATGAATCATAAACTCTCCAAGGAAATGATTACTGGTCGCTACCTGAGATTCTCCCTGATAAACCTCTATCCTTGCACTGACCTGCCCGTCGCCGGCGGTAGTATAAATTTCCTTCCTGACAACCGGAATTGTCACATTTCTCGGAATCACTACACTCATACAGTCGTCTGTAAAGCCGTCGCATATCCTGACGCCCAGTGTATAGGGATTTACATCTGTCATGACCAGGCTGTCCTCGCTGCGTATACTGCCGGAGAGGATCCCTGCCTGAACAGCCGCCCCCTCCGCAACCGCATAATCCGGATTGACGGCAAGAGATGGGGTGATTCCCAGATAATCTTCAATATCGCTCTGCACTATGGGAATTCTGGTAGAGCCCCCTACCAGCAGAACCTGATCGATCTCGGACGCCATCACACCGCTGTCCGCAAGAACCACATCTATAGGATGATGCGTCCTCGCTATCAGGTCGCTGATCATCTCTTCAAACTGCCCGACCGTCAATGTCTCGTCAAAAGCCAGCGGTTCCCCGTTTTTCTCAGCAATAAAAGGAATCACTATATGGCATGAAGGCTGCGTACTCAGTTCCTTTTTACACCATTCCGCCTTTTCCTTCAGCTTTACCATCGCATATACGTCCTTGCGCAGATTTATACCGTATTTCCCTTTAAATTGACGCAGCATCCAATCTATGATCCGTTCGTCGAAATCCTTGCCGCCCAGCATATTGTCGCCGCTGCTGGCCTTTACCTCCAAAACCCCGCCGAACATCTCCAAAAGGGTAACGTCAAAGGTTCCTCCGCCCAGATCATAAACAAGAATATGGCTTTCCTCATCCATATGCCCAAGGCCATAGCCAAGAGCAGCGGCGGTCGGTTCATTGATAATGCGTTCTACCTTAAATCCCGCCAGGCGTCCGGCTTCTACCGTTGCCTGTCTCTGCAGGTCGTCAAAGTATGCCGGAACAGAAATAACCGCCCTGTCGATTTCCTCTCCCAGATATTCAGAAACATATTTTTTCACATATTTCAAAAGAACCGCGGAAAGCTCCTCCGGAGTATAGGCTTTATTTCCAAGACAGATTTTTTCATCCGTGCCCATGCTTCGTTTTATCTCGATAGCTGTGTTCTGCGGTTCCAGAAGGAACTGCGCCTTCGCATCCTCTCCTGTCACAAATTTCCCGTTTTTGTCTATTCCCACTACAGACGGTATTACCACCTGCTGCCGGTCATTTGTGACCATGATTGGCTCGCCGGCCTGGATTACTGCCGCTTCTGTCGTAGACGTCCCAAGATCAATACCAATGATTGTACTCATCATCTTCCCTCCTTTTGTTCTTCATTCTGCGCTGCAGCACGATATGCAGAAACCCTTGCCTTTTTCCGTACCTTTCCCTGATATAAATAACCGGGGCTGTAAACATTTGCAATCTGTTTATCCTTCCCCTGTTCTTCAGTATCGACTGCCTCGATCACTTCATGCAGGCTATAGTCCACCTTTTCTCCCGGCCTTCCGATCAAAGAGATTCCGCACAGCATCTGCTCCTTTGCCTGTTCCTCTTCCATAAGCGCGAACATCTGCTTCCATGTCCCGTTTCCGTCTAAATGCTTTTTTATCTGCCAAAACTGCTCCTGATAGGCTTCAAATACAGAAAGAAGCTTTTCGCATTCTGTTTTATATTCCTGTTCCTTCCTTCTGGCAGTCTCTTTTTCTTCCTGCTGCTCTTCCAGAACATCCAACAGATCTTCTATTGTCATATTGTGCTTTTTTACTTCTTTTTCTAATTTCTGCAGTTCCTGCTGAAACGACTCGTCTTTCTCCTGTCTGGCTTGTTCTGCCTGTTCCATGGCATGCAGCTTTTCCTCTACCCTGCGCAGGAGCATTTCGCTTTCCTTTTGAGTCTTATCTTTTCTAAAAAAAGACATAGCATTTCCTCCCTTTGTTTTCGGCCTGTCTGTTATCCGCTAATTATTTCTTCAGATCCTTCTTGATCTGGGTTGTGGAAATTTCCGGCGTTCTTGGAAGATATACTACTTCACAGCCTTCTTCCTTCAAAAAATCAAATTTTCCCTTCCAGTCGTCTCCGATCACAAAGGTATCTACGTGATATTCTTTTACATCTGTACGCTTCTGCTCCCAGCTTTCCTCCGGAATTACCAGATCCACATACCGGATGGCCTCCAGAAGCTGTTTTCGCACTTCATAGGGGAAATAGCATTTTTTCTGTTTTTCTTTCCAGTTAAATTCATCTGTGGAAAGAGCAACGATCAGATAATCCCCCTGCTGCTTTGCGCGCTGAAGCAAGTTAATATGTCCGTAATGCAGCAGATCAAAAGTTCCATAAGTGATAACACGTTTCATTTCCCGCTCCTTCTCCTTCTTAAAATCAAATACCTTTTATTCTGCCCTTTTTAAACCGGTTAAATGTCCTGAACAGTTCTTCAAACGGCTGCTCGTCCAGATAATACATCAGACGTCCTCTTGTTCCGAAAAGCGTAAGAGGTCCCGTTTGGGTATTGGCATATGCTTCATCAAAAGTGCTTGCCCGTACCTCCGCTTCCTCCTTCCACAACTCAAAAAAATCTTTTCCTCTGGGAGTATTGATCTTTAAAATCGAAACTGCACAGTCTTCGCCGAATTCCGGCAGCTTCTCACCGCAATACCTGCCGATGGAAATGTCTGCCGTCCCTTCCGGACTCCCCGCATATTCACAGGTATAACAGGAAGGACGCTGGATATTATGGTTCAAATATGCTCTTGTAAAATTATTTGTTGATACTAATTCCACATCTACACTCTTTGATTCAAACTCCGTAAGGATAAACGGAGTATCAGGCCCTTTAAATTTATTCCAGAATTCCAGTCTGACTATTTTGGATTTATAAAGTTCTTCCATATAGTCAAGATATTTCCCATAAGCCTTAGGAGACGCCGCTCCCTGACAGATCATCTCCACGGTGCACAGATTCGGGTAATCCCTGCCCAAAAATTTCTTCAAACCGGCAATCTGGCAGGGTGTTCCTGAAAATAAGACCGATTCGCCCTTTTTCAAAATTTCCTGTACCCTCTGTTTGATATCCCCGGATTCAGCATCCACGTACTTAAACCCGCAGAATTTTTTACAATCCTCTTCTTTATCCGCAATATCATAAAGAACATTCCAATGGCCGTCAAAGCATACTCCGACTACCTTACCGCCCTGTTTCAGGGCCGCACGGTACATAAGAGTAAAGATTCCGCTTCCGGCGCTGCTTTTCCGTACCTCCATATCCTTTGCATTGGCAAGAAAGATCTCCGGATGCCATTCCGAAACAACCTTCTCCTTTGTATCGGCCTGGTAAATACACGCCTCTTTGCATTTTCCGCACTGGACGCACAACGCTTTATCCACAACAGGATATAAAAATCCCTCTTCATCCGGCTCCATGCGGATTGCTTTTTGGGGACATGCTTCCTTACAGACGCCGCACCCATAGCAGCGGAACTTATCCTCAATTTCCAGATAGGAGCGCCTGTCTTCTGTTTTGATCAGGTGTATTGCTTTTTCCAGAAATTCCTGTGCATGAAGCCCCATTAATGCTCTGCGCTTCTCTACGGAATCATAGTCAATGGTAAGCTCTTCCAGATTTCTGGGGATCTTATCGCCTGTTTCAATCAAATGTTCCGGAACTCCCAATTCCTCCAAAAGATTTTTCATACGGTCAGGATGCTTAAAATGAGGAACCGTAATAAAATTCTTCTGATAAATAATGGAAAAGACCGTACAGTGGAAGGAATTGGTAATCACATATTCCGCGCCGGAAACCAGGCTTAAAAATTCCTCTACTCCCCCGGTAAAATGGCCTGCCTCATTTTTATATACCTTCTTCTTCCAGTTATGGATAATGGGTAGCCCAAGTCTTTCAGACATTTCCTCAGCCACGCTGTTCAGCGCTTCATCCACACGTTTCAGATGGACGTTATGGACGTAAATATATTTGCCATGAAAAGACGATTTTTTCCTGAGTTTATCAAAATCTTCTCTCTTCAGCAGAAATGTCGGGTCGGCCACCAGCTCCACCTCTTTATCGGTCAGAAGCTGTACCTGTTCCTTCGCCTTTTTTTCTCTGACAGATATGGCGTCAAAATCTCTCAGATACCGTTTAAACAACAACTGATACTTGGGCGGTATCTCCTCCGTTCCAATACTTGCCGCATAGGAAACCCGAATTGCGTCAGGATTTGCAAACTGCAGAAAATACGCAGGATTGATTCCGGTCATCATCGTCGCGTTCCAGACCTGATCGCTGCCGGAAATCAAAACATCATACTGAAGCTTTTCCTGCTGCAGCTCCTTCAGGCTGTAAAAGGGTTTTGTAACCGGAAGCTTATGTTTAATAAAATGCTCGAACCTGAAATATTTTCCGATTTTGCCCGGATTAACCACAAGATTGCCGGAGGAACGCGCCAGATAATACAAACCGTTGGCGCATTTATTTACCGCGTCAAATCTGCATATCCTGCGATTTGTCTTATACGCCAATCTGTACAGCTTATCAATTACAGGCAGCCGCAGATTAATGATCTCCACCTCATGGCCTTGCTGTGTGAGATACTCCTGTAAGGACCACGCCTGGAGAACCGCCCCGTAATTATGAGCGCTATGAAAAGTAACGATCCCTATTTTCATTTCATATTTCTCCTTCTCATACTTATCCTTCAAATAGTTTTTCAAACTGACGCACTGACTCCTGATTGAACTTTTCATAGTCAACGTTCATAGCCTTTATACGCCCCTGGTCAAAGGCTTCCAGTCCCTGGCAAATACCGTCCACACTAAGAGGGACAAGATACCCTCCATGCTCCTTCATAAATCCTCTCGGGCCTACGATATCCGTCGATATCACCGGTACCCCAAGAGTATCTGCCTCTAACAGTACCAGTCCCAGCCCTTCATATAAAGAAGACAGCACAAACAGATCGCATTTTTTCAGGATCGGCATTGGATTAGCAATTGACTTGATAATGACAATATTTTTTCCGGAAGCCATACCTGCGGCTAAATCCACAGTTCGGCTATAAAGATCTCCGTAACCTCCGATAATTATCAGATAGCTGTCCTCTTTCTCTTTATGATACTGGTCAAATGCCTGGATCAGCATCTCATGTCCTTTTTCCGGAGAAAACCTGCCGATATTGATGATCTTTCTGGATTTTCCGTTTAAAATCTCTTCCAGTCTCTCCAGAGATACACTGCACATGGTATCTTTCTGAAACTCAATACCCTGTTCAGCTTTCTTTAATACAGCCTGATAATCATGGCAATTGTTTACGATCTGTATATTATCTTTATTTTGTCCCAGCTCCAAAGTAGACGGATAGATATCTGCAGTAACAGGGGCTACCCTGTAATAATCATGGTACGCCCTTCTGAGGGTGGGTTCATGCTGATTCCCTTTTTGTTTAATTTCATTTACCATATCGTTATGTACAAATATCATATTTTTTACATCGGCCTGTAAAAACATGTTTATCACATTTTTTTCATATCCGGCATAATGAATGGCATATTTGGCGTTACACTGTCCAAAATTCCTCCGATATAGCCTGCTGAAAAATCTGTCTATCTTTTTCTGTGACCATCTGGATATCTTATTTTTTCTATAATAGCGTGAAATAGCCAGTTTCTCGCCAAGAGATTGATATTCCATAGAGGGAATAGGCAGAAAACTCACGTTATCCGGGAGCATCATTACCCGCTCCGGAAATTTTCTGAGGGATGCGGAACGGAAGGTAATATAATAATTTCTTTTATCCATATCCGCGTTTGCCAGAAGGTTCAGAAGCGCTGTCGTCAGCCCGCTTTTAGCCAGAGAGCCTGAATAAATGACCACATTCTCTTTTCCGTTGCCTCCGGCAGAGTATTCCTCGTATATTTTTTCACCCTTAATGATGTGGCGGCACAGCTTTTCGGCAGTGTCAGACTCATCATAAGTGCAGAATTTCTCACAGAATTCCGTATCGTCATAGTCCTTGGGACGGCGCATTTCGTCCAGAAGCTCCTGCGCGGTGCGGACCTGTGGAAACGGAAAGGAATCAATAGACACATACACGCCTCTCTCATCCATATATAATTCCCGGTCGTACACGAAAAGTATGATCTTATTCCGGCTGTTGGCATAATCAAACAACACGCTTGAATAATCCGTGACCATACAATCGCAGATATTTAAAATATCATATGGTTCATACTTATCAGGAAAGGGTTTAATATGACGATATCTGGAATAGTCAATGGTATTACTGATAAACGGATGGAGACGAACAAAGAATATTTCATCATCCGTAAGCTTCTGATCCAGATATACCAGGTAATACTCCAATTGATTCGTGATTTTCTGTGAATCAATCTGTTTCAAAACCCCTCTCCAGGTAGGCATATATCCATATAAGCGTTTGCCGTCCAGGCCTAATTCCGTGCGGAGCCGTTTGCTTCTCTCCTTATCAAAAAACACCGCATTTCTCGGATAACCGGAACACAATACCTTTCCCTGGTAAGAATTTTCAAGGAAATATGCAGATATCATAATATCCTTCATATAATCGCTTGGATATAACAGATAATCTGCGATCAAATGGTTCTTCTGAACATTTCCCATATCATAGGATCTGTTCTTTACATCTTTTCCCATTTTTTTCAAAGGAGTTCCATGCCAGGTATTCGTTATGATCTGCCCTTCTTTTTTAGTAAACCATACCGGAAAAGAAGTATCTGTAAATAAATACTTCGCCAAAGCTGCAATTCTTGTATATCGAAATCCATTTTCCCTGATAAGGGTAACTCCCTTTAGATGATATTGATCTATCATGTTTTTCATCATTGCTTTTTTATCTTTATTACAGGACATAAAAATATGATACTTCCTGTACTCGGAATTATTTGTCAGCTCCTCTGCTATCCGAAGAAGATTGCTGCCTAAATCCTTACCATTCTTAGAATCGATCAAAATCCAAAGTTCTTTTAATCCGAACTGATAATAAAACAAAACATACCAAGACATAAGAATACATGTTCGGATTTTTTTTAAATATTTCTTTAAAAGTTTCATATGCTTCTCTCCCAATCCCGATTATGACCTGCTGGTACAAGCACACGCACTTTATCCATTTTTTTCATCCTTCCAATCGTAAATTATATGATTCAAGGCTCGCCAACAAGTCCTGACGCGGGATTCAGACCAACTGCATTGACATAATTCTAAACGGAATCCCTGCGCATCTGTTTAAGACTCGCTTATCTTTTGGCATAAACCGTCACCGGATATCATACCATACTTCAACATTATACGCAATCACATAATTCACACTAATTTCTGGTCTTATGGTATATTATTCCAAAAAATACGCAAAAATACAACACTCCCGTGCATTTCAACAAGCCGGGAGAAATCCCGGCCCATTAGCGTTGGGTTATGCCGCCGCCGTATAATCCAAAATAAAAATTTTGCCTACGATCTTTTCGATACCATCCAGGATATCATCTATTTTTTCGGCCACTGACATATTTAAGAACTCTTCCCCGCACTGTTCGCATTTTAAACACGGTACATTTTCAATAATAACATAGCAATTATTTAATTGTGCAAAATATGTTGTTGTTGATGGCTTCATTTCTCCTGTTTTACAGCTCATACATTTCATTTTTCCCGCTCCCTTCTTGTTCTGAGATCATCCATAAACTTTATATCTGATGTGGGATGACTCCCGCCTCTCTTTCTATTTTTTCGTTTATCGCCTGAATAATGTAAGCATTTAAACTCATTCCGGCATTTTGGGCAACGGTCATATATACTACCAGAAATTAGAACTACGAGTTATCTGCTAAAGATGAGTATACCACAATTTCATATATGGGGATATATAAAATTATACAAATATATGTAGACATATTTAGTAGTTTTGTTTATATATGGGGTTATATATTATGATACAAAAACATCAAAGAGATAAATCAAATTTCAAACACGCTCTAATGTAAATAACAGATATGTATAACTTATGTTTTTGAGGTAGTAGAAAAAATGCTGAAAAGTTTGAAGTGTAGAACATTCCACAGACAGGAAACAGTGAATATATCCCGGCTTGCAAAGCAATTAAAGGAATTTATGATGTAAAAGTTAAAAGCCTTAAAGTTAAGTAAAATACTGAAATCTTAGCGATACAGTGAACAGGGGATGAGAGAATCGAACTCCCACCAAAGGTTTTGGAGACCCCTATCATACCATTTGACCAATCCCCTTTATAAATATAAGGTTTGCACCTTCAAAACTACATACATGTTGACATTTTCTTGCCTTTATGATAATCATATTGCCTTGCGATTGTGAAAAAGCTGAGTTTGCGTGCCACGGATTTCCACCGTACGCTCGAGCGGTCACTTCGCGACTCCGTCGCTCAGTGTCATTTGCTCGCAAATGTCCAGGCCAACCCATGACCATCTGTCCGCAAGCAAGCTTGCTCCCAGATGCTCCTGCCTTGTCCTGACCGCTTTCTCGCTGTTTGGTCAAGCCCTCGACCGATTAGTAGCAGTCAGCTCCATACGTTACCGT
>JAUNGB010000138.1 GCA_030524715.1 Eubacteriales bacterium | reverse complement strand
ACCTGCAGGATCGCATCCACATTCATAAGATCTCCCTGCTCCGTAAGCTTACGGGTTTCCCCTGGCTTTTATATAGTTCGGGTAGCCAAATATTTTAAAAAAATCGTCAATCGTCAGCCCGTCTTCGGGGAACTTATATTCAATCACGTTATACCTTCTGAATATCTATCATAAGTGACGATCGTCTTTGTACAAATTGCTGAATTTTAATTTTTTCATAGATCGTCACCCTCAGCGGACTCTATCTGTACTCTTTTCCCCACATAATGCTCCACTATCTCTTTCTGAACTTCCGGCGGATACATCAGAACCGTATATGGATTTCCAAGCTTGCTTATCTTTTCTACCGTTACGATTCCCCTGGAAAGACCTGATTCCGTCTGAACCTGAACAGTCCGGCCATCAATCTGCCGCTCTTCCACATATCCAATCCCGGTAAGCAACTTAAAAATATCTGTTCCGAATATATGCTTTACATTTTCTGCAGACGTTATCCGATTCAGTTCATCTTTTATTTCAGATACATGATACAGATCATGGTATTCAAACTTATCTGCGTCTTCCGGATTAAGATAAAAAGGTACTTTATGATTCCTCTTCTTTTTCCGGGATTGTGATTTTGCCGGGGAAGGGTCATCTTCATCCTTAATACTTGTAACCGCATCAGGGTACTCCTCCATAAAGGCAGTTACTGCTTCTATGAATCTCTCGCCATATTTCTCATATTTAGCCTCACCCACACCAGACACATCCAGCATTGTCTGCTTGTCTGTGGGAGCCTTGACGCTCATATCGATCAACGTTTTATCACTAAAAATGATATATGGAGGCAGGCCTTCCTCTCTGGCAATTGTCAGCCGCAGCTTTCGAAGAGTCTCAAATAATTCATAGCCCGCCTTTGTAAGAGAATCTGTACTTTTCCTGCTGCGGCTCTTCGTCTGTTGTTCGGGTTCTCTATCCTTATATGTCCGGATCAGAACATGCGTATTCGGTTCCTTCAGCGGCTCTATATTACCCATGCGGATTACACTGTATTTATCTGTAGTCTGGTACAGATACCCTTCCATAAGCAGCTGGCTGATCAAAACTCTCAGTTCTGATTCAGATCGATTCTTTAATGCGCCATAGGTCTTGTATTGGATGGTTCCAAGTTCCTTTAATCTGGCTCTGTTTGCGCCAAGAAGCGTGCCAAGCAGTATATTCAGGCCATATCTTCCTTTTGTTTCCCACACGCAGTTAATAACAAGCTTTGCATCCTCCGTCATATCGATTTCAGTAAACTCCCTATGACAATTGCCGCATCTGCCGCACGGCGCGTTCCGCTTCTCTCCAAAATATTCAAGGATATAATTGCGAAGACATCCCGTGGTTCGGGAGTATCCCTCCATTACCTGAAGCCTTTTTGCATCACGCTGTTTGATCGAATCCATGTCTTCATAGGGGACGTCAGTAAAGTCCTTATTATCAAGCAGAAACTTATTTATCATAATGTCCTGTGCCGAAAACAGCAGTATGCACTCAGACAGTTCTCCGTCTCTCCCGGCACGCCCTGCCTCCTGATAATAGTTCTCCATGCTCTGCGGCATATTGTAATGTATGACAAACCTTACATTGGATTTATCAATGCCCATTCCAAATGCGTTCGTTGCAACAATTACCGTAGTTCTGTCATAGATGAAATCATTCTGGCTTATCTTTCTGTCCTCATTATTCATTCCGCCATGATATCTTGACACGGAAACTCCGGCGCCGGAAAGTAATTCAAACAGCGAATCCACATTTTTTCTGGTAGCACAATAAATAATCCCACTGTCATTCGGATGCTTCCTGATATACTCAAGTA
Source organism: Eubacteriales bacterium (assembly GCA_030524715.1). GTDB lineage: Bacteria > Bacillota > Clostridia > Lachnospirales > Lachnospiraceae > Blautia_A. The sequence goes on along the minus strand of JAUNGB010000138.1, from coordinate 5,259 downwards.
CATAGTCGTCTTTTCTTTTGATCGTCTCTACATCAAAATACAGGTTCTCACGGTCAAAGCCGGTCACGACAATCTTCGGATCCTGTAATTTCAGCACGCATGCGATATCAGTCTTTACTTCCTCTGTTGCTGTTGCTGTAAACGCACTGACAATCGGTCTTTCAGGAAGTCCGTCTATAAAATCCACAATTTTCAAATAGCTTGGTCTGAAGTCCTGTCCCCACTGAGAGATACAATGCGCCTCATCTACTGTTACCATTGAAATATTTACCCTACGGGCAAAATCAGTAAATTCGTAACTGTTAAGACGTTCCGGCGCTGCATACAGGATTTTATATGCTCCCTCCAAAGCTTTTGAATATACCTTTGCTATCTGCGCTTCTGTCAAAGATGAATTGATATATCCTGCATGTATCCCAGCCTCATTTAAAGCCTTTACCTGATCCTGCATAAGAGATATGAGCGGAGAGATAACTATCGTAATGCCGGACAGTAACATTGCCGGCACCTGATAACAAATGGACTTACCTGCTCCCGTCGGCATAACGGCAAGCACATCCTTTCCATCAAGAATAGCCGCAATTATTTCTTCCTGCCCGGGCTTAAAGGAGTCATATCCAAAATATTTTTTTAAAGTTTCTTTTGCTTCCATACTAACCCTTCCTGTTTTTTCTTCCATGATGCGGATGCCTGGAGGTTGTCTGTTTTTGTCAACAAAATTTGAAACACGCCCTAACATTTATTTCACAATAACGACGAAAAGCTCAGTTGCTGGTAAAATACATTTTCTTCTAAAATATTCAGAAAGCACTCCAAATCCATATCATTTTTTATGATGCTCACCGAACCAGTTTCCGCCAGAACACGGTTTCCACATGCCCCGCCAACAATTTCACTGTAATAACTGGCAATTCTTTTTTTCTGTCTTTTCGCATAATTTACTGTGTGCATGGTTCCACTGGATTCCTGAGTTTCAATTACCAAAATTCCATTGCTGACCCCACTTTGCAGACGGTCTCTTTCAACATAAGTGTAACGGCTAGGTTTCATATGAGGTGGATATTCACTGAGCAGGCACCCACCCAGGTCTAAAATCCTCTGCGCCAAATTTTCATTGCATCTGGGTACAATTTCACCCAGTCCGCCAGGCAGGATAACAGCACATTTTCCGTTATGATGCAAAGCCCCTTTTAACGCTTCGCTGTCACAGCCAATGGCAAGTCCGTTCACAACGACAAATCCTCTTTTTGCGGCAATTTCTCCTGCTTTAAAGGCAAGTGCCTTTCCGTTTTCTGAAACATTCCGACTTCCGATAATGGCGACGGTTTTTTGGTTAAGGATTTCAATATTCCCCTTGTAGTAAAGCAATGGGGGCTTCTTTAAGGAAGCTGACAAATTGCCGGGATAACTTGCGCTAACTGTCTCGCAAACTTCTATATCTTCCCAATGAGAAAAATCCTTCAATATACTCTCCCTATTCATATGGATTTCCCCAATGCAAACATTTCAACCTCTCCAGCCCCGTTCCGTTTTAATATTTCCTTACAGACATAAAGGGAATTTCCAGTTGTGGTGACATCATCCATAAGGAGGATTATATCTCCTTTAACATCAACCTCATCCATAGTGCTTATTGTTTGAAAATGAACGTCTTTATCCCGTGAACCACCCAACGCCAGTTTATCAATGCTCTTAGTGCGCTGGAGGAAATAGACTTTATCAATACGTTTTTCTTTTGCAAGTTTCCGGGCAAGGTCGCCAATACCGCTTTCTACCTTCTCTGCATCACTTGACGGGACAACGCAAATCGTAACCCCATCGCAGATCTCACCATTGAGCAAATTATAAAAATACTGAATCGCAGCAGGTTTTCTTTCCTTCAAATCCAATATTTTCCCACTGAAAATATCAAAAAGCGGATTTTTAATTCGGCGTTCTCTGTCAAGCCAGTATTTATGATAGTTACTATATACAACAATTTCACCTGTCCCGTTCCAGTCCTTATTAACAAATACCATTTTGTATGCCTCCTTTCATTTTCTGGCCATATTATATCATCCCTTTTAAGACTAATCCAGAAAAATTATTGTCTTCCTGCTTGATGATTGCCTTCTCGTTTGGAAAAATATCATTCTCTTAAAATACCGCTTACTGAAGCACGGAGAAGAGCAGGATTACAACCCCCAGTGCCACAAGGACAATTCCTGTCGCCCTGTTCAGAGTCTTTGGCTCTGCTTTATTTGCAAATATAGCGGCAATCCTTGCCCACAAAAGCGTGAACACTACACACAGAATCCAGACCGTCCAGTCAGGCGCCCCGCCGATCGCAAAGTGAGAAACCGCCCCGGTAAGAGCCGTAAAAGTCATAATAAATACACTCGTACCTACGGCTGTTTTCAGCTCGTAGCCAAGAACCGTCGTCAGGATCAAAAGCATCATCATGCCGCCGCCCGCACCGATAAAGCCGCAGATAAAACCAATCAGGATGCCGCAGATGACCGACTGGATCGCCCGCCTCTTCGCGGAAACTGCCTGCATGGATTCCTTTGTGGTCATAACCGGCTTTACAATAAATTTGACGCCAAGCAAAAACGTCATAAATACAGAAAAATTTCCCATCGTCACCGACGGAACCAAGCTGGCGATATAGCTGCCAACTACCGTGAATACCAGTACGCTTGCCATCATGATCAGACCGTTTTTAATATCCAGGTTCTTATTTTTCCCGTAAGTATATGCAGAAACGGCGCTTGCAAGTACATCTGAAGATAATGCGATCCCTACAGCCATATATGGATCCATATCAAGAAAGGTGATCAGCATGGGACTGATGACGGCGGCGGCGCTCATCCCGGCAAAACCCGTACCAAGTCCTGCCCCCATGCCTGCAAAGAAAGTAACCGCTATCACAACCAAAAGCTCCATATCACCTGTCTCCTTCCAGTATTTTATTCAGATTGACGCTCATCACATCCATCGTGTCAAAAAATCCACGCTTTGCCTGCTCATCCGTATTGGCAAAGAGGCTTTCAAAAAACTCTGTCTGCAGACTTCTGCCTCTCTCTATGATTGGCTCTGCCTTTTGGGTACAAAGCAGTTTTGTCTTCCTCCTGTCTCCATCGACTGTCTCGCGCCGCAGATACCCTTCTTCTACCAGCCTGTTCACATTGACGGACACCAGATTCGCTTTTAGTTTCCTGATCTCAACAATATCCCGCGCCGTACTGTAGTTGGGATTATTTGCCAAGAACATAAGGATATCAAAAGCTGTCTGCGGCATTTTCAGTTCCCTGCACAGGGACTTACATCTCATTGTATATGCCGCCGACATTTTTATGGCAAACTCCATGCATACGTTCATCTGTCGCATCTCCTTTTAATTCAAATTTGTACTATTCAAAATCGAACTAATTGTATCATCTACGGTGATGTCTGTCAATCAGGTATTTTAGCTCCATGTATCAAAAGGGCTGCTGCACCTCCGTTCCTGAACGTAAAAAAGGCGCATGAAATGGTAACACCTCACACGCCTCCTGCATATCCTGATTAATCGGACTTCGTTCCATTGCAAGCAGATAATCTTCCTTATCCACCTTACTCCAATCAATGACCATCGTCAAGATACATAACCGACGCAAAACGAAAATTTCAATTTTAAGCCTGAATTATTTCTCCATAAAATAAATCGCCCTCTGATAATACATCTTCTGTTCCTCCCCGAACAATTTTTCCAGTACGGAAATATCCTGTTTTTCCCTGTAAGCCTTTAAGCCATCAATGTAGAAAGACCGTTTTTCATCTTCTATAATAACCGGGCTGATTCGATGTTTCAGACATTCCCGAAACAGAACCATCCTTCCAGTCCTGCCATTTCCATCCTGAAACGGGTGTATGCTTTCATACCGTGCATGAAATTCCGCTAATACAGAAACATCAACTGTCTGTACGCTATACCACAAAAGCAGTTTTCCCATCTCTGTTTCCACTTCTGATGGTTTTACTATTGGATACATCCCAATCATATTCGGTCTTTTCTTATAATCTCCAATAGCATATCCGTTCGCCCTGTCCTCAAACACCCCAGACTTTAATTCGTAATGAAACCGCTTTATCAAGCTCTGGTTCAAAGGTTCATCCAACGTATCAAGCATTTTATTGAACATCAGGAAATGTCCATTCATTTCTTCTACATCTTTTGCCCGGTAATAATCATCGGACCGTGGCAGCATGCCTGTATCAAAAAGCGACGCCGTCTGTTCTTCTGTCAATGTGCTTCCCTCAATTTTATTGGAATTATATGCCATAAGCCTTTGTGTGTAAGCGTATACGCCGGAACGGTCAAAACGCTTTCTCTCTATCTGAAAGCGTTCCAGCAAAAATTCCAGAAATTCAGAATTGCTACCCATATTTATACCCCGCCTTTCTGTTGCTTATACCGAAATTCTATTCTTTATACCGCATTTACATAGTAAGTCCATGTATTGCATTTTCATATAAGAATACTTTCAGTTCATCGCTGTCACCTGTATTATAATAATCCAGCAAAACAGTATTAAATTTCTCTATATACTTATCCGTAATTGTCAATATCCCGGCTCCCGCCACAATCAAAATCTTGTTTGCAAGCATCAGGCTTGTCCGCTTATTGCCATCCCAGAAGAACTGTCCTCTCGTTCCCCATGCAAATGCGTTTAGTGCCTGCTCTGTGGCAGTGGTATCATCCTGTAAAATATTCAGCAGTTCCCGCTCTGTATCTTGCTTTTGAGGAATTGGCGGCATATAATCCGTACCGGATATGCCAACATTTCCTGTTCTCAGTTTCCCCCATTCAAGGGCTTCATTTCTGGCAATGCATTCATTAAACTTGCACCAATAATCAAACGTTAATGGCTCATTTACCGTTTTTAAAAGATATTTCCATGCGTCTCTCATATTCAAAATCGCCTGAATATCGTCAAGCTGTACGCCCGGAACATTCACGCCCTCCAATATGGTCTTTGTCTGCGGAAACGTTACCGCCCTGTTCTCCATTTTCATGCCGCAGTATACATTTTCATCCCATTTCTTTTTGGCGAGAAACAGGCTTTGCTCTGGCGTCATATGAAATCTGTTTTGAAATTCCATCTTGATTCCCCATTTCTAAAATTCTTCAATATTGTATTCCTAAATACTTTTATTATACTTGAGAGTTGAAAGTTTTCAATAAAAAAATAACTCTTCCATGTAATTTTATGTTATCCTATAGTTAACCAAAAAATA
>JAUNGB010000043.1 GCA_030524715.1 Eubacteriales bacterium | reverse complement strand
TGCAGTAGGATTCCATAACTTCCTGGCCTGTAGCCTGGTCAAAGTTACCATCCTGAGAGTCAAGAATGTTCCATCCGTTAGCATCTGCGATTTCCTTGAAGCCTTCAGTACGCCCGATCTGTGCGGAAGAACCGTTGGTTCCTTCGATTACCAGCGCGTTGATCTCTTCAATGCCTTTTGCTTCTGCATAAGCCTTCAGCCATTCGCCTGCTGCAAGACCCTCTGTCTTAAAGTTGGAGCCTACCCATGCGGCATATTTATCGGAATCGTCAATAGTACGGTCAATAACGATAACCGGAATACCTGCGTCTTCACACTCTGTAAGTACGGTGTCCCATCCTGTGGAAACGATCGGGTCGATGATAATATAATCAACTTCCTGCTCAATAAATCCACGAACTGCCTCTAACTGAACTGCGGAGTCATTGTCACAGTCTACGAACTGAAGGTCATATCCGTTCTCTTCGGTGAAAACATCCTGGCAGGACTGTGTGGATGCGGTACGCCAGTCAGATTCATGTCCAACCTGTGCAAAACCGATTACGGTAAGATCCTCTTCTTCTGCGTGTACAGTCATAGTGGATGCACACATAGCTACAGCCATAATTGCGATAAGAGCAAGTTTCTTCTTCATTTTAATTTCCTCGCTTTCCGTTTTTGATTTTAATTAAAATTAAATGTCTTCCTTGCCGGCCAGCTTCGCAGGACATTTCATTTACTGCTTTTCACATATATAATTTTACCTATTTTTCAAAGAATGTCAATGATTTTTATACACCTTTAACAATTTCATCTTATTTAACAATACAAATTTTAATCAATCTGTTCAAAAACAATACAAATTTATCATTTTCGGGGCTGTCAAGATAAAAAAAGTTTGATTTTCTAATATTTCCTCAAAAATAAGTTAAAAATCTTCCGCTTTCCGTTTCATTTTCCTTCCAAAAACCGTTTTATTTCTTATTGGCAATCTGTCCATACAGAAATTTTTTTTGTAAAATTTTCCTCCCATAGTTAAAATTCTTACCATTTCCCCCTGTCCGGGAACATAGAGTCTTTCATTTTCCATGCAGCTTTAGCTGTAAAAATTAAAAACTTTCTGGAAAAATATGATATACTATAATCAGAAACAAAAATCATATTTGTCATGCCTGCATGTCCAAATACCTTTTGACCTTTTCATCACACTATAGAACAAAACCAAACTGACAATGTACATGCCCAAAGGAGATCTCCCCCATGCCGAACAAATACCAACGCCTCGCCGCCGCCCTGAGAACGGAGCTGGAGCAGCACAGATCAGACCAATCCTACCGCCTGCCCACTGAAATGGAACTGACCAGATCTTATCATGTCAGCCGCCAGACTGTCCGTCAGGCCCTTTCTGTCCTTGAGAAGGAAGGGCTTATTATCCGGCGGCAGGGAAGCGGCACCTACCCCGCGGCGGCCGTTTCCGCTCCCCGTATTGCCGCTGTTATTCTGCCGGATACGCGCTCCTACATCTATCCTTCCGTCCTTCGGGAGATCCAGTCTTTTTTTACGGCGCAGAATTACTCCGTACAGGTCTTCACCACAGAATACTTATTTGAAAAAGAAAGAGAGATCCTTCTGAGCCTTTTAAAAAGCGCCGTATCCGTCATACTGGCAAAGGGAATCCACACGGCCTTTCCCAACCCTAACCTGGACTTATACGAAAAAATCAAAAATCAGGGGATTCCCCTTATATTCTGGGGCGGAAGCTATCTCCGTCTTTCCGACTCCGTTAATGTGTCCGGAGACGGCTATGCCGGAGGCTATCAGCTTGCTTCTTATTTTATAGAGAACCGCCATCATGCCATTGCCGGCGTTTTCTGCAAGGACGACCGGGACAGCCAGGAAAAATATCTCGGCTGTGTTTCCGCCATGCATGCGCATAAGCTCCCGGTAAGGGATCAGGCCTTCTTCTGGTATGACTCCATGCCCTGCGGGCAGCACAAATCTCTTGTAAGGGTCGCCTATCCGGAGGAATTTCTTTCGTATATCATCTCCCACTGCAGCGCCGTCCTCTGCCATAACGACGAGGCAGCCTATTATCTGATCTTCGCTCTGCGCCAGAGGGGAGTCTCCATTCCCGGACAGATCTCGGTTGCAGGCTTTGACAACAGCCATTTAAGCGAGATCAGCCCGGTAAAGATCACCACCATGGCCTACGCCCAGCAAAAGCCCTGGCTTGCCGCCGCCCAACTGCTTATCGATGGGGCAAAGGGCAGGAAGGCCGACTCCCAGTACCTGCCCTGGCGGCTGCAAAAAAAGGACAGCGATCAGATAAATCCTGACCCGCTGTCCCTGTAGGGCATACCCTACTGCATCGCTGCACTGATATTCCCTTGCCTTAATATTCTCCTGCCTTAATATTCCCTTGCCTCGATAAATTCCTCGCTGAGATTATCCGCAGTAAAATAGGTTTCCTCCACATACCATTCTTTTTCCGGGGTTTCCCCTGCCTCCAGTTTTTGGATGATGCTCTCCACTCGGGGACCATGCAGGGGATTGCACTCCACGTCCACATTAATCTTCCCCTCCAGACAGTCCTGAAGCCCTGCCCTGGTAGCGTCAAAGGAAATCACCATAACGTCTCCGTCCGTCCCGTAGCTTACCCCGGCTTCCTCAAGAGCCTGAATTGCTCCGAATGCGGAATTATCATTTTCGCAGTAGATCACATCCGCAGCCTTGCCGGATTCCAGAAAGTCCAGAACCACCTCATAGGTCTTTGCCTGGGTAAATTCCCCCTGAAGCGTTGCGACCCTGTTCCAGTTTTTGTGCTTCTTAAGCCCTGCCTCAAGTCCTTCCGTACGTCCTAGCTGGGCGGAAGCGCCTGCAGTTCCCTGCACGTGCAGGATATTGATTTCCTCATCCTCCCTGCCCTGCTTTTCCAGCTCTTCTTCCAGCCATTCCACCGCCATATCGCCTTCCTTACGGAAATCAGAGCCTACCCATGCGGTATACAGGCTGTCATCCTCTACCTTAACTCTCCTGTCTACCACAATAACGGGGATTTCTGCATCCTTTGCCTCCTGAAGGACTTCTTCCCACCCTTCTTCTATAACCGGGGCAAGAACAATATAATTCACTTTCTGCAAAATATAATTACGGATAGCCAGAATCTGGCTTTCCTGCTTCTGCTTGGCATCATTAAACATCAGCTCATAGCCGTTTTCTTCCACGAAGGTATTCCGCATGGACTCCGTATTTGCCACACGCCAGTCCGACTCTGCCCCTACCTCAGAAAATCCCACCACGATCAGGTTTTTATCCTTTTCCTGGCTGTCGTCTGCAGGCCGGCCGCAGCCCCCAAGAAGAACTGCCGCCGCAGCCCCTGCCGCAATTCCTTTCCAAAGCTTTCCCAACCGTCTCATCCCTGATTCCCTCTTTCTGTCTGTTTCGGAATTTTCACACGTACCGTCGTTCCTTCTCCCGGCATACTATCAATAGAAAGGCCATACTCTGCCCCAAACCAGAGCTGCAGCCGCTCATGCACCGTAGAAAGCCCGAAGCCGACCCTCTGCTCCTTGCGTATGGATTTTCTGACCTCTTCCAGACGCTCTGCATCCATTCCCGCGCCGTTATCCGACACTACAAGCCAGATATCCTCTCCCTCTTCATAGCCCTTTACGGAAATCATACCAAGACCGCGTTTCAGCTTAATGCCGTGATACAGGGCGTTCTCCACAAGGGGCTGAAGGGTGAGCTTGGGAATCTCATACATGGCAAGCTCCGGCTGAATTTCTATCCTGTATTCCAGAATATCCTTATAGCGTACGTGCTGGATTTCCAGATAGCTTCTCACATGCTGCTCTTCCTCCCGGAGAGTAATGATATCCCTGCCCTTGCTCAACGAGGAACGGAAATACCCCGAAAGGCTTGTTACCATATCTACTGCCTGTTCATATTTCTCCGTTTCGATCAGCCAGATGATCGTATCCAACGTATTATAAAGAAAATGCGGGTTGATCTGCGCCTGCAGAAGGGCGAGCTCCGCGCTCCGCAGGCTGATCTGCTCCTGACGGTTCTGTTCAATCAGTTGGTTCAGTCTGCCGACCATCTTTTCAAACCCGTCGCTCAGCATCTGGATCTCGTACTCTTCAGCAGCGATAGGCGTCTGCACAGTCAGGTCGCCGTCGCTGATGGCCTGGACACGCCGGCACAACTCGCTTACCGGAGAGGTGATGGAATGGCCGAACCGCATCAGCAATCGGAACAGGATCATAAAAGCACCGACCCCCACCACAAGGACAATAGCCGCTTCGATATATAACTGCCGCGTCATTTCCTCCTGCAGATCATTCAGCCGGGACGCTTCATAATACAGATAATTATACATATAATCCTGGATCAGGGAAGTCAGGACATAGATATTATTTTCCAACTGCTGCTGCCTGTCGTCGTAGCTTTTGGTTTCCTCGATCTGATAAATCTTGCTTTCCAGATTCAGGCAGAGATTCAGCACATCATTGATGGCCTTGTAACTCTCACGCTTGGTGGTGGTGTCCAAAAGGCTTTTGGCAAGCTTCTGGGCATCCTGTACCTGTTCAATGGGAAGCCCCTCGGAGTAATGGCTGTCCACAACATAGTAGTACATTTTCAGGTCGATATCCTCTTTAAAATCCTGGTTAAACTCTGAGGCCGTCGTCACATTATGAAGGATATCCAGATAATTACTGCTGTAGGAAAACAAAACGGAAAAGGTCAATAGCAATAGCACGAGCACGGGTATCACAAACATGATCGTCAGCTTGCGTATCCTGCTTTCCAGTGTAACTGGATTCTCCCCCGGGGTACGTTTCCAAAAACTCATGAACGTTTTCCTCCCGTCCTGTAGTCCCTGGGCGTACAGCCCTGAGTCTTACGGAATACAAAGCTGAAATAATGGGGATCCTTATAGCCCACCTCAAGGGCGATCTCCGCGGAACGCTTATCTGTTTTCCGCAAAAGCTCACGGGCCTTTTCCATACGTTTGCCTGTCAGATATTCCACAAAGGTCTGCTGCATTTCCTGGCTGAACACGGCGCTGAAATAGTTTGCGCTCACATTTGTATAACCGGCCACTTCCCCAAGAGAAATATTTTCGTCCGCGTAATGCTCGTCTATGTAAGCAACTGCCTGTGATACAATGCTGCGGGATTTGCTCATGGTTTCTTTTTCCCGCATTTCCAGTCCGCGGCTGAGCATTTCCGTAATATATTTATGCAGCTCTTCTGTGGAGACGTTCTGTCCTGTCATTTTCAGGCATTCCAGGGAATCCAAAAATTCCTCCTGCGTATATCCCAGAGATTCCACATAAGCGATCGCGGTAAAACGTACATTCAGCATCAGATACTGGCAGAAAAGTTTGGATTTGGCGGCGTCCCGCAGGCTTCTGATATATTCTGTGACGAATCCCTCCACCTCCTGGGGCTGCCCGTTCTGCAGAAAGCCCCGCAGAATGGCCGGGTCGATTTTGGCCATGTCAAGGTTTTTCAGGCTGCTTTCCTCATCGCCGGGGGTCATGCTTTCGATACTTTCCTTTGTGAGTATATGGCGGTTTACCAGAAGATGGCGATAGGACAGCATCCGGCTGACCTCCGCATAGCACTCCGGCAGCGAGCTCAAACGCGTAACAGGCGTGCCGGACGCCACATGCCAGTCCGCCTCGCTGATGTCTGAGGCAATATTCCGGACCATTTCTATACATCTGGCTGTATACATTTCCACCTGCTCCCGGTCGCCCTTGATAAGTACGGCATAGGTTGTCAGGTTCTGGCGTACCGGAAGATATTCCGGATACTCCAGAAGGAACTGCAAAAGCTCGTCCCGGATCTTTGTGAGAGAATCCCCGGTTCCGGCAGCGCCGCTGTTTTTCGCCTGGAGGCTGTAAAGCACCAGGTTATAGCAGGGCGCATGGATATCCATACTGAGCTGTCCCGCACGTTCATAGATTTCTTCCACGGAAAGCTGCCCTGCCACAATCTCTTCAAAAAGGCGCCTGCGGGAAAACTGCTCGTATTCCTGAACCTCACTGCGGAATTTTTCCATATAATTCTCCTGCTCCCGTTCGCTCTGGATCTTTTCCTGTACCTCCTGCAGGGTCTTAATAAGCATCGCTTTTGATATAGGCTTGAGAAGATACTGCTCCACGCCTATTCCCACCGCCTGCCTTGCATACTCAAAATCATCATATCCGCTGATGATAATGATCCTTGTTTTGGGAAATTCCTTGGCTACCAGCTTACTTAAAGCCAGACCGTCCATAAAAGGCATTTTAATGTCTGTGATCAGTACGTCCGGCTGCAGCTCATGCAGCATGGGAAGCGCCTGCTCCCCGTCCCCGGCGGTCCCCACAAAGGTATATCCGTACTGCTGCCACGGAATACTGTCCCGCAGCCCCTCTCTTATGATCGCTTCATCCTCTACCAGAAAAACCTTCAGCATTTTCTTCTCCCCCGTATAAACACAATAATATCCTGTAGTATATAACCAGTATAATACTTGTAGATACTTGCAGACAAGTTGTTTTCCCACAGTCTGTATATAAATCAGGGAAATTCAGTCAATCAGTAAATAATAATGGGATAACCGCCGTCTATAGTATTATAAATAATCGCGGCCTGATCCTCCGGAAGATTAATACATCCGTGGCTTCCTGAGCCGGTTCTGTACAGGTCGCCGCCAAAAGCAGACTGCCAGGACGCGTCATGAAGTCCCTGCCCATAAACAAAAGGCATCCAGTATTTTACATCTACTTCATAGCCGTTTTCCTCACTGCTTAAAGTAAACGGACTTGCCTTATAAGCGATGGGCCATGCCCCTCTATATGTTTCTTCTTTAGAAGGGGAACCGCTGACAATATCTGTTTCCGTCACCAGAGCTCCATCCTTATACAGCCATAAGTGCTGGGCGTCCAGACTTACCTCTATGTAGCTTCCTGCAAGATCATCCACTCCGTTTCTCTGCATACCGCTGTTGCTGTAAACCGGCTCCCGGGTAACAGCCTCGCCGCTTTGCAGATCCGCCAGAAGCTGGCTCATTTCCCCATCATAATCGATCCTGTACCCGTACTCATTATCCTGAATGGTTACCTCCGTTCCCGAAGAGGTATAGAAGGTACGGGGAATGTATATAGTATTATATTTGTTGGCCAGATCGGAAATATAAGCGCCTGCCGCCTCCTGGTCAATGGAAATCTCCGTTCCGTCAATGATGATCCAGGAATCAACCGTAGCAGAATCCAGCACTACCGTTTCTGCCCCAAAAGTATAGGTGACTGTGGACGAACGGTAGGCCGCCAGTTGACTGTTCAGGCTTTTTACCTGACGCTTCATATCCTTGGACGCTTTCACCTCAGGCTGCTCATAAACCTCTGTTCCCAGATTTATTTCTATTTCACCGCCAAGTAAGTTTGTATTCAGCTCTGCCTCCAGAGAATTGTTCACATAGCTTTGGAGGCTTGCCTCATTAATCTCGTTTCCCTGCACCTGCTTGACCAGAACGAACTTCTTCTTTTTCTTGCTGTACCGGATAGACGCATCCTCTGACTTCGTCCTTTCTTTATCGCCGAAATGCCCGGAAGTCAGGGCATTTTTTTCCTGTTCTTCATTTTTCTGAACCTGATATTCTATCCTGTAATCCTTATGGGAAGGAAGAAGCTTTCGGTTTTGATCCCTTTCCTCCTTCAGGGCGGTAAGCTGATTTTTTAAGACCTCCTGATCCAGCGTATATCCCAATTCCTTTAAGTCAGTCTCATAAACCTGCTCTCCGTCTTCCCGGAAAATAACAGACCTGTTTTCAAAAGCGTCTGTTATTTTTTGCCCCGCCTCTTCCACGGTAAGCCTCGACACATCCAGGCCGTATATGGAAATCTCCCGTCCGAGAGTTCTGGTATCCACAGTATGTATATAAACAAACAGGCCTATTCCAAGGATCAAAACGGCTGCGACCAATATTACCAGAATAATCTTTTGTGTTTTTCTGCTGATGTTCATCTTTTTCCCCATAATCTTTTCTCCTTCTCCGCTGTATTTTCAGTTTATGTTCTTCCTGTGGATTTATTATAAAAGAAAAATATGAACATTCTGTAAAAAATACTTACTGGCTTTTTATACAAAAATGCCCCGACAGCAGTTCAGTTTTCCGCGACCTGCCATCAGGGTCTTCTGCCATTATAATAAGGTGATTTAAAATTTATATAATGAGTTCCTTCAATTTTTCCCTGCACTCTTCATAAGTAACTGCTGAAAAATCTGCTTCATGAATATCCTGTTTTATACCGGAGCCACAATAAGCAATCACATAAGCATTTGCGGCTTTTCCGGCATGTATGCCAGGTGCAGAATCTTCAATCACAACACATTCCTCCGGCACAGCGCTCAGATATTCCATAGCCTTTTGATATATCTGTGGACTTGGTTTACTTTCGGTACACATATCTCCACAGACTACAGCATCAAACATGGAACTCATTCCCATCCGGTTCAGGGCCACAATAATCAGCTTCGTAGTTGTGGACGTAGCGATTGCAGTTTTTATTCCATTTTTACGAAGCCAGAGAATCATGGGAATCAGCCCCGGCAAAGGGTGTATATCACTGTTCTCATACGTATTTCCCACTTTTTTTCGGGTGTCTGCAAACTCCTCCATAGTAATGGAAATTCCATCTCTGGACAGAATTTTCCGAAGTCTGGAACGATCACTGGTTCCTATTAAAACTTTTCTGTCCTCATCATTCAGCGCAATTCCATGAATTTTAAGAGCTTTTTTCAAATACTCTGCATTACTTTCCTCAGTATTTGCAATTACCCCGTCAAAATCAAACAAAACATACTTTATTTTCATACGGCTTCCGATTACTCTGCAAACAATTTGCGCGCTGTTTCCTGAATATATGCAATCTCTGACGGGGAAAGATCCATAAAATCACTATTTTCCATAGAACAGTCAGAGTCCTGCACATACATCATCTTTGTGTCCTTCTGAGTAATGGAATAGAACCATACTTCTTTGGGAACATTATAAACTTTTCCCTGCTCCATTAAAGTAAGTTCAATCTGAAACCTGTCATTTTCTTTTTCTGCAGTAATTAAAATAGCCTTACCTGCTGCAAGAATAAACTGCTCGTCTGTAGAGTGATGAATTTCCAGATGTGCAATTCCTTCGATATCATTGTCCGGCTTCCAGTTTTTAATGCAGACAAGCCATTTTTCATTTTTGTACACACACAGGATTCCTTCTCCATTGTTTTCGTAAATATCTGGTTTCATTTTTGTTTTCCTTTCTTTTTTGCTTTTATTTATAAGCTTGTTGCTTATATTTCCGTTTTTCCAAGTACGGGAGTACCATAGCCGAATGCACCTTCCATTGCACAGACACGTGCTGCAAAAGAAGCTCCCCTGTCCATTGCATCCTGAAGACGTTCTTTCATTTTCTCATCATCCCCTTCCGCAATGGCGCCTGTCTGAGAAGATTCCAGAAGAGAGCATAAGAAGGCTGTAAAATATGAATCGCCTGCTCCCATAGTATCAATTACATCCTCTGCATATACAGCCTTTGCATAAAGAATCTCATCTTTATAAAGCACATAAGAGCCATCCTCACCGACTGTTCCAAGCACAACCGGGACACCGTAAGACTGTACCTTCTTCATTTCTCTCTCACGCTCCTCTTTTGACAGGTGAGCACAGGATAAAATTGCCACAGTAATATACGGGCATACTTTTTCCAGATATCCGTCTGTCCATCTGGTTGAAAAATCATATGCTATCGGTACGCCCGTCTCCTTCAGTTCCGGAAGATTTTCTTCTATATAACTGTTTAAATTTGTATAGATCAAATGAAAGCCCTTTATATATGTAAAATCCTCTTCCGTAAAATCAAACGGATGCTCTTTGGCAATTCCTCCTTTATTAGAACCAAGGAATACACGGTCATTTCCCTTTAAGGTTACCAGCGCAAACCCATTTTCTCCTTCAAAATGGCGGCATCTGCTGTCATCAATCCCGATTGCCTTTAAAGTATCCTGCACACACGCTGCAACCTCATCATTTCCGTATTTTCCCAGATATGCTGCTTTAGCGCCATTCATTACAGCGTATACACATGTATTCACGCACTGTCCGCCCGGGTACATTTTTCCTCTGGAAAGATACTTGTCACATACATTGTCCCCAATAGCAATAATCCTGCAATTTTCCATTTTTGTGTTTGTCCTCCTTTTATTTAAAGAATTCTATTTCTCAATCTAATTCTATAAACCAAAACCGCAGTCTGTACACCTAAATACAGTTCAGATGCCGGACTGCGGCTTATTAAAGCTTAGCGGCAGCCCAGATTCAGAAAACAACCGCTCCAAGTACAATAGCAACGATAACCGATACTACCGTACATACAAGTCCCGGAAGCATATAACTGTGATTCAATACAAACTTTCCAATCTTCGTAGTTCCCGCCGAATCGAAAGCAATTGCAGCAACACACTGTCCGGAAGCCGGAATAAAATAGTTGGAAGAGCATGCAAGCCATCCTGCCACGATAATGTTTACAGGAAGTCCCAATGCAATCCCAATAGGAACCATAATCATGGTTGTGGAAGACTGACTGGTTGTAATTGCTCCTACGATAAATACTGCAATGATGTAAATCCATGGATACTGGTTTGTCAATTCTGACATATTTTCTGTAATAAAGGAAGACTGATCACCAATAAATGTGTTTACCAGCCAGCACAGTCCAAACGCAAGAACCACTGCAAACATACCTGTGCGGAATACCGGCTGGTCCAACACCTTATTGCTGTCAAGCTTTGTAACGATAACTGTTATTGCTGCAGCTACCAACATGAATATTTCAATTACAGTTGTCAGAGGAAGCTTGGATCCGTCTGAAAGAGTGGGAACCAGTTTGTTTACTGCACCCAGTAATACAATACCGACCATAGCGATCATAAAAATAGCAACAGAAATTTTTGCCTCTTTTGTAGTTTCCCTTTCTTCTGCATGTTTTTTAGAGAAATCTTCAATACGTCCTTCTGCAACACGTGCTTGAAATTCCGGATCATCTGCAAGCTCTTTACCTTTTTTGATTACGGACAGAGCTGCTGCAACAGTTCCGATCAATGTAGCTGGAATGCAGACAAGAAGCAGAGTAAATATATTTACACTTGTATACTGTGACTCTGCCATAAAAGCCAAAATTCCAACTGTTGCCGCCGAAATCGGGCACGCGGTGATCGCTTGCTGAGAAGAGATAATTGACGCAGAAATCGGACGTTCCGGACGAATGCCTGTCTCAATAGAAATTTCATTAATAACCGGAAGTAAACTATAAACAATATGGCCGGTACCACACATAAATGTAAAAATATATGCTACGATAGGGGCAAGAACCGTAACCATTTTCGGGTTTTTACGAAGAATTTTTTCGGCAATCTTAACAAGATAGTCAAGCCCTCCGCATGCCTGCATGGTAGATGCCGCACATATAACGGCAATCATAATCAAAATTACTGTGATAGGCGGGTCCGAAGGAGTAACATGAAAGATAAAAGTCATGATAAACATTCCAACACCGCCAGCCATTGCAAGAAATGTTCCGCCAACACGTACACCCAGGAAAATAATTGCAAGGACAAGAATCAATTCAATCCAAAACATAGTAGATCCTCCTTAAATTTTTTGTTTTTTGTGTCCATAAAGAAATGCGCGCTCTCCTTAACCACTAACACTCCGCAATCCCTTAGAACTATATTGTATCCATTTGTATTGCTTTGTATTTAATACAATCATATATTCATAGTCGATTTTTGTCAATACAGAAAAGTTTTTTCAGCGTGTTTCATAAAATTTACAATTTGTTTTTATATGTTTTTCACAATCAGTAATACATTAAAAGCATCTCCCTTATATATTACATTAAATCCACTCCAGATGCCGTTCCTTTATAATAAAAATATAACCTCAGCGAAGAATATTCTCCACCGAGGTCATAAAAAGCCGTGAAAGTGCAGTTGCCTCCTGCCATCCAATCAAAAAGCAGCCCAGGTTTTATTAATATTCAACCTTCCACATATAACGGCGTGTCGAAAGCGGATGCTGACGTTCTGTTGCAAGGTCATGATTATAAATCGGGTATACATTATTGAACAAAGAATGATTGAAATAATCCACAACAGATGCATCAATGGTAGAAAGTCCAAGTTCCTTAGCATCCAGTACTTCAATACGTTTTGCATATTTTTTAAGGAATGTCAGTGCTCTCTCATCCAGTTCGCGGGTAGTACCTTCAGAAATCTGAATCATAAACGGACGGTTAGCATCTGTAATCTCAAAAGGACCATGGAAAAATTCACCTGTATGGATAGAACTGGAATCCAGCCACTGCATTTCCATAAAGATACAGATACTTTCCATATAAGCAGCACCATAGGCAGCACCACTTCCCATCGTATAAATTACAGGATCATTTTTATATTCTTTTGCAAATGCAAGGGAACGCTCTGCCACATGAGCACGTGCTTTGCGGATAATGTTAGTAAGCATCCCTGCTCCCTCATAAAATTTATCGTAGTTTGCATAGCCTTCTTCTGTCTGTGCAAGAAGTTCTACTGCCACATAAAGAGCACACATAGTCTTTTCGCCGGAATAATCAATGTCACCTGCTAGATGATCAGGGCTTGCATCAAAGGAATATAATACAATATAATCACCAAATTCAACAATTTCCGATTCTTCCAACCAGGTCAGAATAATAACTGCCGCGCCTTTTTCTTTTCCAAGCTTTGCTGCCTCAATCGTCTCCGGTGTGTTTCCCTTATGGCAGGCAAGAACAATAATGGAATTCTCCCCAAAATCCTTCGGTGTGCTGTGAACAAACTCATTACTGTTAATCCACGCGGATTTAATAGCTGCACTTTCTCTTTCCATAAAGGTCTTAGCCGGATAAAGCGCTCCGAGAGAACCGCCGCAGCCTACGAAGTAAAGAGAATTTACTCCTCCTTTGTCTTTCTTTGCATCCAGAATTTCTGCAACGATTGCCTTGATATCACTACTTTTGTACGTCATTGTTTTTCTCCTTTTTGTTTTTTTGTTTTATTTTGTATTCATTTATTTCTGACGTAATATTAATACAAAGCAATACATTAGTCAATATCCCTCTGCGCTTTTTTGTCAAAAAAACATTTGACTATATACATTTTGCGCAAAATGTATTATAATATATCAGACAATACATTTTATCATTTATTACTATAATTGCAGAAAGGTGTTTAACATGGAACTGGACAACACAATCGCCACACCACTCTATCAGCAGTTGGAAAGTAAACTCCAACAGGAAATCGAAAGCGGCCAGCGCCCTGTAGGAAGCCGGATTCCCACAGAAAATGAGTTAAGTCAACAATACAATGTAAGCAGAGTTACGGTACGCAAGGCTTTGGCAGGGCTTTCCGAACAGGGATATCTGGAGCGCAAATCTGGAAAAGGAACCTTTGTAGCAGAAAAAAAATTTCAAAGAGGTATTTCCGGCGTAACCAGTTTTTCAGATTTATGTAAAATGACAGGCTTTACACCAGGAGCCAAAACCATAAAAATAGCCCTGGAAGACCCTACTGAAAAGGAAGCAGAACTCATGCATCTGGCTCCCGAAGAAAAAATCATTCTTTTAGAACGCATCCGCTATGCGGACGGAAAGCCCGTATTGCTGGAAACAAACAGATTTCCGGAATTCTTCTCCTTCTTATTCAGTGAAAATCTGAATGATGCATCTCTATTTGAATTATTAAGAACAAAACATAATATTCTTTTGTCGCACTCCACCAAGACGATAGATATTACGTTTGCATCCTCAAAAGAAGCCAAAATTCTTGGCATTGCCAAAGGATATCCTCTGCTTCGCATCAATAGTGTAATACAAAATACAGATGATACTATTACAAATCTTTGCCAGCAGCTTTGTATCGGAGACAAGTTCAAAATAATGGTATAAGCTTTTTCCTTAAAACTCCTGAAAAGAAACATTAATCTGTTTTCTTTCAGGAGTTTTATCTTTCTGCCTTTTATTCTTCCTGTTTCCACATTGTTAGTCTCATTTGTTTTATATCATTATGCAACTTTCCTAATTTTCTTTATATAAAATTGTAAAAAATGCCAAATTCGCAGAAAGCATTGACAATACGAAGCTTTTAATTTACTATTGTATTAAATACATAATAATACATTTTATTTTAAAAATGTATTATTGTATTTTTTAACATGTGGGAGTGCACACCACCTTTAAACATATATACCTTCAAACATATTATTTTTTATCGAAAGGAAAAAGTAAAAATGAAAACACGTAAGATCATGGCACTTTTACTCACAGCTTCACTCTCATGGACTGTCTGCAGCTCTGTAACCACATTTGCCGAAGAAGAAAATTCCGGAGAAGTAGCAGTGACTTCTGCTGATAAAACAGCCAAAATCTCCGATGACGGTTACACCTTCTATGAAACAGAAAGCGGTTTATCCGTAACAGTCTCAGAAACAGAAAATGAAGCTTTACCCACAGTAGCGGTTCTCGCAACCGGAGGAACCATTGCAGGTACCGGTGATGCAGGAAAAACCACTAACTATTCCGCAGGCCAGCTAGATGTCGGAAGTCTTGTAGAAAGTGCTGCCGGAGTTACAGAAATTGCAAATGTGCGCGGCGTACAGGTATGCAATGTAGGGTCTGACGATATTACAGACGCATATTGGATCCAAATTGCCAATACTGTCAATGAAATGGCACAGGACGAAAATATTGATGGTTTTGTCATAACTCATGGAACAGATACGTTAGACGAGACAGCATATTTCCTTAATCTGACTGTAAAGACAGATAAACCAGTGGTTTTGACCGGTGCTATGCGTCCTTCCACTGCAACGTCTGCTGATGGTCCTATGAATCTGTATCAGTCTATTGCTCTTGCCGCAAGTGAAGATGCATCTGGACGCGGCTCCATGGTAGTATTCTCCGATGGCATTTACGGAGGACGTGATGTTCAGAAAATCAGCACATTCCAGACAGATGCATTTTCTTCCAAGGATTTTGGCTGTATGGGATATATGTTGGAAGGAAAACCATACTTCTACAATGAAAGCAGCAAACTTCACACTATCGAAACGGAATTTGATATTTCTGAACTCACAGAATTGCCAGACGTAGCTGTTGCATATTTTACCATTGATGCAGACGAAGGCGTCCTTGACTATTATGTAGAAAACGGCGCTAAAGGTATTATCATTGCAGGAGCAGGTTCCGGTTGCTATAGTGCTGCCTGGAACGATAAAGTAAATGAACTGTCAGAAACCGGTATCCCGGTTATCCGATGCTCAAGAATCGCCTCTGGTCTTATTACCAAAGACGACTATTTTCTCGGAAATCTTGCACTTGGGAATGACCTTGCCCCTCAAAAAGCATCGGTTCTGCTGAGATTGGCTCTTACAGTAACAAATGACATCAATGAAATACAGGATATTTTCAACAAATACTAATAAAAACTTTTCAGTATTTCTCAAATAAAAATACCTTGAAAGCAGTTCATCTCAATACGCGCTGCTTTCAAGGTATTCTTTATCCAGTTATGAAATTCTGGTCTACGTCACAACAAATCCCCATATCTGTCTTTATTCTACACATAAATCGTACTTCACAACATCCATGACCACGGCTCCTTCTGCCACAAAGCTGATTCCGTCTGCTTCCTGTCCTGTTTCCATAGTCAGGGAAAGGGCATGCTCCCCGTCGTTCACAAAAATTTCCGCGCTGAAGCGGTCAAGAATGATACGGAGCTTCAGGCTGCCGTCCGCGCTGTTTACATAGCAACGGCGTTCATGGATGACATCTTCCCTGGAACCGGAAAATCTCCTGTCAACCTCTGCAATGGAATCCTCCGGCCAGAAATGGAACGCCGTATAATAATTTTCATCCTGCGCAAACCGTACCGTAAATTTACGGTATAATTCTGCTTCATTTCCCGGACGAACGGACACTTCCATATCGATTGTCCGTCCTTCGATTCCCTCCAGACAGATGCAGTCATCCTCAAAGTCAACATTCTCATATTTTACTCCCTGACAGCGGAGGCTTTCAAGCTCCTGAACGGGATTTTGATATAAACGCCCGTTCTTTACGGAAAGCTCCCTTGGAAGGTTCATCTGCCCGAACCAGGGTTGATTTGGAGAATGCAGGCCGCTTGTGCTCCAGCACTGCATCCAGCCTATCATGATCCTTCGTCCCTCCGGCGTAAGAATGGTCTGCGGCGCATAAAAATCGATTCCGTAATCAATCGCCTGGTTTCTCTCTTCCGTAAAGGTTTCCGTCTCTTCATCGTACGTCCCGATCAGGCAGACCGTACCGTTTCCGTTATGGTATTCCAGTCCCTGCGGAAGCATTCCCTGGGGGCTTGTCAGCAAAACATACTTTCCGTCCAGTTCAAAGAAATCCGGGCATTCCCACATTTGTCCGAAACGTCCCTTGTTTTCCGCCAGTACCTTCTCGTATTTCCAATGGTATCCGTCCTCACTGCTGTAAAGAAGGATACGGCCGTCTCTTTCCTCCGTGCAGTTTCCTATAATACATCTGAAAGTGCCGTCCTCTTTTCTCCAGATCTTGGGGTCGCGGAAATCAAACCTGCAGGAACCCTCCGGCAGATCTTTTTCGTCCAGTACCGGATTTCCCTCATATTTTTCGTAGTCCGTTCCGTCCCCGACAGCAATGCATTGAGTCTGGACCTCACGCAGGGTGCCGTCCGGCTGCTTTTCCTTGCGCACGCCCGTGTACATCAGCATATGTCTGCCGTCTTCAAGCTCCATGGCGCTTCCGGAAAAGCATCCGTCCTTATCATAGGGCATATCCGGAGCCAATGCCGCCGGAAGATACTCCCAGTGCAGCAGATCCCTGCTCACCGCGTGGCCCCAGTGCATGGGACCCCAATGGGAATCATAGGGATGATACTGGTAGAACAGATGATACGCTCCGTTATAATAACAAAATCCATTAGGATCGTTCATCCACCCTACACGGGTAGACAGGTGAAACGCCGGTCTTTCCTCCGGGGTAATCCCTTTCTCCTTTTTCGCTTCATATTCTCGTGCATTTACCAATTTCTGGCTTATCATCTCAAATAAAACTCCTTTTCCTTATCAAGTTATTCTGCTATAATGCGGACGTTCGCATTCCGCTTTGCTCATCTGCGTTCAAATGTGTAAGCTGCTTCCTCCAGATATTTTATAACAGGCAGATGCTGGGGACATACGGATTCACACTGTCCGCACTGAATACACGCAGACGCCGGGCTTCCTGCCTTGGAATGCTCCTCATAGGAATTGAAAGCCTGCTTGTTCTCTCCGTAAAGCTTTACTTTATTCAGGCTTTGGAACAGATCCGGAATATGAATCTGCTGGGGACATCCGTCCACGCAATAACGGCATGACGTACAGGGCACCGTAGGAACGGAAAGAATTTCCTCCACAGTTCTTTTTATGACCTCCTGTTCCTTTTCTGTAAGCGGCTTAAAATCTGACATAGTAGAAAGGTTATCTTTCATCTGTGCCTCATCAGACATTCCACTCAGCACTGCCATTACATTGTCAAGAGAAGCGCAGAAACGCAGCGCCCAGGAAGCAAGGGAAACCTCCGGCGCATATTCCTTCAGGATCGCGGCGGGCTTTTCCGGAAGGGATGCCAGCGTGCCGCCCTTTACAGGCTCCATAACGATGACCGGAACCTGATGCTTCACGGCAGTTTCATAGCATTTGCGTGACTGGACATTGCCGTCCTCCCAGTCCATATAGTTGATCTGAAGCTGAACGAACTCCACCTGCGGATGTTCCGTCAATAAACGGTCAAGAAGCTCCGGCGTATCATGGAAGGAAAAACCAAAATGGCGGATAAGTCCCTGTTCCTTCAGCTTCAACGCCCAGTTCCAGCAATCATATTTATCATAAACAGGAAGATTGGATGCCTGTACCGCATGAAGCAGATAATAATCGAAATATCCCGCCCCGGTACGTACAAGCTGCTCATCAAAAATCCTCTGTACATCCTCCTGACATTTAATTTCCCACGCAGGAAGCTTCGTAGCCAAAGTAAAGGTATCTCTGGGATAACGGTCTACCAGAGCAGCCTTTGCCGCTGTCTCGGAGGTTCCCTCATGGTAAACATAGGCCGTATCAAAATATGTAAAGCCCTTTTCCATAAATGCATCTACCATATCGCACAGACGTGGGATATCGATGGATTTATCTTCCTGCACCGGCAGACGCATCAGACCAAAGCCCAGTTTTTTTGACGGTTTTAAAGTATTTGCATTCATAATATGACCTCTCTTTCATACTTTTTATGGTATCTGTCCATATCAGAAGCTACTGCTGCAGCCTGATACGGCAGACAGTAATTCTTCCTTAAAGTTGCTGCTTTTTATCATACCATAATTATACGGTTCCCGTCTATCATGATTCGCACTAACATCGCACTTACTATTCCCCCCAAAGGCGGAGCAAGGTGGACATCAAAATGGACCACCCCGCTGCAAGCAACGGGGTATCCGCTCCTAGTTTCTTTTTTAGAACGCTGCAAGCAGCGGGGTATTAGACCCATGAGCAAATAGAATGCCGCCGTACAGGAAACGACGTTCCCATACAGCGGCATTATCTGCAGTAAAACAAACATTCGCATTCCGCTTTGCTGCATGCTCATGAACGCAGGCCGCTGCGCGGCCTGCGCTCACCTTATTTACAGTTCAATAATGTTACATTTCTATTATTGTACGGTTCAATTATGTTACGGTTCAATTATGTTGAAATACGGTGGAAATTCCGCCAAGCTTCCGGTCAATACCGCCAGGATATCCACATCACCGCTGACAGATTCTATACTTGCATCCATCAACTGCTGGTTATTGCGCGCGATTCCCAGAATACCGGCGCGTTTTGTCTTAATGACGGCATCCGGTTCATCGCTCCACTCTTCTTTGGAATAAAGCAGTACGCCGTGATTGATCTCCAGAAGATATTTTTCTCCCTCGTCCGTCACTTCGAGATTAATGACAAGATTCTCATCTTCCATTTTCTTCGCATCCATACAGATTCCAAGATAGTCGATCATTGTCTCCGTACTCATGCCAAGGGCAGTGGCTCCTGTACCCCCGGCAGTGGTCTGAGGATAATCCTCTGTTCCGTGACGCAGCTCGTAAGCCGCCGTCAGATATGCGTTACGCCATGCCCCGGATTCCGCCTGATATCCCAACTGTTCCAGGGCATCCGCACACAGATAGCGCGCATCCTGATTGTCCGGCTGTGCATAAACAAGCGTGTTTGTGATCTCAGCTACCCACTGATATTCCCCTTTGTCAAAATCTTCACGGGCCATTTCCAGAACCTTATCCGTATCTCCGAGGTATTCCACCAGCTTTTGGGCGTATTCAGAGGGCTCCAGTTCGTCCAGATGTACCGGATTAGCGTCATACCAGCCCATATATTTCTGATAAACAGCTTTTGCATTATGCTTCAGAGTTCCGTAATACTGCCGTGTATACCATACCTTCTCAAGCTCTTCAGGCAGAGAGATCATGTTGGCGATCTCTGTGGAGGTATACCCTTCGTTCAGATACTGCAGGGTCTGGGAGGTAATGTATTTGTATACAGATGCCGTATCCAGAAGATACTGGTCGATCACATCGCTTCCCCAGTGCGGCCAGTTATGGGACTGGAAAACCACTTCCGTCTTATCCCCGAACAGCGCCTTTGCCTCCATAATATACTGCGCCCATGCATTCCCATCCCGGATCTCCGCGCCTCGCAGCGTATACAGGTTATGCATGGTGCCGGTGCAGTTTTCTGCCATCCAGAGGGCTTTATACCCTGGCAGATAGGTATTCATTTCAGCCGGCGACTCTGTGTCCGGAGTAAGCTGGAATACCATATCCACGCCGTCCACCGTCACTTCAAAAACATCTTCTGTCACCTCAAATGTGGGAGAAAGATACGAGGTCGTACCGTTTGACGGAGTAAGTCCGATTCCCACGGAAAGGCTGCCGTTCTCTCCTTTTTGCAGAAGGGAGCCGTACTGATAGTTTGATCTGCGCTTCATGGCATTCCCTGCAAACACATTTTCTTCCATTGCTGCCTTTTCAAAGCCCTCCGGCACAATAAGCAGCGTTTTCCCTGATGCGATCTGCTCTTCCAGAGGAAGCGTGGCGTCTGCCAGATCTTCTTCCTTGATCAATCCTCCAACACCGCCGTAATGGTCGATATGGGCATGGCTTATGACAACCGCCGCAATATGCGCTTCCTTATCGATGTTTTCCTTAAACAGCTCCAAAGCCGCTTCTGCTGTTTCCACACTTGTGGTACAGTCAAAAATGATCCAGCCGTTATCACTGCGTACAAACGTTACGTTCGCTACATCATAGCCTCTGACCTGATAAATGCCGTCCGTAACCTCAAACAGCCCATATAAAGCATTTAACTGAGTATTACGCCACAGGCTGGGATTTGCGCTGTCCGGCGAATCCTCATCCTCCACAAACCGATATACATCCTGGCTCCATACGGTTGTTCCGTCCTCTGTCTTAATCTCCAGGCTGTCCGGCGCGGCAATAAATCCTTTCTCCGCAAATTCCCGCTCCTGCTCATCCGAAAAATCCAGGAGCTCATATACAGCGGCGTTTATTTCCGCCGTATATTCGGTAGCATCCTTTATCTCTCCGTTTAAAGGCTCACTCTCTCCCTCGTCGGAAGAAGCCCCTGACTCTTCCTGTGTGCTCTCTGTTTCCTCCTGACCGGATTCTTCTTCTGAGCTCTCCGTCTCTTCCTGGCCGGATTCTTCCTGCTCGCTCTCTGTCTCTTCCTGACTGGAAGCCTCTTCCGCCCGGGCAAGATCACATCTTCCCCCAACAGCCGATGCTGCAAATAAAAAAGCCAGCATACTTATCACTACTTTTTTCTTCAATCCGTTTTCCTCCCTCATATCAATGTCTTAATTTTATGTCTTAGTTTAATGAATAAAACGGATATTCACATTCCGTTTTGCTGCATACTCATGAACGCAGGCCGCTGCGTAACTTGTCAGTGGGAACTTCAAACACGCTCTAACATAAGCATCCCCCTACCTTCCGCTTAGTGCTCTGCGCACTTGCAGCCGAAAATGCTTATCTGCGTTCAATTCATTGGTAAAAATTCTTCATAAAGCAGCTTTGCAAACTCCGAACTGGTATAAACGGCAAACTTCTGATATT
Source organism: Eubacteriales bacterium (assembly GCA_030524715.1). GTDB lineage: Bacteria > Bacillota > Clostridia > Lachnospirales > Lachnospiraceae > Blautia_A. The sequence goes on along the minus strand of JAUNGB010000043.1, from coordinate 21,361 downwards.
GATCGGACTTTTTGTCATCTGCAAAGTCGCTTACGCTTTTGACGATAATGGGAACAGGCCGGGGTGAGGTCGCGTTGGATGCCGCGTAAACCACCGCATAGGATTCCATATCCAGCCCGGCAGTATGGGAGAACTGCGTCAGGATCTGTTTATCCAGAATCTCCCTGTTAGCGACCACAGCGGTGCCGCACGCCATTGGTCCCATATAGGCATGACATTCATTTTTCGGCGATTCTATCGCCCGCTGCACGCATTTTTCTATATCGGCGTCCATACGGAATACGGCAGGCCGGGGAATAAATCCGATCTTACCATACTTGATATCCGCCTGCTTCGCGTTGACAAATTTTCCAGCGGAATAATCCCAGATAATTGTCGGGACGATAACATCTCCGTACTCCTGCTGCTCTATTTCTTCCGTAGCAATACCGGCGGCAATTCCTACCATGATCAGGTACCGCGGACGGAAGTGTTCAATTATTTTCATTGTCAGTACCGCGCTGGCAGTCATTCCCATTTCATTCTGGTTTGCGGTCACCACCTTACATTTTTTCCCTTCCCTCTCAAACCAGGTTTCATAGTAAAGCTGACTGTCATTATCAAAACTCTTTTCAGACCAGTTTTTGTAAATGCGCTTTAAGCCTTCCGCCTCTGTTTTCGTCGCTGTCAGAAGCGCTACAAAATAATCGTATCCCATATCGTGCTCCTCCCGAATAAGCCTGAATCAGATGTATCTTAGACGTACCATACATACTTGGATGTTATCGTACATTTTATCTTAGATATGCCAGACATACTTAGATGTATCTTTATCTTTACAGCTTCTTTCTCTCTATAGTAAGGATATCCTCAAATCCCGTTACTTCGAAAACCTCCATAACTACCTCGTTAGGATTCCGCACGATCATGGTTCCTTTTCTGGCTGTCATCTTTTTCTGTAAAGAGAGCAGGACTCTTAACCCCGCGCTGGAAATATAAGAAAGTTTCTCAAAATCTAAGACCAGTCGGCTTACACAGTCTAAAGCCGTCGCCACCTTCTTCTCCAGATCCGGCGCAGTGGTCGTATCCAGTCTTCCCTCAAGCACTACTATCATTTCTCCGTTTTCTGTTACCATATTGATATCCATATCAAGATTCCCCCTTTTTTCTTTATTTCAGCCATACTATAATACTATACCTTAACCATCCATGCAAACATGACAAATAACACATAACACAAGTATGACAACAGTATGACTTTTGATTCTGTTGATTCTGGATTCTGGTATCACACTATATCACACTATCTATGTATCTATGTATCACACTATATTAATTTATATTATTATAGGCATTAGGCATAGTATTTTATACCTGTTTTTCCTGTTCTCCGCAATTTAATCTGCACAAGATGTAAAAAATCTGCACAAGATGTATCCTCCATTACGGCGGTACGATATATAATTATGGAAATCTGCATCAGCAAATCTGTATTAGCAGATACTACTATTAACAGATCTATTAACAGATACTACTGCATCAGCAGATACTAACCAAAGGGAGGGAGTAGAATATGGCACAAAAAATAAAAGCATATAAAGAAACCGCCGCGCTGAATACCAATACAATAGATCACTTCTCTGATCTGACGGTAAACGCACTCCGGGAAGCAGAAACAGACCAAAAGGATATCGTCCGTCTGCGGCTGGCAGTGGAAGAAACTCTGGGCTACTGGCTTTCCAAATCCGGTGAAGGGACAACCTGCAGCTTCCGGGCAGGCACACGGCTTCGCAGACATTACATAGAAATCAAAGCTCCCGGTGAAAAAACCGGCCCGGCTGAAATCTTCGGGGAAGACGAATATTACGGCGACTTTTTATACACCAATCTGATTTCCCAGGCAGTACTCAGGCCGGTCTACTCATACAAAGACGGAGTAAACTGTATCACCATGAATCCGCCCCGCAGAATGCGCGTCGGACAGGTCACCCAGATTTTGATCGGAATCATTCTTGCGGTTCTTTTCGGCTTTCTTTCCAGAATGCTGCCCACAACCGCAAGGAATCTGATAAACGGTATCGTCAATCCCCTGTTCGATACTATGATGGGGGCTCTGCAGGCATTATCATCACCCATGATCTTCCTTGCCATTTGCGGGGGAATTATCAGCATCGGTGACATCACCATACTGGGGAAGATCGGACGGACCGTCATCGGACGGATGCTGATTTTTACCGGCGTTATTGAAATCATTACCTGCGCCGCTTTAATGCTGACGGGTCTTTTCCCCTTAGGAGATACCTTTCAGGCAGGAGAATCCGGCGCATTTGCACAGATTTATGAGATGATCCTTGATGTGGTTCCCAGCGACATGCTCTCGCCGTTTCTGAATGGAAATGCGCTGCAGATCATTTTTCTTGGAGTCTGTATCGGAATTGCACTGCTTGTTCTGGGAGAAAAGGTTTCTACTGTCATGACCCTGGTCGATCAGCTTAATGGAATCTTACAATTTTTAATGAGCGCCATTGGTAAATTAGTACCGCTGTTTGTTTTCCTCAGCGTCTACTCCATGATCGCGTCTGATTCCTTTGAGGATATGGGAGGCGCCATAAAATGTGTTCCTCTGACTATTATCGGATCGTTCCTGTGCATATTCCTCTATGCGCTGGCTATTTCCCTGCGGCTGAAGGTTTCGCTGCCCCTGCTGCTGAAAAAGCTTTTTCCCACATTTATTATCGCACTCAGCACCGCGTCCGGAGCCTCCGCATACGGAACCAATCTGGAAACCTGTGAGAAAAAACTTGGCATTTCGTCAAAAATCAATAACTTCGCACTTCCGCTGGGTCAGGTGATTTTTATGCCGGGAGCTGCCATCGGTTTTCTGGCAACTGCGCTTTGCATGGCGGAAAACAGTGGGGTCTCCATTACTATACCCTGGCTGGTTATCAGTGTAGTGGTCTGCAGTCTTTTATCTATGGCCGCGCCTCCTGTTCCGGGCGGCTCGATGACCTGCTATACGATCATCTTCATGCAGCTTGGGATTCCTATGTCCGCACTCCCGCTGGCGATCGCAGTGAACCTTCTTCTGGAATTCCCTATGACCGCCGCAAATATCTCCAGCCTGCAGTGCGAGCTGACACTGGCCTCCGCCAAGCTGGATATGCTTGACCTTGATATGTTGAGAAACTAACGGATTACCATGGATCATACTGAGGATTATACTGAACTGCCGGACCTGAAATGCGTCCGGCAGTTATCTTTTGCCCGCCGATATGCCCGCATGTCCAGTTGACTTTTTGTCCAGTTCTGAAAAAAAGTGTGGCATAATCTTACAGTTCGTGGCATAATAGTGCCGGATATATCAGATGTTACTGTTTACTTCCAAGCCCTGCACTGGCTGCCCGGGCTTGTGGCTGCTAATGTATAACTGTCAGGAGGAAATCTATGGGAAATAACTTTTCACGGGAAGAATTACTGGAACGCCTGATCAGAAGCTATGAAGCTTATTTTGATATTGAAACTTATGGAGATGCAGGAAAGGACGGGCTGCCTCTGGCTGCCCACTGCCGTTTTTCCGTGCATTCCTCCAAGTATGTCCTTGTGAAAAAGGCTCAGCTATGGGCTGCCGACTGCTATGAGTATGTATACATATTTTCCGTGTCGGAGCTGGATGAGACGCTTTATGAAAAATGCCGGGATTATGCATATAAAGAAGGCATGAAGCTTATTGAACCGAAACCTGACCATATGTACAGCTATATCACTGCAGTATTTCTGTGTGATACCTGTACGCCACAGGCTGAGAAGGCGCTTCGCAGGTGCCGGATTTACAAAAGTTTTCATTTTTCGCTATACGGATGGATGGACTTCCATACCGCCCTTCTGATCTGCAGCGAGAATCGTTTCCGCACAAACAGCAGCGGACGGGGAAATGCGAAATTAATGAAAAATATATTAAAATGATTAGCCCGTTAATACAGTCAGTGCATCGGCGCTGAACTCTTAACGTTCTAAGCATTGCATTCATAACAAAAGAAGGAGGATTAACAAATGAATGCAGTAGTAATTTTACTTGTGGGTATCGCCATCCTTGCGATCGGATACCTGAAGTACGGTAAATGGCTGGCTGAGCAATGGGGCGTAGACCCAAAGAGAACCACCCCGGCTCACGAACTTGAAGACGGCAATGACTATGTTCCGGCAAAGGCCCCGGTTCTGATGGGACATCATTTCTCATCCATTGCAGGCGCAGGCCCCATCAACGGCCCGATTCAGGCAGCGGTTTTCGGGTGGATCCCGGTAATGCTGTGGGTACTCATCGGAGGAATTTTCTTCGGCGCGGTTCATGATTTCGGTGCGCTTTTCGCATCTATCCGAAACAATGGGCAATCCATCGGCGAAGTTATTGCGACCAGTATCGGCTCCCGTGCAAAGAAGCTGTTTATCATTTTCTCTTACCTTACGCTGATTCTGGTCGTAGCGGCCTTCGCTTCCATCGTAGCGAACACCTTTAAGGCTACCTATGACGAAGCAGGCGCTCTCGATGCAGCAGCCAGCGCAGCCAATGCACGTACCGCCATGATTTCCATTCTGTTTATTGTAATTGCAATTATCTTCGGCATTATGGTATACAGAAGAAATGCGTCTCTGCTGGTTTCAACCATAGTCGGCGTTGCGGCTATCATCCTTTGCATGGTCATTGGTTATAACTGGCACCCTCTGTATTTAAACGGAAACACATGGATGATCATCGTGGGAATTTACATCGCAGTAGCTTCGGTTACTCCTGTCTGGATCCTGCTCCAGCCACGTGACTATCTTAGTTCCTTCCTGCTTTACGGTATGATGATCGTTTCTGTTTTCGGTATCATCGGCGCCCACCCGACACTGGAGATCCCTGCGTTTACAGGCTTTATAGACAGCGCGGAGTATGGCTCGGGCGTATCCCTGGGGAGCCTGTTCCCGGCACTGTTTGTAACCATCGCCTGCGGCGCGATCTCAGGCTTCCATTCCCTGGTTGGCTCCGGTACAACCGCCAAACAGCTGGATAAAGAAACTGATGCACGTCCCATTGCTTACGGCGGTATGCTGATCGAATGCGGTCTTGCACTGATCTCTCTGTGCGCAGTAGGCTACATCTGGAAAGAATATGTTCCCGGCGGGATCACCACACCGACGGCAGTCTTCGCTACAGGTATCTCCCGCATGTGCACGGAGATACCATTCCTGTCAGGAGCAGGCAATGTGATCTACTCTATGCTGATCCTTGCCGTATCCGCGTTTTGCCTGACGTCTCTGGATACTGCCACACGTCTGGCACGCTACATGTTTCAGGAATTCTGGCTTGAACCGGGACAGACCTACAAGGACGCAAAAGGCTTTAAAGCCGTACTTACCAATCCATATGTTTCCACCGCGATCACCGTAGTCCTGGGAATCGCGCTTGGTATGACCGGCTATGCAAAGATCTGGGCTTTGTTCGGAGCTGCCAACCAGCTTCTTGCCGCACTTGGCCTTCTGGCTGTGGCAGCATGGCTCGGCACCATGGGCAAGAATAACAAAATGTTCCTGTTTCCCATGGCCTTCATGCTGGTTGTTACTATTGTCTCTCTCTGCCAGACTATCAGCACAAACTTTACCGCAGCAGTTGCAGGTACGGGAGAAACCGTATGGTGCTGGATCCGTGCAGGAATCGGTTCCCTGCTGGTAATTCTTGCGGTCGTTCTTGCCGTAGAGGGCGTAAAGACCATCTCCAGAGAAGCAAAGAAAAAATAAGAACGTTCATATTTACTTAAAATCTATATAGAAAAACTGACTGTCTTTTCAGAAGTTCTTATATGCCGTTATAGCCTGTGTTTACAGGCTATAGCGACATTTTTCATTACGGAAGATGTTCTTAAAAATTCTTATTTTCCCTCATGTTTCCCCATTCAAGAGTAGTAGAGTGCGTAGTAAAACCTCGATTATGACCGGGCTTATTTTTTTCCGTTTTCCAGTATCCTTTCCGGAAGCATGACTTAATACAGAGTTGAATCAGCATCTTGACTTCTTGTGTCAATTCTGCTATAGTAAACTCAGTGATCGTGTTGCGGAAACTTGCGAAGCCCGTGACCGGGGGAGAACCTGTGGGTCTCTCCCTCTTTTGTTTTAAGAAGAAAATAAGCCTCCGCCTGTTCCGTGCAGAAGCTTTGCAGCCATAAAAATACTTACTTTGGAGGGGAGTCCTTATGGAAAATTCGATTACCATCGCTCTGCCGGTCTACAGCCAGCAGGATATCTGCCTTAACTCCTTCGGACATTCCATCACCAACGGCGGCCATAAATACGGCCCCGCTGTCCGATCCTACTACCTTATTCACTATATTCTGGAGGGAAAAGGCGAATTCTGGGTAAACAACATTAAATACAGCCTGTCCAAGGGTCAGGGATTTTTAATCGAGCCGGACTATCAGACCACCTACATCTCAAATGAGCATACCCCGTGGACCTATATCTGGGTAGGATTTTCCGGTAATAACGCCTCCAAGATCGTCCACTCTTTAGGCTTATCCCAGGATACTCCTGTTTTCACCTGCGACGAAGGAGAAAAGCTGAAAAAATACGTAATGGAAATGATCCGCCATAATAAATTAAACCCTGCAGATAACTACAGGGCGCTTGGCATGTTTTATTTATTTATGGGAACTCTGGCAAATTCCCAGCACAACGTAGGCTTTTCCATTAACAGCAACACCTATATGCAGCATGCTATTTCTTATATCCAGAGCCATATTACGGAGTCTGTCTCCGTGGAAAGCGTTGCGGACTATGTAGGCCTGAACCGCAGCTATTTAAGTGTTCTGTTTAAAAAGCAGACAGGTCTTTCTCCCATGAAATATATCCAGAATTACCGCCTGACCAAGGCTCTCCATATGCTGGAATCCTCCACCTTATCCGTGGAAAGCATTGCCTTCTCCTGCGGCTATCAGAAAGCCGAATCCCTGACAAAGGTCTTCCACAAATATTACGGCATGTCTCCCACTGCCTACCGCAAGCAGGTATTGTCAAGAAATACGGCTACAGACAAAAATATATCAGAGGATGTCTACGAAAATATCATAGGCGCACCCTCTGATTTCGTTGATTAGCAGCAACACTGATCATACAACTGCTTCCACTAAGACTTTTTCACCTAATTGTATTTTATGAACTCCAATCCTCTTTTTCTTATTGAAATTGTAACTCAGCATATAACCCTTTTTAAGGTTAAAATAGTCAAGATAATCCGATAACTGTTTTTCTCCCCGACTGTTATAGGAATTTCCACGCCAGATCTTCAGTTCAATAACAAACCGTTCTCCCAGATAGTCTACTACCACATCCATCCGCCGCGCATTTCGTGTCTGTGGTTCAATATAATAGTTTCCTGTTCCATTAATTATAGGGCGTATATAAAGCAGGAATCGCCTGCGCCCTTCATCCTCGTCAAATTCCTGCATCTGGTCTCCATAGATACTGTCAAAATACTCTACATATTTTTTCATTACCATATCCATATCCAAATGTCCGTTACAGATAAACTGCGATTTATTATTCGCGGCCGTAATAAAGATTTCACTGCTCTGCGCCTCATTCGCGGCTAAATAATAATTGTACAGGCGAGTTTCATATATCCTGTTTGCTATTCTGAGTGTTCCTGCATCATTCTTTACAAATCCGAACATTGTAGCGATATCTATAGCAGAATCATCAGGATTATAAATCATCTTTATACCGCCAAAAAGAATATGATAAAGCACTTTTCGAAGAGTGGGATAATCCTCAATCTTTCCGATAAGCGATTCAAATAAAGTGTTCTTTTCGGAGAGCAAAATCCTGACCGCCTCCAGAAATCCCTGCATAGTCCACGCTGATTTCTTATCGGCAAAACTCTCTGTTCCTGTTATTTTTTCATCGATCAACTTACAGATGCGTGACACAAGATAAGGATATCCCTCTGTATAATCATAAATCAGCCCGGCAATTTCTTCAATATCCATACCTGTATGATTGTCTTTTTCATATGCAAGAAGCATTCCGGCAATTTCCTTCCCGGAAAAACTCATCACCACATCAAAATCCGCTGCAATATTCCACGGGCTATTCATCCTATGTTCATCATCAGGCCTGATTTTCCTTTTAATATTCTTCACATCATATACACCCGCCAAAATCACAGACTGGAATGTATGAAGCTTATCACGTTTCATATAATACCCTCTCAACTGGGCAAGAAAATCCAGAAAAACCTGATTATTCGTTGCGCTGTCAATCTCATCTATCATCAAGACGATTGGCTTATCCGCCGCTCCGCAGATTATACATAGATACTGAAAAAGCTCAACAAGATCTATTTCCTCTTTATGTTCAGTAATCTCTGTTTTCAACATCAGGATTTTCTTTTTCATTTCCTCCGGAAGACAACTGCCTGATTCCTCCAGTGTTGAAATAAAAGCCTTTGCAAAAGCAACCGAAAATGTGTTTTCGTTACGAAACTTTGCATCGCTCATCTGATATTGAAAATCCAGACTAACCACATAATACTCACTGCCAAGAAACCTCTCCAATGCTGCCAGAGTTGTAGTCTTTCCATATTGTCTGGCGCGATTTATGGTAAAATACTGTCCTGCATCGACCATCACTTTTATTTGCCTAAGTTTTTCCGAAATATCTACCATATAGTGGAGCTCCGGCTTACATTCCCCTGTCACATTAAATATTTTTCTCACACCAGCCACACTCCTTTCCAACGCTTATGTTTCCAATGCGTTGACAAACTGCCAAAAAATATCCCCATTACTTCCTGTAAATATCAATTTCCAAAAAGGTCAGTACATCCTTGTACCAGCAGGGAACCTGTTATAGGAACAACTTACCATACGACAGCCTGACCGTCAAGAATGGTCTTGGAAATCAGGGTAAAATATCTTCATAAGTTTCTCCTTTGTCAATTACAATTCATAAAAAAAGGTTGAAAAACAACTCTGCTGATGGGATTCAAGGTCAACGGATTCATTTTTCAACCAATTTTACTATTAAATTACACGCAACCACTTCGCAGCTTCGATACTCTGTCACTCAATCAAGGTATGTTTTTTTATACTCCTCCCTGATTTTCTCCGGGACCAGACTGCCTCCGGTCGCCCATGCAATATGAACTGCACTTTGCATCTTCTCAGTAAGGTTATTCTCTTTCAAATACCTTTGCATATCATCACTTTGCCCCAGTTTTATCACGCCCTGAAAAGCCGCACATGCACTTGGCTCCAGAAAAATATCCTCCGCCTCCAGCAGATCCCTCATATAGTCATACAGTTTTGCATCCTGAACCGTAAATTCCCCGCTCAGCATGGGCTTCATAACCCCGCCAACAAAACCAGACGGTCTTCCTACGGCCAGTCCGTCCGCATGGGTCATACCGGACAGCCCGATATCCTGAACAGAGATTTCGCTGTTTAACCCGGTTGCCATCCCAAGTAGCATACAGGGTGCCTGTGTCGGCTCAACAAAAAAGCAATGCACATGATCCCTGAATACCTGCTTCAGTCCAAAACTAATGCCGCCGGGGGCTCCGCCTACTCCACAGGGAATATAAACAAACAATGGATGCCCTTCATCTATCGCAATTCCTTTTTCCTCTAATTGTCCCACCAGGCGTTTTGCCGCCACCGCATACCCCAGGAAAAGAGTTCTTGAATTTTCATCATCGACAAAATAGCTTCTGGGATTTTCATCAGACAAGCGCCTTCCATTTTTAACAGCTTCACTATAATCAGAATCATATTCTATGACCGTAACGCCATGGCTCCTCAGCAGATCTTTTTTCCATTGTTTTGCGTCAGCAGACATGTGTACAATTACCTGATATCCAATGGCGGCGCTCATGATTCCGATGCTCATGCCGAGATTTCCCGTAGAACCCACCTGAACCGTATACTGGGCAAAAAATTCCCGGAATTTCGGTTCTGCCAGACAGGAATAATCATCTTCTAATGAAAGCATCCCCTGTTCCATTGCCAGATCTTCCGTATGCTTCAGTATTTCATAGATTCCGCCTCTGGCTTTTACGGAACCTGCAATGGCAAGATGGCTGTCCTGCTTTAATAAGAGCCGGCCTTCCAGATGGCTGCCGTATTTTCGGTTTATTACATCTTTCATCGTCGGAATATCCGTCAGCACGGACTCGATCAGCCCATTCCTGTCTTTGGTTTCCGGGAAACATTTCATAATAAACGGGGCAAACCGCTTCAGGCGTTCCTCTGCGTCTTCCACATCCGCCATGGACAATTCGCACCCCTCCATGCTCTCAGCAAAAGATACTTTGTCCGGATTCACCCAGATGACTTCCTCTCCTTTTTGCATTTCATTTAAAATCGGAACCCTTTCTCCCAGATTTTTCATACTACGCCTCCATTTCTGTAAAGCTGCCTTTTTATATCTTACATTTTCGGGCCTTCATCCCGGCCCTGTTTCATATAAACGGCCGGTGTGACCCCCATCTGAATATGAAAATATTTATAAAAATGATTCAGATTCTGATACCCCACAGCCTCTGCCGCCTCTTTGATCGCCAGCTTTTTTTCTTCCATCAAGTGTATACTCTTTTCAATCCTGACCTTATGGACATAGGATATAATGGTCATTCCCATATATTTCTTAAAAAGTCTGGCTATATGGCTGGGCGTACAGAAGGTTAATTCTGCCAGTGTATCCAATTCTATCTGTTCATTATAATGTTCGTAAATATATGCAAGGATGGTATCTACCGTTTCGTTTCCAGTAAAATTCCAGCCAACGGCCCTCACAATTGCCTGCTCTAATTGTTCAAACTCAATAGGCTTTGAAAGAATATCGCTGGCGCCCAGCCGCAGCGCCCGCTGCGCGTATTCAAAAGAGTCATAGGCTGTTATGATAATTACCTTGCTGTCTTTCATTCTGCTGATGATCTCAAAGCCGTTCATGTAGGGCATATGGATATCCATAAAGACCAGATCCGGCTTTACACACTGGATCAGATTCCATGCGTCCCGTCCGTTTTCCGCTGTCCCTGCAATCTCAATAGGCAGTTTCTTTGCCTCAATAAAATGCCGGATGATATTCAGAGCGGCTTTTTCATCATCACAAATCACTGCTTTAATCATACTACATCCCCCTCCGCCTTATAGCTGTCTGATGTTGGAATGCAAATAAGAAAAAGGGTATTTTTTCTTCTGTCTGTCCCTATTTCAAAACGAAAGTCCTTTCCGTATATTGCGTTTAACTTCTGGTACAGCATGGATAAGCCATGGGAAGTATTGCTTTTTATTCCCTGATTTATCATTTTACATTTCTGTTCGCTTAATTTGATTCCTGAATTTACTACCCGGATCTCCACATCATGATCTGTCTTTTCGACAAAAATCCTTATTTTTTTATGTACGCTCTCTTCAAACCCATGCACAAACGCATTCTCTACCACCGGCTGCAGAAAATTAAACGGTACTGTTATCTGCACTGCTCCCCGGTCCACATGCCAGCTAATCTCCAGTTCTTCTCCATATCTTAATTTCTGAAGCTGCAGATATGCCTTTACATAATCAATTTCTTTCTCCAGGGGAACCATGGAAGCCTGTGTGCGAAGCGTATAATGAAACATCTTCGATAAGTCTACGATAGACTGGTATAATGGCATGGAGCCCTCATCCAGCGCCATGGAAGCCATACTGTTCAGGGTATTGAAAAGAAAATGATTATTAATCTTCAAATCTGTCATAGCCGACTGTGTATCCTTCAGGTTTTTCAGGAGAATACGCTGCGCTTCTTCCTGCGTGGAAATGTGGAGTTCTTTTTCCATCAATTCCCTCCGGAATTGTTCAAACTCACAGTAATTACGGATTGCCTTGACTATCCTGCGTATCAGGGCTTTGATCCCTGCCACCACACTTTCCGGAGAGTCATAGACATCCTCAATCCTTCCCTTCTGGCTGGAAGAATGCCGGATATATCCGCTCTGGATATATCCCATAAACGTTCCCCCAAAAAGAATCGGATACTGAAAAACTTCCATTCCGTTTTCGCAGTAAAACACTTTTTCCCCGGAACACTCCTTCAGAGGAATCCGGCGCATACACCCGCATGTCCCGGGATTTTGCGCCGGTTGGCAGCAAGCCGTACAATAGTCCGGATAAAACTGGCTTTGCAGAATCAGGTTCCCAAAAGAATCAAAAATCGCATATCCATAATGAAGGGTTTCCAGAAATTGTGTACGTATTGCCTCAACAGCAACATAGATCAGCTCCGGCGAAACTTCCTGATGAACGCCTTCTTTACGAAATGCGGTTTCTTCAGGTATCTCAGCTTCCGGATTTGATATGAGCAGATGCCGGAAGGGTTTCTGGCCGACATTGTATATTTCATGCTCTACACCGGCCTTCCAATGGAAAAAACTTCCGGCAGACAGACGGCTTTCCACACCATCCAGTATAGAAAGCGCCTGTCCTTCTATTACATAAATGACCTGCTCTTCATAATGTCTGTGCCTTGGCTGGTGTGCTTCAGCGGCAAGGGTTACGATCCCTGCTTTCAGTCCCCGTATAGAAAATATGTCCTGTTCCTCGTCCAGCCATACAATTTGTCCCCAGTCAGTAATCTGTATTGCCATCTGCAGCATTCTCCTCCACATTCTTCTTTTTCTCTACTTTAGAGGAAATGCCGCTTTTTGTCAAATTCAGTTCTCGTCAAAAGCCCCTGCCGGATAAAGCGGAAAACGTGCGATCAATGCCTGTGCCTGCGCCCTGCACTGGGCAAGATTCTGCTCATCCTCCGGTGCTTCCGCCACTTTATTCATAATAGCAGCAATTTCCCTGATCTCAGCTTCCTTCAGCCCTCTCTGGGATACCGCCGTCAGCCCAATGCGCACGCCGCTTGTCACGCCCGGTTTCTCCGGATCGAAAGGAATCATGTTTTTATTTACCGTAATGCCTACTGCGTCCAGTGCATTCTGGAATGCTTTTCCCGTAATGTGTTTTCCTCTCAGGTCGGCAACAAGGAGATGGTTATCGGTTCCGCCGCTGACAATACGGAAACCATATTTTGTCAGTTCTTCTGCCAGACATTTCGCATTTTTTACTACCTGTTCCATAATGGCTTTAAATTCATCCGTGGCAGCATACTTAAATGACCATGCCTTTGCAGCCATTGTGTGGAGCTGAATGGAGCCAAGGGCACCCGGGAATGTTCCTTTGTCAAGGATTTTCGCATGCTCTGCTTTGCAGAATACCATACCGCTTCTTGCGCTGCAGAAAGTCTTAGTAGTGGAAGAGGTTACAAAATCCGCATAAGGGATCGGGCTTGGGATCACCCCGGCAGCTACCAGGCCTGCAATATGCGCCATATCTACCATGAAATATGCGCCCACCTCTTTTGCCACCTTTGCAATACGCTCATAATCAATCAGGCGTGAATAAGAGCTTGCGCCTGCAATGATCAGCTTAGGATTATATTCTTTTGCTTTTTCTTCCAGAGCATCATAGTCGATCAGTTCGGTTTCCGGATCCATTGCGTAAAACTCAAAATGATAAATCTTGCTAACCCAGTTTGCAGGTGAACCATGTGTCAGATGCCCGCCCTGATCCAGACGCATACTCAATACCTTGTCTCCCGGGTTCAGTACAGAGGCAAAAACACTGTAGTTTGCCGTGGATCCTGAATAAGACTGAATATTTACATGGTCTGCATGGAACAGTTCCTTTGCCCTCTCACATGCCAGCTCTTCCACCTTGTCCGCTACATGGGAACCGGCCTGAAATCTTCTGCCCGGATATCCTTCCAGCGTCTTATTGGTAAATACACTTCCTGTCAGTTCCATAACTGCCAGAGGAGCCGTACTCTCTGACGCGATCATCTCAATATTATGCTCCTGACGTTTCAGCTCTTCATCAACCAATCCTGCCAGTTCCGGGTCTGTCGCTCTTGTCACTTTTAACATCATTATTTCCCTCCGTTTTTTCATGATTTTTATGTACTGCTTTCTATCTATACCCTATCATAAATATTTCTTTGTTTATATTCCGGATTTTGTTTCTCTTTTTACCGATTTTGATATCTGTCCCAGACACCTGTGGTATCCTCAATATCAAATTTCTTCGGATCAAATACCGGATCCTTTCCTGCTTTCTTCTGTTCTTCATAATCTTTCAGGATCGCAAAACCCTTTTTAGAAAGAATCAGAATCGCCACAATGTTCAGCCAGGCCATCATAGCCACGCCGGTATCCCCCATTGTCCAGATCACTTGCCCGTTCACCAGAACGCCTGAAAAACATGAAAAAATGAAAATGCCCCTCATAACAAGGACAGCAGCCTTTTTCCCTTTAAACAAATACCGGATATTAGACTCTGCCTGATAGTAATATCCCATCAGGGATGTAAAGACAAACATAATGATGATGATTGCCAGAAGCTTTCCTGCCCATGTCCCCAGAGAACTGCTCAGTGCATTCTGCGCCCAGCGGATTCCATATTCAACACCGGGGATATTTTCTGCCAGCATCGTTACTCCATCGGAGTCTACTGTATTGTAGCATCCTGACAGAAGAATGATCAGGGCGGATGAGGTACAGACAATCAGCGTATCAATATATACGGAAAAAGCCTGTACTAATCCCTGTTTTGCCGGATGGGAACATTCCGCCGCCGCACTTACGATTGCCCCGGAGCCCTGTCCTGCCTCATTGGAATAAATTCCGCGCTTTACTCCCCAGGAAACTGCTGAACCGACAATTCCTCCGAAAACCGGATGCAATCCAAAGGCGGAGGTAAAAATCATCTGAAATACGCCGGGCACCTTTTCAATATTTGTCCCGATTACAGCAAACGCCATAAGGACATAGACCACGCACATTACCGGCGCCATGTATTCCGCTATTTTTCCGATCCTCTTGATTCCGCCGCACACGACAATGGCAAGAACCGCGCAAAAAACTGCCCCAACCACAATCATGTTTGCTCCGAATGCCTCTTCATAAGTGGACGCGATAGAATTAACATGAAGCCCCGGCATTAAGATTCCCGGTCCTAATACAGTGGTAATTGCAAACAGCACAGCATACGGTTTGCACTTTATTGCCCGCTCAATAAAATATGCCGGACCGCCCAAATATTCCCCATCCGCTGTTTTTATCTTATATGCCTGAGCGAGTGATGACTCCATAAAAGCGGAACTTGCCCCAATAAATGCAATCACCCACATCCAGAATACAGCGCCCGGGCCTCCAAAGAAAATTGCGGTTGCGACGCCGGCTATATTCCCCATCCCAACCCTGGATCCGACGGTTGCGGCAAATGCCTGAAACGGTGTAATTCCAGTATCTGACTTTTCGCCATGAACCAACAGATGGATCATTTCCTTCACCATTCTTACCTGAGGAAATTTCATTCGGATAGAAAACCATAAACCTGCCCCAAGACACAAGATTACCAATGGCATACTCCACAAAATGGAGTTCAGGCTATTCATCATATTCGTAAATAGTTCCACAAAAACACCTCCATTATTTTCGTTTTTTATCGTATGTGCACAATTTGATACTCTTATTATCCCAAATCCCGGTGAACTATTATATTACGAATATTGATTATCTTTTTACCGATTTCAACAAATAACAATTTTTCCTTTCTTCATCAAAAAATAACACAGCCGCCCGGCAAGAACCGGACGGCGGCTGATTTTTTAGAAAAACGGATATTCTTTTTCCGTATAAAGAGATGCAGTAAATATTTTCTATGCTTCTTTCGCTGTCAGTACATAAATCCGTGACCAGAAATCTCCGCAGGCATCTTCGCCCACATGGTTTTCACCGGCGGATGCGTCTGTTGTTACCAGACCAATGTTCATCATTTCGCTTCCGAAAAAGCTTCCCTCCGGCTTACCGTCCGCTTCTACCTCATAGCACAGGTTTTCATCAAGTCCCTGTAAATACAGGCGGCGGTATTCGCAGTTTACATCGTTGAGAACCTTATAATATCCAACGATCGCCTGCTTCTTATCCTCAGATACCACAGCCCATGCGGTGATATTGCCTTCAAACGGACTCTTCAAACGGTAATAGCTTCCTGTATGGAGCAGCTTGCGGTATTTCTTCACAAAAGCAACCTGTTCTTTTACAAGTGCTCTTTCTTCCTCAGAAAGCCTGCTCAGATCCAGTTCATAGCCGAATGCTCCAAAGTAAGCCACATCCCCGCGCATCTTCATTGGAGTGTTGCGGGCTACCTGATGATTGGGCGCTATGGAAACGTGCGCGCCTACGGAGCTTATGGGATAAGCATAGGAGCTTCCGTACTGAATCTTCAGACGCTCTACCGCGTCGCTGTCGTCGCTGCACCATGCCTGCGGAGCGTAGTAAAGCATTCCCGGGTCAAAACGTCCGCCGCCGCTTGCACAGGACTCAAACAGGATTTCCGGAAATTCACTGGTCAGACGCTCATATAAGTCATAAACCCCAAGAATATATCTGTGGAAGATCTCTCCCTGCTGATCTGCGCCGTAAGCTGCGGAGTAGCACTCTGTAATGTTACGGTTCATATCCCATTTGATATAGGAAATTTTAGATTCGCGCAGGATTTTGGCAACCATCTCGTAGATATAATCTACTACCTCTTTTCTTGCGAAATCAAGCACATATTGTTTTCTTCCATGGGAAGCGCTTCTGCCGGGAGTCTGAAGAATCCAGTCCGGATGGCTGCGGTAAAGCTCGCTGTCTTTGTTTACCATCTCAAGCTCAAACCATAAGCCGAACTTCATTCCAAGTCCTTCGATCCGCTCGGATAAGCCCTTGATCCCATTGGGCAGACGGTCGGTATTTGCCCACCAGTCCCCAAGGCCGCTTGTCTCGCCGCATCGGGTGCTGAACCAGCCGTCGTCAAGAACAAACAATTCAATACCGTCTTCTTTGGCTGTCTTCGCGATCTCAATAAGCTTATCTTCATCAAAATTAAAGTAAGTTGCTTCCCAGTTATTTACAAGAACCGGACGTTCTTTATCTCTCCAGTAGCCTCTTGCAAGACGGGTACGGTACAGTCTGTGGAAGGTCTGGCTCATACCGTTCATACCTTCGCAGGAATAAACCATCACTGCCTCGGGAGTCTGGAAGGTGTCTCCTGTGCCAAGGCGCCAGGAAAATCCCATGGGGTGGATTCCCATCATCATACGGGTAACATGGTAAGTGTCAACCTCCGCCTGGGCAAGGAAGTTTCCGCTGTATACAAGGGAAAAGCCCATAGCCTCCCCCTGAAATTCGTCTGCATTGGGACGCTTTAAGATCACAAACGGATTGTGGAAATGTCCGGATGCTCCGCGTGTGCTGCCAACGGACTGGATGCCCATCTGGAGCTTTCTGTCCTTTACATAGCGTTCACGGCCCCATGCTCCGGAGAACTGTACCCATTCGTATTCATCATCCGGCAGGTCAATGCTCATACTCATTGCTGTTGTAAGCTGATATTTTTCTTCACTGTTATTCTTAAAACGAACGCTCCTTGCAATTGCATTTTCATTCTGGAAAATGGTGTACAGAAGGGTCATCTCTACGTTTAACAGCTTATCGCAGAGAAGGATTTCCAGGGTATCCGCCTCGGAATCATCTTCTGTATAGGTTGCCGGAAGACCGGAAAGCTTTGGTTTTCCTGGATAGATCTTATGGGATACATAGGTAAAGTTGGTGATCGTGCTTCCGTTCTTCTGTGCGATCTCTACAGCCGGCATACGGAAATCAGTTGTTCCGTACGCGGGATATTCCTGTCTTAAATGCTCAAGGGTAAAGCTGTATTCATTTTCGTATACATAAGCGGTAACCGGACGGTATCTGTTCTCAACCAGATAATCGTATGTCTCCTTTACCGGTACCTTTTTGCCGAAGTAAAGCTGTCCCATCTGCCCGTTGCGGAGTATTTTCATGATGTAGCTGATTTCATTATTAAATAAGTGGAATTCGCCGGATTTTTCATTAAAAATAATACCCATTTGTTTATCCTCCGTTTATTTTTTATTTTGTTTGTTTCCTGAACCGCGCATCTAAAGCTACGTGGATTTCTTCTATTCTTTAAAATGCGGCGCATTTTTAACGCGCCGGCCTTTTTTACTGTAAGGCCATTATAAGAGATACCGGCGGGGAAAACTATCCCTATCCGTCACTTAAACCTTTCCATTTGTTAGGTGAACGGGGAAAGTTGCATATTTCAAGACTCGCACATGAACAATAAATTTTTCCTGCTTTTTTCCGGATATCTATTGTATATTACATCTTTTAGAGTTATAATCTCAAAGTCCCAAATAGGACTTAGGAGGAATTATGGAACAAGAAAATCTGAAATTACTCAGTGATGTGAATCATACGATTATAAAATTTCGCGGAGTCTATTCCGAGTGGTCGGGCAGGCACGGCATTTCGTATAACGAGATGCTGGTGCTCTATACCATCAGGGAAAATAGCTACTGCACACAAAAACAGATTTGCGAAAACTATCTGCTTCCAAAACAGACTATCCACAATGTCATTGCCAGAATGAGAAAAGCCGGATATTTAGTCTGCGATGAAAGCCATAACAACGGAAGGGAAAAAGCCTTTGTACTGTCCCAGAAAGGCAAAGCGTATGCCGCTTGTTTTATGGAGTCTCTGGATTCGATGGAAACCAGAGCGCTGGAAACTTTAGGAAAAGAGAAATTACAGGCGCTGACGCAGTCGGTGCGGGAATATAGCATGGCGCTGTATCAGGCATTGGATGAACCGAGGTAGATTGTATTATGGAGACTGCGGAATTTTTAGGTACAGAAAAAATACAAAAAATATTATTCAGGCTTGCGCCGCCTGTCATGTTGGCGCAGCTCATCCAGGCTCTTTATAACATTGTGGACAGCCTGTTTGTAGGTAAATTCTCGGATTCGGGACTCACCGCCCTGTCCATCGTCTACCCCATACAGCTCTTGATGATTGCTCTCGCCGTTGGAACCGGCGTGGGAATCAATACCGTCATGGCAGCAAAGCTGGGGACGGGCGAAAAAGAAAAAGCCAACGAATATGCCGGTGTGGGTACTTTTCTTGCACTCGTTCTCTGGATTCTGTTTGCTGTAATCTGCTGGTGGATCATGCCGAATTTTGCCCGGATGTCTACCAGTGATCCCGCAATTATTACAGATATTATTTCCTATGGCAGGATTGTCAGTGTGTTCAGTTTCGGTCTTTTCCTTGAAAGCATCTGGACAAAGGTGCTGCAGGCAACCGGCGATATGAAAACACCGATGCTGGCGCAGATCATCGGCGCGGCAGTAAACATCGTGCTTGATCCTTTGCTGATCTTCGGTATGTTTGGCTTGCCCCGGTCAGGCATTGTCGGCGCTGCCATAGCAACAGTTACGGGGCAAATTGCAGCCGCCCTGATCGTTATGAAAAAAGGCTGTCGCAAATCTCCGGCAAAAGAAGTTTATCCCCATCATATCAGGGAAATTTTCCGACTGGGCACACCAAACATCCTGATGCAGTCAGCTTACACCTTTTACATACTGGGGCTGAACCTGATCCTTTCTTCCTTCTCCGATCAGGCGGTTACAGCGCTGGGGTTATATTACAAGTGGCAGACTTTCTTCTTTATCCCGCTGGGAGCCATGCAGACCTGTATTGTCCCGGTCGTTAGTTTTAACTATGCAGCGAAAAATATTGACCGCTGCAAAAAGACGCTTTCCGTTTCCGTTTGCTTTGGTCTTGCATTGATGTCATTGGGAACGCTTTGTTTTGTATTTGTTCCTGCGCAGATGCTTCGGGTGTTTACCTCGGATGCGGCAGTTATCGAAATTGGAAAAATCGGCTTCCGTATAATCGGCATCAGTTTTCTGCCGATGGTCACATCGCTGATTTTCCCGGTGTTCTTTCAGGCAGTGGGGTTTAGCTTGAAGAGTTCGCTTCTGACTGTAATCCGCACGGTCATTTTGTTTGTGCCGCTGGGTTACCTGTTTTCTCGTTTCGGGCTGAATTGGTTCTGGCTGACCTTTCCCGTTACCGAGTGCATTACCAGTGCTGTCGGTGCAGTATTCTACCGCCAGTTCCTGCAGAAAGCCTACGTAAAGATGCCGAAAGCAGACACCCCGGCGGAGGAAGCGGCGCCTGCCCTGAAGCTGTCTGAGCCGGGAGTGATTATTACGATTGCCAGAGAGCATGGTTCTTCCGGCAAGCAGATCGGCAGACTGGCAGCGCAGAAACTGGGAATCCCGTTCTATTACAAGGAGATGATTGCAATTGCCGCCCACGAAAGCGGATTGGACAGGGAATTCATTTCCAATCTTCATAAAGAAGCGCCGGAGATTCTGCACAATCTGTATTTGAGCACAAAGGTGGTGCAGTATGCGATTGTCGCTCAGAACCGTATCATTCGTAAAATTGCGGATAACGGAAGTTGTGTAATTGTCGGCAGAGCCGCAGACCATATGCCGAAAGACTATGATAACGTGGTTCGCGTGTTTATTCACGCGCCGGAGGAATACCGCATCAGCAGAGTAATGGAGGTATACGGCGACACCCTCAAGGAAGCCGGGCGCAACATTCGCCGCTCCGATAAGGCGAGAGCTGCCTATTACAAGCATATCTCCGGAGACCGCTGGGGAGATGCAGGGCACTATGAACTGACGATAGATTCTTCCGTTGGTATCGAAGAAACAGCGGATATCATTCTGCAATATGTCTCTGACTACAAAAATAAAATGTAGTAAAAAGAGCTATAATTTTAACTTTTGCTTGCAAAAAAGATAAGAGTAAAAACTTTCTGATGGGATAGGATAAGATAGATAAAAAAGCAGACAGTGTACTTTTTTCTTTGCACACTGCCTGCTTTCATACTCTTAATATCGTTCCAGAATTTCTTTCTCGGATGCAAAGCCTGCTTTCTCTGCTTCCCCACGGAGATAAGATTGTGATTTTAGAGGAAAACGGCAGGTTTTATTTTGAAAATTCCGCAATGCTGGCATTTAAGCGGGCAGAAGAAGCATTCGCTCAGTGATTTTAAGTAATGTGTCTTTCTTCATAGCTACCCTACCTTTAATTCTCAAAGCAGTTACAACTGAACATATTATAAGCATCTCACTATTACTTAACTACTTTTCCTGTAGGTGTTACCCCAATTCGAAGCAACTGCGAATAAGTTTTTCCTGTTTTTTTCTGTACAGCCCTGCAATTTCCTATTGCATACATTCCGGATGAATAGTGTGACTTTGAGGTAACATTAAAAATATTAGGTGCATTATTATAACAGCTCATAGCTGTCTGCTTGCATTGGCTCGTCTTTCCATTATACTATAAATGAGCAAATTTGAAATTTTACCAAAATTACTTAAAATTGCTTAA
>JAUNGB010000042.1 GCA_030524715.1 Eubacteriales bacterium | reverse complement strand
CGAACGGTACGCTACGTGGTGTGGAAGGGGAGGGTAAAATCTCCCCTATCCGATTCGCTAGAGCGTGTTTGAAAATTGCTGGAATGAATTTTCAAACACGCTCTAATGCGACCCGCCGCAGGCGGAGAAGCCTGCGTAGCAGGATTCTTTTTTAATAAAAATAAGAAAGTGAGAAAACATGAGAAAAAAAGAGAATAAATTAAAAATAAAAAGTATATTATATAAAATGTGACCGTAAAAAGAGTTGCAGAAACGAATCAAATTCAATAATATAAGGGCAACGATTAGCACTCAAGCGAAATGAGTGCTAGTAAAAAGGATTCAGATTAAAGGAGGAAAATAGATCATGACATTAGTACCATTAGGCGACAGAGTCGTATTAAAGCAGTTAGAAGCAGAAGAAACCACAAAATCCGGTATTGTACTTCCGGGACAGGCACAGGAGAAGCCTCAGCAGGCAGAGGTTATTGCAGTAGGCCCCGGCGGAGTAGTTGACGGCAAGGAAGTAAAAATGGAGGTTGCTGTGGGAGATAAGGTTATCTACTCCAAATATGCAGGAACCGAAGTAAAGATGGATGGAACCGAATACATTATCGTAAGACAGAATGATATCCTTGCGATCGTAAAATAATAAGCGGTCAGGCAAGAGGACAGTAAAGAGGACATTCGCATTCCGCTTTGCTGCATTCAAGTAAAACGTTATTATATAAAATTGACAGAAAAGCATTGACGCCACGGAGCATCAATAAAAACAGGAGGAATATATATTATGGCTAAAGAAATCAAATTTGGCGCAGAAGCAAGAGCCGCATTGGAGAGCGGTGTAAACCAGTTAGCAAATACAGTAAGAGTAACCCTTGGACCGAAAGGAAGAAACGTTGTTCTGGATAAACCATACGGAGCTCCGCTTATCACCAACGACGGTGTGACTATCGCAAAGGAAATCGAGCTGGAGGACGGCTTTGAAAACATGGGAGCACAGTTGATCAAGGAAGTAGCTTCCAAGACTAACGACGTGGCAGGCGACGGAACAACAACCGCAACTGTTCTTGCTCAGGCAATGGTAAACGAAGGAATGAAGAACCTGGCAGCAGGCGCAAACCCGATCATTTTAAGAAAGGGTATGAAGAAAGCGACTGATACGGCCGTAGAAGCAATTGCAAACATGAGCCAGAAGATCAGCGGAAAGAAACAGATCGCAAACGTTGCGGCAATCTCCGCAAGCGATGAAACTGTGGGAGAACTGGTTGCAGACGCTATGGAAAAGGTTTCCAACGACGGCGTTATCACTGTAGAGGAATCCAAGACCATGCATACAGAACTTGACCTAGTTGAAGGTATGCAGTTTGACCGCGGCTATATTTCCGCATACATGTCCACAGACATGGAAAAAATGGAAGCAAATCTTGAGGATCCGTA
Source organism: Eubacteriales bacterium (assembly GCA_030524715.1). Classification (GTDB taxonomy): domain Bacteria; phylum Bacillota; class Clostridia; order Lachnospirales; family Lachnospiraceae; genus Blautia_A. Next base: position 43,428 of record JAUNGB010000042.1, on the reverse strand, counting down.
TATCCTTATTACAGATAAAAAGATCAGCAACATTCAGGAAATCCTTCCTCTTCTGGAGCAGATTGTCCAGGCAGGCGCAAAGCTTCTGATCATCGCAGAGGATGTTGAGGGCGAGGCTCTGACCACTCTTATCGTAAATAAATTAAGAGGAACCTTCCAGGTAGTGGCTGTTAAGGCTCCTGGCTATGGCGACAGAAGAAAAGAAATGCTTCAGGATATCGCGATCCTGACAGGCGGCCAGGTGATCTCCGACGAGCTTGGATTAGACCTGAAAGAAACTACTATGGCTCAGTTAGGCCGTGCGAAATCCGTTAAGGTTGCAAAAGAGACTACGGTTATCGTAGACGGATGCGGAGATAAAGAAGAGATCGCAAACCGTGTCGCTCAGATCCGTGCGCAGATCGAAGAAACCAAATCTGACTTTGACAGAGAAAAATTACAGGAAAGACTTGCAAAACTGGCAGGCGGCGTAGCAGTTATCCGTGTAGGCGCAGCAACAGAAACCGAAATGAAGGAAGCAAAGCTTCGTCTGGAGGACGCTCTTGCAGCTACCAGAGCAGCCGTTGAGGAAGGTATCATCGCAGGCGGCGGTTCCGCATATATCCATGCCGCAAAGGAAGTTGCAAAGCTTGCCGCAGAACTGGAAGGCGATGAGAAGACAGGCGCAAACATTATCCTGAAGGCTCTGGAAGCTCCGCTCTACCACATTGCAGCCAATGCAGGACTGGAAGGCTCTGTAATCATCAACAAGGTAAAAGAATCCGAAGTAGGCGTGGGCTTTGATGCTCTGACGGAGAAATATGTGGATATGGTAAGCGAAGGCATTCTGGATCCGGCAAAGGTTACCAGAAGCGCACTGCAGAACGCAACAAGCGTTGCTTCCACTCTGCTTACAACTGAATCCGTAGTTGCTATCATTAAAGAAGATACTCCGGCTGCGCCGGCAGGAAATCCGGGAATGGGCATGATGTAATCTGTTCTCCTGAAAATCCGGATGGGAATCAGATGAAATAATAAATAAGATTTTAAAAATAACGGGACCGGTGTCATAGACGCTGGCCCCGTTTTGTGTTATACTGTTTTTTAAACTAATTGCTGTTGTTTGGGAGTTTGGGGCATACCGCCGCATCCATAAACATACGATTGGTCAATGAAACACAAGGAGAGGATGAAATGAGCGATTTATACTATGAATTACTGGTAAAGAAGGAACAGACGGCCAAGGACAGCGTGATTAAATACGGCCTGATCGCCCTTACGGTTTTGGCGGTGGCAGCGGGGCTGTTTATCACGCCTCTGATACTGGTGGCCGCCATAGCCCTTGGGGTAGCCTGTTACTTTATTATCCCGAAGACAGACCTGGAATATGAATATCTGTTCATAAACGGGGAACTGGATGTTGATATGGTCATGTCCAAGTCTAAAAGAAAAAAAGTAAGAAGCATCAACATTCAGGAGGCAGATCTTGTGGCGCCTTTGAAGTCCCACAGGCTTGACTACTATAACGGCAATCAGAAAATAAAGGTGCTGGATTATTCCTCAGGCAATGATGAGCATAAACGCTTTGCCATTATAACAAAGGCTGATTCCGATACCTGCAAGATCATCATTGAGCCGGATGAGAAGATGGCGGATGCTATCAAAAATTCAGCCCCCAGCAAAGTTTTTTTGGATTGACACATATCCTGTTTTTTGTTACACTAAAGGACAAACTCAAATTAAAACTAAATATTCAAACACAAGGGAGGAAATGCAATGGGTACTATCATCGGTGAAGGCATTACTTTTGACGACGTCCTGTTAGTTCCGGCGTATTCAAAAGTCATTCCGAATCAGGTAGATGTAACAACTTATTTAACCAAGAAGGTAAAACTGAACATTCCTATGATGAGCGCAGGAATGGATACGGTTACAGAGTACCGTATGGCAATTGCCATGGCAAGACAGGGCGGTATTGGTATTATCCATAAGAACATGTCTATTGAAGCCCAGGCGGACGAGGTGGACAAGGTAAAGCGTTCAGAAAACGGCGTTATTACAGACCCATTTTATTTATCTGCGGAACACACTTTGAAGGATGCCAATGATTTAATGGCAAAATACCGTATTTCCGGTGTGCCGATCACGGAAGGCAAAAAGCTGGTAGGTATCATTACCAACCGTGATCTGAAGTTTGAGACTGATTTCAGCAGGAAGATCAGTGAATGCATGACCTCTGAAGGCCTGATTACCGCAAAAGAAGGAATCACCCTTGAAGAAGCCAAGAAAATTCTCGCAAAATCCCGTAAAGAGAAATTACCCATTGTAGATGACGATTTTAATTTAAAAGGTTTGATCACCATTAAGGATATTGAGAAACAGATCAAATATCCTCTTGCAGCCAAGGATTCCCAGGGACGTCTGCTCTGCGGCGCGGCAGTAGGCATTACTGCTAATGTGCTTGCCCGTGTGGATGCGCTGGTGAAGGCTAATGTGGATGTGATCGTTGTGGATTCCGCACACGGACACTCCGAGAATATTTTAAGAACTGTGCGCCAGATCAAGGACGCTTACCCGGATTTGCAGGTGATCGCAGGCAATGTGGCTACAGGCGCCGCTACCAAGGCATTGATCGATGCAGGTGCGGATGCGGTGAAGGTCGGTATCGGACCTGGATCCATTTGTACTACCCGTGTGGTTGCCGGTATCGGCGTGCCGCAGATCACTGCTGTTATGGACTGCTACGAGGTGGCTAACCGCTTCGGTATTCCGATCATTGCAGACGGCGGTATCAAATACTCCGGAGACATCACCAAGGCCATTGCGGCAGGCGCAAATGTTTGTATGATGGGAAGCATCTTCGCCGGATGTGATGAAAGCCCGGGAACTTTTGAATTATATCAGGGAAGAAAATATAAGGTATACCGCGGCATGGGTTCTATCGCGGCGATGGAGAACGGCAGCAAGGACCGCTATTTCCAGGAGAATGCCAAGAAACTGGTTCCGGAAGGCGTAGAAGGCCGTGTTGCTTACAAGGGCCATGTGGAGGATACGGTATTCCAGTTGATGGGCGGCTTACGTTCCGGTATGGGCTACTGCGGCGCAGAAAATATCGAAGCGCTTAAGACAACCGGAAGATTCATCAAGATTTCCGCAGCCTCCTTGAAGGAATCCCATCCCCATGATATTCATATTACCAAGGAAGCGCCAAACTACAGCGTAGACGAATAAACAGTAAACGCTATGTCAAATAAAAATAAAATACCCGTAAGACCTGCCCGGGAGCGCAGGTCTTACGCAGTTAAAACTCCGAAAAAGAACAGAAACAGGGTGCGCCAGAGAAATCTGAGGGTACTGGCAGTCTGCCTGGCTTTCCTTTTGCTCCTTCTGCTTACAGGCATTTCTGTTGTGCTGAAGGAACGCCGGAACAGAGAGCAGGAGACGCGGCAATCCGCAGAAGACGTAGAAGAACCTTTGGATGAATCACTGTCCGCCAGCCAGGAGAGATGGCAGCAGGAGGGCGCGCCTTATATTGACGTGCAGCTTTTAACGCCAAATTCTTATTCAAGACCGCAGATCGCCATAGAGAAGGTCAATTACATAGCCATCCATTACACGGCAAATCCGGGTTCGGGAGCGCAGGCAAACAGAGACTATTTTGAAAATCTGGCAGTCACTCAGGAGACTAAGGTGAGCAGCCATTTTGTGGTGGGATTGGACGGAGAGGTGATTCAGTGCATTCCCACGTCGGAAATGTCCTACGCCACCAATTCACGGAATGTGGACAGCGTTTCTATCGAATGCTGCCATATGGATGAGACAGGCGTCTTTTCAGATGCGACCTATGATTCAGTGGTGAAGCTGACGGCATGGCTTTGTACCCGTTTCGAGCTTACGGAGGATGCGGTGATCCGCCACTACGACGTGACTGGCAAGGACTGCCCTAAGTATTATGTGGAGCATCCGGACGCCTGGGAGCAGATGAAGGCGGATATTGCAGCGCAGATCCAACAGGACTATGCGCTGCAGGAAAAAATTTAAAGATTCCCCCTTGAAAAACGGTGGAAAGTATTGTAGTATGATATTGATGACTGCATGACTGGCGGAAGTAGGAGAACTACAGGGAGTGCAGTAAGTATTTTGTGCCGACCGCCTGGGCAGCCTGAAGAAAGGTTACCCAGGCGTTTTTTATTCCATTAGGAAAGTACTGCGATATGTCCGGAATATATTCCGTCTGTGCGGTTGGAATATCAGGAATACTCCAATTTCCATGGAATAAAAAAGCCCTTCAGGCAGGAACGAGTCTTGAATTATTTACCAATAGAAAAGGAGAGCAGATTATGGAAATGTTATCACTGGAAAAAGAATTAAAAGAGAATTCCTACCCCGGCAGAGGGATTATCATCGGACGGTCCGCTGACGGAACAAAAGCAGTGACAGCTTATTTCATCATGGGCAGAAGCGAGAACAGCAGAAACCGCGTATTTGTAGAGGACGGAGAAGGAATCCGTACCCAGGCTTTTGATCCGTCTAAGCTTACTGACCCCAGCCTCATTATTTATGCCCCGGTACGCGTACTGGGAAATAAAACCATTGTGACAAACGGCGACCAGACGGATACCATCTATGAAGGAATGGACAAACAGCTTACTTTTGAACAGTCTTTGAGATGCAGGGAATTTGAGCCGGACGCGCCGAACTATACACCTCGTATTTCCGGTATTATGCATGTAGAGAGCGGCAAATACAGCTATGCAATGTCTATCCTGAAGAGCAATAACGGCAATCCGGAATCCTGTAACCGCTATACATTTGCATATGAAAATGCAGCGGCAGGGGAGGGGCATTTTATCCATACTTATCAATGCGACGGCAATCCCCTTCCAAGCTTCGAGGGTGAGCCCAAGCTGGTAGCGATTCCTGATGATATGGAAGCCTTTACAGAAATGCTGTGGAACAGCCTGAACGAAGATAACAAGGTATCTTTGTTTGTGAGATACATTGATATCGCATCAGGAACCTATGAGACAAAGATTGTGAATAAGAATCAGTAAATGCTATCTGACTTAAAGAAGTCATACAGTTTTTTCTATAATGGATGAAGAAAACGGAGGATTTTTTTATGAAAGAATTAGAATTGAAATATGGCTGCAACCCCAACCAGAAGCCGTCCAAAATCTATCTTGCCAGCGGCAAAGACCTGCCGATCAGGGTATTAAGCGGAAAACCCGGTTACATTAACTTCCTGGATGCTTTTAACGGATGGCAGTTAGTGCGGGATTTAAAGAAAGCTACCGGGCTTGCGGCTGCAACTTCCTTTAAGCATGTTTCCCCGGCAGGCGCTTCCGTAGGGCTTCCCTTAACAGAAACCCTGGCGAAAATCTACTGGGTGGATGATATGGACTGGCAGAACTTTTCTCCTATTGCCTGCGCATATGCAAGAGCAAGGGGCGCAGACCGTATGTCTTCCTTCGGAGATTTTATTTCTCTGTCCGATGTCTGCGATAAGGATACGGCTATGCTGATCAAGCGTGAGGTTTCTGACGGTGTGATCGCTCCCGGATATACAGAAGAGGCTCTGGAGATCCTGAAGCAGAAGAAGAAAGGCAATTATAATGTCATTGAGATCGATCCTGATTACGTTCCGGCCCCGCTGGAGCATAAGGAAGTATTTGGGGTGACCTTCGAGCAGGGAAGACAGGAACTGGTGATCGACGACGCCCTGATCTCAAATCTTGTGACAGAAAATAAAGAACTGACGGAAGAAGCGAAGCGCGATATGAAGATCTCTTTGATCGTTTTGAAATACACCCAGTCCAATTCCGTATGCTTCGTAAAGGATGGCCAGGCGATCGGCGTAGGCGCAGGCCAGCAGTCCCGTGTTCACTGCACCAGGCTGGCAGGCCAGAAAGCGGACAATTGGTTCCTTCGTCAGTGCCCGAAGGTTCTGAATCTGCCCTTTAAGGACACCATCAGCCGCGCAGAACGCGACAATGCCATTGACGTATATATCGGTGAGGAATATATGGACGTGCTTGCAGACGGCGCATGGGAAAAGACCTTTACCGAAAAGCCGGAGGTATTCACCCGCGAAGAAAAACGCGCATGGCTGGACAAGATGACAGACGTTACTCTTGGTTCAGACGCCTTTTTCCCGTTCAGCGACAATATCGAGCGCGCGCATAAGAGCGGCGTGAAATATATTGCGCAGCCGGGCGGATCTGTCCGTGATGACGCAGTGATCGAAACCTGCAACAAATATGGAATGGCTATGGCGTTCACAGGAATCCGCCTGTTCCATCATTAATAAGGCGGTCACTAATAAAGTGGCCATTAACAGTACTTTTGTCAATAATGTGTTTAGTAACAGAAGGACAATAGAGCAATCAAATAATAGAGTGATCAACAAAAGCCACCGCATGGGTTTCATTTACCATGGGTGGCTTTTGAACGCCTTGCCCCTTCATGTTCATAACAAAATAAAGTGATTTTGCAGAACAAGGAGGATAAGTTTTCTTCAGCTCCCTGTTGTATATCAGATGTGGGATGACTCCCGCCTCTATAGGAGGTGGGTAACAAATTTGTATCAGTGGCGGGATTCAATATCCCATCTGAGATATATAAAAAAGACTCCTGAACTATCAGGAGTCTTAAGAGCGATAGACGGGGCTCGAACCCGCGGTCTCGACCTTGGCAAGGTCGCGCGTTACCAACTACGCCACTATCGCATCCTCTGTTTTCTTCACGAGGTGTTTACCTCAGCGACAAGACATACTATACTACATAAATACCCGTTTGTCAAATGTTTTTTGAAAAAAATTTCGATTTTTTGAGCTGACCCTGAGCTGCTTGTTACTGTTCACGTTTGCGGTGTGACCAATAACGGGCAATTCTTAAAAAAATCTAAAAACCGCACGTAAAATTGCAAAATGGCTATTAGTGTGCTATCATATGAAGGTCTGAAGCTTGTGAAGCAAGTATGCTAAGGCGCGCGGGAGCGCGCCTGAAAGGAGAAGAAAATGAAGAAACAAATTTGCGCGATGATCTTATGTATGGCGCTTTTATGTCAGGCGTCAGCAGTAAATGCCGGCGTTTTAAATTTTGAAGCAACCGTGAATACATATAAGCAGGATAATAAACAGCCTCAGTATTTTGACATTGACGACGGCAGCGGAAATACTGTCCGGGCGGTAGCAAAAGAGGATATTGTCTATGTAACGGCCAAAGATACGGTTATACGGTCCGTCCCCGGTGAGAGCGGACAGAAGCTGAGGAAGGTGCTTCTGGGAACAAAGCTGCAGCGTGTGGCGGTGTGTGATAACGGATGGAGCAAGGTTACTTTCCAGAAAAAAGGAGAAGACAAGGTTATCGGTTATGTTTTAAACCAGATATTGAGCGATCAGACACAGATGAAAAAGTTTACGGAGACTGTGGCTGTGAAAAAAGATTCAGATATTCTGGATTTTCCCGGAAGGAAGGATGGAGAAGTTGTAGGAGAGATTCTGGAACTGGATGAGGTACTGCGGACAGGCAGCGTTAATGATGTGTGGAGCCGTATTTTATATCAGGATACAAATGGCGCAGACCAGGTGGGATATGTACCTACGGAGGCTTTGGACGTGAAGGATACAGATACCTCTAAAGAGACTGCGAAAGCCGGGGAAACAGATCAGCAGGAGGATGCCGGTACGATTCATGAGAGTGATGGAACAGGAATCTTTGCGGATGCAGTTGACGGCGTGACGGCTGCGGCAGACACTTCTGACGGGGCAGTGGGCGTACAGGTGGGAAATCCTATTGCTGTTTCTTCCGACGCAGTGCTGAAGCCTCTGGGAACCTTCAGGATCACACATTATTGTCCATGCAGTATCTGCTGCGGGCCATGGGCCAACGGAATTACCGCTACGGGAGTTACGGCTGTGACGAACCGTACCATCGCAGTTGACCCCACACAGATCCCTTATGGAAGCAAGGTTGTGATCAACGGGCAGGTTTACGTGGCAGAGGACTGCGGCGGAGCCATAAAGACAAACTGCATTGATATTTACGTGGCGACTCATGAAGAGGGAGAAAGTAAAGGCGTTTATTATACGGACGTCTATCTGATTCAGGAATAAAACAGAACATGCATAAATAACAGATGTCTAAAACAGAACATACATAAATAACAGATGTCCAAACAGAAAACAAACAGAAAACAGACACAAAAACAGGAACCGCAGCTATAAAAAACTGCGGTTCCTGTTTTTGGTACGCTGCCTGAAAGAAAGAGGGTTGAGGTGGCAGCGAGCCAAGTTATATGCTAATTCCCAATAGGAAATTAAGCCTTAAATTAAGCACAATCAGTTAAATTATGCCTTGTCCAGTGCTTTGGAAAGATCTGCAACGATATCGTCTATATGCTCGATGCCCACGGAAAGACGGATCATTCCCGGGGAAACGCCTGCCTCCGCAAGCTGTTCGTCGTTCATCTGGCGGTGCGTATGGCTTGCCGGATGAAGGACCATAGTCTTGGCGGCCGCCACATGGGTAGCTATATTTGCCATTTCCAGGCTGTCCATAAAGCGGACGGCTGCTTCACGTCCGCCGTTTAACTCGAAAGAGATGACGCCGCAGGTTCCGTTTGGAAGGTACTTTGCGGCAAGGTCATGGTATTTGTCGCCGGGAAGACCTGCAAAGCATACGGAAGATACCTTTTCGTGGGCATTTAAAAATTCCGCAACCTTCTGGGCATTGCTGCAGTGACGTTCCATACGCAGCGGCAGGGTTTCCAGACCGATATTTAAGAGGAAACAGTTCATTGGCGACGGAATGGAGCCAAGGTCACGCATTAACTGGGAGGTTGCTTTCATGATATAGGCTTTTTTGCCGAACTGCTTCGTGTAAATAACCCCGTGGTAGGATTCGTCCGGTTCGGTCAGACCATGGTATTTATGGCCATAGGCGTCCCAGTCAAAGTTCCCGCTGTCGATAATGGCGCCGCCTACCTGCAGGCCATGTCCGTCCATATATTTGGTGGTAGAATGGGTTACAATGTCCGCGCCCCATTCAAAGGGACGGCAGTTCACCGGGGTGGCGAAGGTGTTGTCCACAATAAGCGGAACGCCGTGCTCATGGGCAACCTTTGCGTATTTTTCGATGTCAAGGACTACCAGCGCCGGGTTTGCGATGGTTTCCGCAAAAAGCGCCTTGGTGTTGGGACGGAAGGCAGCGGCGATCTCTTCCGCGCTGGAGTCGGTATCTACGAAGGTACACTCAATGCCGAGCTTTTTGAAGGTAACGGCAAGGAGATTAAAGGTTCCGCCGTAAATCGTGGATGCGGCCACGATATGGTCGCCTGCCTCGCAGATATTGAAGACTGCGTAAAAGTTCGCGGCCTGGCCGGAAGAGGTTAAAATTGCGGCAACTCCGCCCTCCAGTGCGGCAATCTTGGCAGCTACGGCGTCGTTGGTAGGATTTTGCAGGCGGGTGTAGAAATAACCCTCTGCCTTCAGATCAAAAAGCTGCCCCATTTCGTCGGTGGTATCGTATTTAAAGGTTGTACTCTGATAGATCGGCAGTGCGCACGGTTCTCCTTTGGAGGGAGTATAACCTGCATGGAGGCAATTGGTTTCCAGTTTGTAATTGTTCATGATGATCTGTCCTTTCTGGATGTAGAAATGATATAATGAAATCATACCACAAAACATGTCAGGAAACAATGAGGTGTGAACGAAAAAACAGACTTATTTAAAAATTTAAAGCGCTGAGTGATATATTTTTTCCATATCCTTCCGGTTCAGCCGGCGGAAGGTTCCGATGGTCCTGGTATCCTCAAAGCTGCATTTGAAGGCAAGCTCCTGGATCTGGGCGTCGGTGAGGGTAAGGCCAAGCTCGCCAATGGAGGTGGGCATTTCTACGGAGCGGAAGAAATCCTCCATAGCCTCGATTCCTGCCAGCGCTGTTTTTTCAAAGTCAGTTCCGCAGGGAATGTCAAAGACATTGGTGGCAAACTGCGCGAAGCGTTCCGGATTTTCCTGATAGACGTAGCGCGCCCAGCTTCCCCATATAGCGGCGAGACCGGCGCCGTGGGCTACGTCAAACATTCCCCCAAGCTCGTGCTCGAGCTGGTGGCATGCCCAGTCCCCTCCGCCTGTTCCGCATCCGGTCAGCCCGTTATGGGAAAGGCTTCCGGCCCACATAACCTCAGCCCGGGCGTCATAGTTCAGGGGATCTTTCATTAAGATCCGCGCATTATAAATGACCGTCTGCATAAGTGACTCGCTTATACTGTCTGTCAGTTCCATGGTTTCCGCATTGACAAAATAGCGTTCCATGGTATGCATCAGAATATCCACGCAGCCGCTTTCCGTCTGGTATTGAGGCAGAGTACAGGTGAGCTGCGGATTAAGCAGGGCAAATCTGGGACGGCAAAGGTCAGTTTTGACGCAGCCGCGTTTCAGCCATCCGTCTTCATTGGTAATAACTGAGGAATTGCTCATTTCACTTCCCGTGGCAGCTATGGTAAGGATTACACCAACGGGAAGACAGGCGGTGGGAGTTTCTGTTTTTAAGAAAAAGTTCCACACATCCGTCCAGGGATTGGCGCAGCCGTAGCCGATGGCCTTACAGGAATCAATGACGCTTCCGCCGCCGACGGCAAGGAGGAAATCCACGTTTTCCCTGCGGCATAAATCAATACCCTCGCGTACCTTGGAGAGACGCGGATTGGGAACAACGCCTCCCAGTGTGACAAATTCCACCTTGGCATCTGTAAGGCTCTTTTTTACTTCGTCTAAAAGACCGGAGGCTTCGGCGCTCTTACTTCCATAATGGATCAGTACTTTTTTGCAGCCGTATTCCTTTAAAAGAGTCCCGACCTGTAAATGCGCGTCTTTTCCGAAAATGACCCGGGTCGGGGTATAATATTCAAAAGACCTCATAAATAAATTCTCCCTTCGATGATTTTCATTTTATTTTCAATAATTTCCATTTCATGGCGGCCTCCATAATTATTCATGGCATCCTTCACGATCATTCGCGGCAGCGCTGATAATTTTTTCTACCTGTGCGGTTGCAATCCGGCAGCAGACTTTCATGCAATTTATTGCGATGAAATAGCAACTGCACAGGTGGAATTTTTTCGTGACGGCCTCCACCATTATCTTTATTAAACCAGATATTCACGGATTAGTCAAAAAATTTTTGTACGGCGGACAAATGTCTTTTTCTTGTTGACATGGGAGGGGGAATCGGTTATAATCGTGTTTAATTAATTTATTACTTAGAAGCTTATAGGAGGATGAATAAAGATGTATTCATTAGAGGAAATCGAGAAGGTAGACTCAGAGATCGCGGAGCTGATCGAGGCAGAGGTAAAGCGCCAGAACTCCCATATCGAACTGATCGCTTCCGAGAACTGGGTCAGCAAAGCAGTGATGGCTTCCATGGGAAGCCCGCTTACCAATAAATATGCGGAAGGATATCCGGGCAAGAGATTCTACGGCGGCTGTGTCTGCGTAGATGAAGTAGAAAGACTGGCGATCGAGCGCGCGAAAGAGCTGTTTGGCTGTGAATATGCCAATGTACAGCCCCATTCCGGAGCTCAGGCTAACATGGCGGTATTTTTTGCGATGCTGAAGCCGGGAGATACGGTTTTAGGCATGAATCTTGCGCATGGCGGGCACCTGACCCACGGCAGCGCCGCCAACATGTCCGGAACCTACTTTCATGCGGTTTCCTACGGTGTAAACGATAACGGCGTCATTGACTATGACGAGGTTCGCAGAATTGCCCTGGAATGCAGGCCCAGGCTGATCGTGGCAGGCGCCAGCGCTTATGCGAGAATCATTGATTTTAAGAAATTTCGAGAGATTGCGGATGAGGTGGGCGCATACCTGATGGTGGATATGGCGCACATCGCAGGCCTGGTAGCAGGCGGACAGCATCCAAGCCCTATTCCCTATGCGGACGTAGTGACCACCACAACTCATAAGACCCTCCGCGGTCCCCGCGGCGGACTGATCTTAAGCAGTGCAGAGACTGCGAAGAAATTCAACTTTAATAAAGCTGTTTTCCCGGGAATCCAGGGAGGCCCTCTGATGCATGTGATCGCATCCAAGGCAGTCTGCTTCAAGGAAGCGCTTCAGCCGGAATTTAAGGAATATGCCCGTCTGGTGGTAGAGAACGCAAAGGCTCTCTGCGAAGGCTTGAAGAAGCGGGGCGTTGATATCGTATCCGGCGGAACGGACAATCATCTGATGCTGGTAGATTTGCGCAGCCTTGGCGTAACAGGCAAGGAGATGGAGAACCTTCTGGATGAGGTGAACATTACCTGCAACAAGAACGCCATTCCCAATGACCCGCAGTCAGCTTTTGTTACAAGCGGCGTTCGTCTGGGAACCCCTGCCGTTACCTCGCGCGGTATGATGCCGGAGGATATGGATGTTATCGCGGAGGCGATCTCCCTGATGCTTAAGAGCCGTGATAATAAAGAGCAGGCAAAGGCGCTGGTAAAGACATTAACAGACAAATATCCTTTGATTGGTTAAGGAGAGAAAAAGAAAGGCCGAAAGGCAGCACACCTGAAATTTGGGGGCAAGGGCGCTCTGCTGGAAACAGCGGAGCGCTTTTGCTTTATCGCGGATAGGCCGCGCAGCGGCCTGCGTTCATGAGCCTGCGGCAAAGCGGAATGCGTATGTCTGTTTTATCGCTTCACATAGGGAAATGTTACTGAAAATTTAAAAAAGTATGAATTGTAGGAAATTAACTTGTTAATCTGGTAAATTTTTCATATAATAGTTAATTATGAGTATTTCATGACAGAACAAAAAAGAAGGAGGTTTTAACATGAATGAAAAAAAGAAAAGCGGAGGCGCGCTGTTAGGAGCTGCGTTTCTGATGGCCACATCGGCGATCGGACCGGGATTTTTGACGCAGACAGCGCAATTTACCGGACAGCATCAGGCAAGCTTTGGATTTGTAATCCTGGTTTCTATTATCCTGGCGGCTATCGCGCAGATGAATATCTGGCGTGTGCTGTGCGTGACAGGACTCAGGGGACAGGAGGTAGCGAATAAGGTTCTTCCCGGCCTGGGATATTTTGTAGCGTTTATGGTTGCCCTTGGCGGCCTTGCCTTTAATATCGGCAACGTAGGCGGAGGCGCATTGGGCTTTAATACGCTTCTGGGAATTCCCAACAGCATCGGCTGCATCCTGGCAGGAGTGCTTGCCATCGCGATTTTCCTTCTGAAAAACGCAAAGGCAGCAATGGATACCCTGACCAAAGTGCTGGGCGCGATTATGATCGTCGTTATTTTTATTGTGATCATCGTGGTAAAACCGCCGGTTGGTTCCGCACTGAAGAATACCTTTATTCCGGAGGCAGGGGTTTCCAATCTGGTTCCTGCGATCATTACGCTGCTGGGCGGTACGGTAGGAGGATACATTACCTTTTCCGGCGCACACAGGCTGATCGACGCCGGAATCACCGGTGAAAAGAATCTGAAGGAAATCAACAGAAGTTCTCTCATGGGAATGGGAATCGCCACGATCGTCCGTATTTTCCTGTTTCTGGCAGTGCTCGGCGTTGTGGTAAAGGGAGTGACCCTGGACAGCGCAAACCCTGCTGCAGACGCATTTAAACAGGGAGCGGGAGAAATCGGCTACCGTTTTGCGGGACTGGTTCTTCTGTGCGCGGCGATTACATCTATTATCGGCGCCGCCTATACATCCGTATCCTTCCTGAAGACCTTCCATCCGGCCATCGAGAAAAACGAGAACTGGGTGATTATCGGATTTATTGCGGTTTCCACCATTATCATGGTAGCCATCGGACAGCCTGCAACTTTGCTTGTGCTTGCCGGCGCGTTAAACGGCCTGATCCTTCCGATCACTTTGGGAATCTGCCTGATCGCATCCCAGAAAAAGTCCATTATGGGAAACAGTTACAAGCATCCGGTATGGCTTCTGGTACTGGGAATCATTGTCGTTATCATTTCCGCATATCTGGGAATAGATACCTTTGTAAGTAAAATGGGCACATTCTTTGCATAAAGAAAGGCATAAAAGGTGCAGTCAGCCAGTGCAATGATGTACTGGCTTGCGCCTTTTTTTCAAAGAAACAGAAATGCTTGGTCCGAAGGACAAAGCACCATAAAATCTGACAGTGTGAATTGAGACAAACAGGAGATCGATTATGCAGAATATCAGAATTTTAACAGCAGGAGATTCCTCGCTTCTGGTTGAGTTCGGAAAGGAGATCAGTCCGGAGATCAACAGGAGGATCGCTGCAACTGTCCAGTTAATGAGGGATCAGTCCATTGAGGGCGTGGTGGACGTCATTCCGGCATTTTGTTCCCTTTTGATCAACTATGATCCCCGCGTTGTAAGCTATGAAAATATTACGGCGCGGATCCAGGGCCTCCTGAAGCTGGACGCGAAAGCAGGCGGAGGAACAAAGAAGATTTATGAAATTCCTGTGTGCTACGGCGGGGAATACGGCCCGGATATTGACAATATCGCAAAACATGCGGGGCTTACACAGGAAGAAGTGATTCAGATCCATTCCTCAAGGGATTATCTGATCTACATGCTTGGCTTCCTTCCGGGCTTTTGTTATCTGGGAGGGCTGGATGAGCGCATCCATACGCCGCGCCTTGCAAATCCGCGTCTTAAGATCAATGCGGGCAGCGTCGGTATCGGCGGCTCCCAGACAGGCATTTATCCGCTGGACTCCCCGGGAGGATGGCAATTGATGGGCATGACTCCGGTAAAGACCTATGACCCGGAAAGAGAAGTGCCGATTTTAGTGGAAGCAGGAGATTATATCCGTTTTGTTCCCATTGATGAAGAGGAATACAAGCGGATCAGGGAATTAGTGGAACGTGGGGAATACCAGTGCATCGTTCACGAAGGAGAGGTGTAAAATGGGAATTCGCATACTCAAGGGCGGCATGCTGACAACAGTACAGGATCTGGGCCGCACCGGATATCAGAGCCAGGGCTTTTCCGTAGCAGGCGTTATGGATGTACGTTCCTTTAAGATCGCCAACCTTCTTCTGGATAACCCGGAGAATGAGGCTGTCCTGGAATTTACACTGATCGGGCCGACGCTGGAGTTTACCTCTGCGACGATCATCGCCATTACAGGCGGAGATTTCCAGCCGACCATTAACGGAGAGTCGGCGCCGATGTATACGGCGATCTATATGAATAAAGGCGATATCCTTAAATTCAGCAGCGCAAGGACCGGAAGCAGAGGGTATATTGCTTTTTCAAGCTATCTGGATATTCCGGTCGTTATGGGAAGCCGCTGTACAAATATGAAGAGCTCTATCGGAGGCTTTAAGGGAAGAAAGCTTCGGGCCGGGGATTATATTACCTTCAGGATCAAGAGAAGATACCTGCCGTTCTTCCTTTCCAGAAAGCTGGAACTGGATGAATTTGACCAGGAGGAGACGGTTCTGCGCGTGGTAATGGGTCCACAGGACGATCTGTTCAGCAAGCAGGGGATCGAAACTTTTTTGAACAGCGAATATACGGTGACCAGTGATTTTGACCGTATGGGCTGCCGTCTGGAGGGGCCGTTCATAGCGCCGAAGGAAGCTTCCGATATTATTTCAGACGGGATCGCATTCGGTTCTATTCAGGTACCGTCTCATGGCAAGCCGATCATCCTTCTTTCGGACAGGCAGACAACCGGCGGATATGCCAAGATCGCTACGGTAGCCTCTGTGGATATTCCGAAGCTGGTGCAGAGAAAGACAGACCACAGGGTACGTTTCAAGGCGATCACTGTGCAGGAGGCCCAAAGGCTTCTTTTAGAAGAGGTGAAGGAACTGGACGCCATGCGCAAGATCATTCACCAGCCGTGTAAAGAAGTTCTGGACTGCCGACTGGTGGCCAAACGTCTGAGTAAATTGTTTGATTAAATAATAGAAGAAATCCGCGTAGCTTCAGATGCGCGGTTCAGGAAACTCATATCGGGATGGGCGGAGGGAAATCGGTATCCCATTCCGACAGTAATCAATCTACTAAGAAGGGAGACGCAGGAATGGATTTAGAAAAGATTGAAGGTTTAGTAAAAATTATAGAAAACTCTTCTTTGACGGAGTTTACTTTAAAGGACGGAGACTTGAAAATTACCATGAGCAAGCTGGATCATCCGCCTGTAGTGGCGGCGGGAGTACCCATGGCGCCTCAGATGACAGCGGCGCCTGAAGCGCCAGCGGCGGCACAGGAGGCTGAAGAGGATGAAAAGCTCTTTATTACCTCACCTATCGTAGGCACCTTTTATTCCGCGCCGGCGCCGGACGCCCCGGCCTTTGTCAAGGTGGGAGACCAGGTGAAAAACGGACAGACTGTCTGCATTCTGGAGGCTATGAAGCTGATGAATGAGATCCAGAGTGAGTTTGACTGTGAGATCGAGGCTGTATTGGTAAGCAATGAGCAGAAGGTGGAATACGGACAGCCCCTGTTCCGGGTGAAGAAATTATAAAAGCCAAAAGGAGGTTGGAGCTGTGTTTAATAAAATTTTGATTGCCAACCGCGGTGAAATAGCAGTTCGGATCATCCGTGCATGCCGGAATATGGGAATCCGCAGCGTTGCTGTTTATTCCAAGGAAGACGCTAAAAGCCTGCATGTACAGCTTGCAGACCAGAGGATCTGCATCGGGGAGGGCCCTGCCAAAAACAGCTACCTGAATATGGACCGTATCATTACGGCTGCCAGAAATATGGGGGCTGACGCCATTCATCCGGGCTTTGGCTTTTTATCAGAGAACAGTGAATTTGTCCGCAGATGCCAGGAAAACGGAATTACCTTTATCGGACCGGAGGCGGACGTGATCGACAAAATGGGCAATAAGTCTCATGCCAGAAAGACCATGATGGAGGCCGGAGTTCCTGTCGTACCGGGAACGAAGGAGCCTGTTTATGAGGCCGAAGTGGGAAAAGAACTGGCACGTGAGATCGGCTATCCGGTAATGATCAAGGCTTCCTCCGGCGGCGGCGGGAAAGGGATGCGCGTAGCGGCCTCTGAGGATGAATTTGAATTTCAGTTCAATATGGCGCAGAGAGAGTCGGCCAATGCTTTTGGGGACGATACCATGTACATTGAGCGCTACGTACAGAATCCCCGCCATGTGGAGATCCAGATCATGGCGGATAACCATGGAAATGTGGTAGCCCTTGGAGAACGTGACTGTTCCGTACAGCGTAATCATCAGAAACTGATCGAGGAATCCCCGTCGCCGGCTATTACGGAAGAAATCCGTGAGAAAATGAACCAGTATGCGGTTCTGGCGGCAAAGACAGTGAACTATACCAATGCCGGAACTATTGAGTACATTGTGGCGCCAAACGGAGAATTTTTCTTTATGGAGATGAATACCAGGATCCAGGTCGAGCACGGAGTTACGGAGATGGTGACCGGAACAGACCTGATCATCGAGCAGATACGCGTGGCCATGGGAGAGTCGTTAAGCTTTACCCAGGAGGACATTCAGCTTCGGGGACATGCCATTGAGTGCAGGATCAACGCGGAAATCCCGGAAAAGAATTTTATGCCAAGCCCGGGCGTTGTGGAGCATATCCATCTTCCGGCAGGAAACGGCGTGCGGGTGGATACGGGACTGTATTCCGGCTACCGGATCCCTTCGGAATACGATTCCATGATCGCCAAGGTGATCGTCCACGCCCCTGACAGGGAAGCGGCTTTGCAGAAGATGCGTTCTGCTCTGGATGAGATGGTGATCCTGGGGGTGGAGACGAATCTGGACTTCCAGTATCAGATCATGCGGCATCCTGTTTTCTGCGAGGGAAAGGCGGATACGGGATTTATTGAGAGTATTATGAAATAAAGGAGGACCCCTGATGTATCATGTAGATTTAAACAGTGATCTGGGTGAAAGCTTCGGAAATTATACCATCGGCATGGATGACAAGGTCATTCCGCTGATCACATCCGCCAACGTAGCCTGCGGCTATCATGCCTCAGACCCGGTGGTAATGGCAAAAACCATTGCCTGCGCAAAGGAGGCGGGCATCCGTGTGGGCGCACATCCGGGCTTTCCGGATCTGATGGGCTTCGGAAGAAGAAATATGAACGTATCCCCGGCAGAGGCGAAGGCGTATGTACTGTACCAGTTGGGCGCGCTGGACGCTTTCTGCAGGGTAAACAATATGACGCTGCAGCATGTAAAACCCCATGGGGCCCTTTATAACATGGCTGCCAAAGACTATAAGCTGTCCACGGCTATCTGTGAGGCGATTGCGGAATATGACAAAAATCTTATTGTGCTTGCCCTGTCCGGGGGAGAACTGGCACGTGCGGCTTCCGATATGGGGCTGCGTACTGCCCTTGAGGTCTTTGCGGACCGTGCCTACGAGGAGGACGGAAGCCTTGTGGACAGAAGAAAAGAAGGGGCGATGATTACGGACGAAGAGCTGGCTATCGCCCGTGTCGTCCGCATGGTAAAGGAGAAGAAGATTACCGCTATTACCGGAAAGGATATTGAGATTCAGGCAGATTCCATCTGCGTGCACGGCGACGGCGCAAAAGCGCTTGCCTTTGTGGAAAAAATCCGTAAGGCTCTGACAGCAGAGGGCGTGGAGATCTGCTCCCTGGACGAGATCGTTCCCAGGTAGAAGCGTGATGTAAAACGGGAAATGAAAAATCCGCGTAGCTTTAGATGCGCGGTTAAAGAAACAAACGCGGTAAAGGGAAAGATAAATGCTTCCCGCGGCGAAACGGCTGATGAAAAGGTTCCAATTTCCAATAAGGACGGAAGCTTTCATCAGCCGTTTTGTATCAGATTTCTATTTATGTTTTTTCTTTTTTTTAGAAACATGGGCGGCGGCTATGGAAATTTCCGGATAGATTTTGTATAATATAAAAGCAGCAAAGGATTAAAAGAAAGCAGGTAATCGTGACTATGGAAAAAATCATTATTATCGGAGCAGGTCCTGCCGGAATCTCCGCAGCTTTATACGCGGCAAGAGGCAATATGGACCCGCTGGTCATCAATCACGGCATCGGCGCGCTGGAAAAGGCGGAAAAAATAGAAAACTATTACGGCCTGGAAAGACCTTTGTCCGGAAGAGAACTGTATGAGACAGGACTTGCACAGGCACGGGCCCTGGGCGTGCGCATTCTGGATGCGCAGGTGCTTGGAATGGGAGGGTTTGATACCTTTGAAGTCCACACTACGGAAGGTACTCTGGAGGCTGAAAGCGTTATCCTGGCCACAGGAGGCAAGCGTTCCGCTCCTGCGATTCCGGGCATCCGGGAATTTGAAGGAAAGGGAGTCAGCTATTGCGCGGTGTGCGATGCGTTTTTTTACAGAGGAAAAGAGGTTGCGGTGCTTGGCAACAGTGACTTTGCCCTTCACGAGGCGGAGGAATTGTCTGATCTGGCATCAGGAGTAACTATTTATACAAATGGTCTGGAACCGGAATTTTCCAGGGAGCACCCCATCGCGGTCAATACCATGAAGATTCAGGCGATTGAGGGAGATACCAGAGTTTCCGGAATCCGTTTTCAGAGCGACATGACTGCGCAGGACACAGGGGAAGAACAGGTATCCTTCCTTCCGGCGGACGGTGTTTTTGTGGCAATGGGAACAGCCGGAAGCACGGAGATTGCCCGGCAGATGGGAGCGGAATTAAGTGAAAAGGGCCATATTAAGGTGGATGAGAAGATGGAAACCACAATCCCGGGATTGTTTGCGGCTGGAGACTGCACCGGGGGGCTTTTGCAGGTGGCAAAGGCCGTTTACGAAGGAAGCCAGGCCGGGATCAGCGCCGGAGCTTATGTGCGCCGGAGACATAAAGGCTCCTGACGGGCATCCTGTGTATAGATACAGACAAAATCACAAAAACTATATTTGTTCAGTATTTTTTAGAGTATGCAATTAAAAATTACTTGTTACTGTCCATACCAACGGTGCAGACAGTAATAATTGCTTTACTGAGCAGTTACCTGAAACTACTATAATTAAAATGATACAGAAAAGGAGAATCAGAAAATGGCGAAAGTAATTACCTCACAGAATTTTGAAACAGAAGTATTAAAGTCAGACAAACCGGTTTTAATTGATTTCTGGGCAACCTGGTGCGGACCCTGTATGCGTCAGGGACCTATTATTGAAGCTCTGGCGGAAGAAGGCTATGCCGTGGGCAAGGTGGATGTGGACGCGGAGCCGGCTCTTGCTCAGCAGTACCAGGTAATGAGCATTCCGACCCTGATCCTGTTTAAGGATGGGAAGGAAGCTGAGCGTATCGTAGGTTTAAGCTCCAAAGAAACACTGAAAAAACTGCTGGAGAGCTGATCCGGGTACGCTTTGACGCGATCTGGTACGGGCGCGCGTCATGCCCGGCATAACGTGCGCTTCTGCAATCCTGTATAAATAAGAGAGGGACCACAATGAAAAAGAAAAACTATCATAAGAGAATTCTGGCTGTGATTTTAATCGCAGTGCTGGCGCTGGGCAATACCGGAAGCGTATTTGCCGCAAAGAAAACAACGAAGAAAAAGATCGCCATCGACGCAGGCCATCAGTTGAAGCAAAATACAGGGCTGGAGCCCATCGGCCCCAAAGCAGGGACTTATAAGGCAAAGGTTTCCTCAGGAACCTACGGCCCATGGTCCAAGCTGAACGAATATGAGCTGAACCTGATCGTGGCAAAGCAGCTTCAGAAAGAACTGAAAAAAAGAGGCTATGATGTTTATATGATACGCACAAAACATAATGTAAATATCAGCAACAAAGAACGGGCGCAGCGGGCGGCAAAAGCAGGAGCGGATATCCTGATCCGTATACATGCCAACGGAGATTCCAATCCGTCCCTGAGAGGAGCGCTTACGTTAGCTCCGGCATCCAATAACCCGTATATGAAGAAGTCCGTTATCAAACAGAGCCAGAAGCTTTCTAAAGTTGTTCTCGACAAATTCTGTAAGGCAACAAAGGCTCAGAAAAGAAGCATCATCTATACAAACCAGATGAGCGGCATTAATTGGAGCACCATTCCGGTGACCATTGTGGAAATGGGATTTATGACCAATAAATACGACGACTTAAACATGGCGAAGGCGTCCTATCAGAAAAAGATGGTAAAGGGAATTGCCGACGGAATAGACGCTTATTTTAAATGATGTGCGTTTATGTACGGCCGGAAAACTAAGGGCATAATTGGAGCAGCTAATGAAAATCTTAATTGCAGCGTGTAATGCGAAATATATTCATTCTAATCTGGCAGTCTACAATTTAAAGGCTTATGCAAAGGAGTATTCAGAGCACCTGGTACTGAAGGAATATACCATCAATCAGCAGACAGACGATATTCTGAGGGATATTTATCTGGAACAGCCGGATATGGTATGCGTTTCCTGCTATATCTGGAACATTTCCTTTGTGAGGGATCTTATGGATACCCTCAGAAAAATACTTCCGGACATTCCTTTTTGGGCGGGAGGCCCGGAGGTATCCTTTGACGCGGAGGAATTTCTGGAAAAGAACCCTGCCTTTACCGGGGTGATGGTAGGAGAAGGCGAGGCAACTTTTCTGGAACTTATCAGATATTATGTGGAGGGGAAGGGCAGTTTTTCACAGATAAAGGGAATTGCCTATCGAAGGGAAATATGCGTCAGTGAAGAGAAAAACAGCCAGTCCCATGAGCAAAATGGTTCCTTTCAGTCAGAGAGTCAGATCTGTCACAACGGCTGGCGGGAGCTTCTGGATTTAAGTACCGTTCCCTTTGCCTATGAGGATCTGTCGGATTTCCGCAACAGGATCATTTATTACGAGAGCAGCCGGGGATGCCCTTTTTCATGCAGCTACTGCCTGTCGTCGGTGGACAAAAAGCTGCGGTTCAGGAATATGGAGCTGGTAAAAAAAGAATTACAGTTCTTTATTGACCGGCAGGCGCCTCAGGTGAAATTTGTGGACAGGACCTTTAACTGCCGACATGAACATGCCATGGAAATCTGGCGTTACATAAAGGAGCATGACAATGGTATAACAAATTTTCATTTTGAAATCTCCGCGGATCTTCTGCGCGAGGAAGAACTGGCGCTGATGGCGGACATGCGGCCGGGGCTGATCCAGTTGGAGATAGGCGTTCAGTCCACGAATCCTCAGACGATCAAAGCTATCCGCAGGACTATGAACCTGGAAAAGCTGAAACGCGCAGTGGCTGCGGTTCACAGCTATGGAAATATCCATCAGCATTTGGATCTGATCGCGGGGCTTCCTTATGAAGGCTTTGAAAGCTTCCGCAATTCCTTTAATGAAGTATACGATATGAAGCCTGACCAGCTTCAGCTTGGCTTTTTGAAGGTTCTGAAGGGTTCCCATATGAAGGAAATGGCGTCGGAATATAAGATCCGGTACCAGACAAAGGAACCCTATGAGGTGTTATCCACCAACTGGCTTACCTATGGAGAAATTTTAAAGCTGAAAACAGTGGAAAGTATGGTGGAAGTGTATTATAATAGTGGACAGTTTCAAAAGACACTGGAGTATCTTCTGCCGTATTTTGCGGATGCTTTCAGTTTTTATGAGGCAATCGGAGCGTTTTATCAGAAAAAGGGCTACGGGGAGATTTCCCATTCCAGGATGCGCCGGTATGAGATCTTGCTGGAATTTGTGTGGGAATGCGCAGAGGGAGGCACAGAACTTTCAGGGGATGGAATCAAGGACTGCAACAGAATAAAAGACTGTACCGGAGTATCTGCGGAAGAAGCATGGGGACAGCCGCCGATTTCTGTGGAGGAAGCGGCAGAATGCATGGTCTTTGACCTGTATCTCAGGGAAAATCTCAAAAGCCGTCCCTCCTTTGCAGGGAATCAGAAGCCTTATGAAAAGGCCGTCTGGGAATACCGCCGTGCCAACCGGATCCCCAAAACCGCGCATATTGAGATATTCCGAAAGGGAAGGGCTGTGCTGTTTGACTATACAAGACGCAGCCCTTTGACAAACAATGCATATACGGAAGAGATAACCATTGAGAATATAAGAAGAGGTGAAGAAGATGGGAATGTTTAATCCGAAAAACCGAAAGATCATCACAGCGATTATTGCGATCATCCTGGTACTGGCGATGGTAGTGCCGAGCATTTTATCCATACTTCTGTAAAGGCGGGATAGTATGAAGCTTGGGAAAGAAGCAATGGAAGCGCTCAGGGCGGAGATTACAGGAAGGCTTCTGCCGGGAGACGAGCTTGTGGTAGTTGGAGCGGTTGCCCTTAAAGGGACGGCAGTTATAGCAGAAAGGAAATATTCGTATCTCCGGCAGTATTTTTCAGAAGGATTTATGCAGGATTCTATAAGGATCCGGGAGAATTTCGGAGTCGGCGGCATCCCGCAGCAAAGCCGGGCATGGCAGATGGCGGTAAAAGCCGGGGCAAGCGCTCTGTATGCTATGGGCGAAGGCGGCGTATTAAGCGCGCTCTGGAAAATGGCGGAGGCCTCCCAGGTGGGTCTGGAGGCGGATCTGCGAAAAATCCCCATACGTCAGGAGAGCATTGAAATCTGCGAACGGTTTGACCTGAATCCTTATAAACTTCTGTCGGACGGAGCCATCCTTTTGGGCATCCGGGGCGGAGAGGCGTTGGCGGGGGAATACCGCCGGATGGGGCTTCCTGCCGCAGTGATCGGACAGACCAACAGCGGAAACGACCGCCTTTTATACAGCGGAGAAAATGCCCGGTATCTGGAACGCCCGTCAGCAGATGAAATCGGAAGGATAAAACAGGAGGAAGTATGGCGAGACTGAATATTGTATTACACGAGCCGGAAATACCGGCAAATACCGGAAATATCGGGAGAACCTGTGTTGCTACAGGAACCCGCCTCCATTTGATCGAGCCTCTTGGCTTTAAGCTTAATGAAAAAGCCATCAAACGCGCTGGAATGGATTACTGGAAAGATCTGGACGTAACGGATTATCTGGACTATGATGATTTCCTCAGAAAAAATCCCGGCGCCAAAATTTATTATGCAACCACCAAAGCCCCTCAGACCTATACGGATGTGCGGTTTGAAGAGGACTGCTACATTATGTTCGGCAAAGAAAGCGCCGGGATCCCGGAGGAAATTCTCCTTGATAATCAGGCAACCTGTATCCGTATTCCCATGATCGGGGATATCCGTTCCCTGAATCTGAGCAACTCGGTAGCTATTGTGCTTTACGAGGCTCTCCGGCAGCACAATTTCGACCATATGAGACTGGAAGGGCATTTGACAAAATATGACTGGAAATAAAAGAAACGCGCTCTGACAGAAGAACAGAGAAGGAGGCTGCTTATGGAATTACAGAGTTACCGGAAATATTCGCAAATGGCACAGGGAATTATCAAACCGGAACTGGTTTTTAAAAATGCAAATGTCTTTTTTTCCCATACAGGGGAATTTCGCAAGGGGGATGTAGCGACTGCCGGAGGAATGATCCTTGGAGTAGGGAATTATGAGGGAGAGCAGGAAATCGATCTGGAGGGGCGTTATCTTTGCCCGGGCTTTATAGACAGCCATTTGCATCTGGAATCAACGCTCGTAACGCCCGGGGAGCTGATCCGTCAGGCTGCTCAGTGCGGGACGACTACCTTCATCGTAGATCCCCATGAATCCGCAAATGTTTCCGGAACGGATGGTATCGACTATATTCTGGAGCAGACAGAAGAGGTTCCGGCAAATGTATATGTCATGATGCCCTCCTGTGTTCCTTCAACCCACGTAGATGATAACGGATGTACCCTGACGGCGGGTAAGATGAAGGCATATCTGAAGCACCCGCGTATTCTTGGCCTTGGCGAGGTTATGGATGCGTCCGCAGTGATAAACGGCAGCGTATCCATGCATGAGAAGCTGAATCTTTTCGGGGAACGGGTGAGAGACGGCCATGCGCCTTTTCTTGCTCCCGGAGAATTGTCCGCCTACGCTCTTGCAGGAATATCCACAGATCATGAGTGCGTGGATTATGAATATGCCATGGAGGAATGCAGGAACGGGATACAGGTCCTTATCCGTGAGGGAAGCGCCGCCCGCAATCTTGATGCGATCGTAAAAGGCATTGTGGAACATGGGACAGATACTTCGGGATTTTGTTTTTGTACGGATGATAAGCACATTGAAGAAATTCGCAAAAGCGGTCACATCAATTACAATGTGAAAAGAGCTGTGGAGTTAGGGCTTCCTGTGGAAAAAGCCCTGAAAATGGCCACCATTCAGGCGGCCCGCTGTTACGGGCTGAAGCATCTTGGAGCCATTGCGCCGGGGTATCAGGCTGATTTTGTGGTGCTGGATAATCTGGAGGATTTAAATGTTCTGGAGGTTTACCATAAGGGAATCCGTATCCAAAAGGACGAAAAAACAGAGATCAAAGCATGCAATCCGCAGTTGAAAAACACCGTTCATATTCATAGCTTTAAGGAGTCACATTTAAAATTAAAGCATCCCATGAAAAAAGCGCATGTGATTCAGATGCAGGAGGGACAGATCACCACCGTGGATGTGACGGAAGAGGTACCATGGAAGGAAACAGCGGGAGAGAAGGTTTTTGCGGCAGATAAGGATTATCAGAAGATCGCAGTGATTGAAAGACATAAGCATACGGGAAAGGTCGGCGTTGGAATCGTAAAGGGCTTTGGAATCAGGGGAGGGGCTATTGCGTCCAGTGTTTCCCATGATTCTCACAATATCATTGTGGTAGGGGATAATGACAGGGATATGGCCATGGCGGTCAGGGAACTGATCTGTACGCAGGGAGGCTACACTCTGGTTGAGAACGGACAGATATATGAAACCCTTCCGCTTCCGGTCATGGGCTTAATGAGCGACGCAGGCTACGAAAAAGTAAACGAAACTCTTGCGAAAATGATTCCAAAGGCTCATGAAATGGGAATTCCCCGGGGATTTGATCCGTTTATTACCTTATCCTTTATGGCGCTCCCGGTAATTCCGGAGATCCGTATCACCCCCAGGGGAATTTATCTGGTCAAAGAGGACAGAATGATCAGAAATCCATTCTCATAGTTTCCCTGTACAGTGCCTTCGGAGGCTATGTTTATGTTTTGAAGTTATGTTTATTTTACTTTTTCCAGAGTAAAAATAAATTCTGTTCCCACGCCCTCGGTACTGATGACATTGATATTCTGTCCATGGGCATTAATGATTTCTTTAACGATAGCCAGTCCCAGGCCGGTACCCTTGCGGTCCCGGCCCCGGGAGGTATCATTCTTATAAAAACGTTCCCATATTTTAGAAAGACTTTCTTTTGGAATGCCGCAGCCGCGATCCTTTACAGAAACAAAGATTTTTCCGTTTTTTTCCGTTGTTTCCATAATGACGGAGGCTCCGTCAGGACTGAACTTAATGGCGTTATCCAGCAGATTATAAAGAACCTGTTGGATCTGTTCCAGATCTGCTTTCGTATACAGCTCCTTTCCGGAAAGGATCAGTTCAAGCCGGATCTTCCGTTCTGTACAGATTCCTTCAAAGGTGGCGGCCGTTGTTTTGATGATCTCGTTGATATCAAACCGACGGATATGCATCATCCGTTTTTTGATATCAAGCTCATTCAACTGCAGAAGACTCTTTGTAAGTTTTTCCAGCCTTTCGGATTCATAGGCAATGATCTTCAGATACCGCTCCTGCATCTGGGGAGGAATGGTTCCGTCCAGCATGGCTTCCACATATCCCTTGATAGAGGTGAGAGGAGAGCGGAAATCATGAGAAACATTGGAAATAAAGTTCCGCTGGTACTCCCCCTGCTGGTTCAGGCGTTCGGCCATATAATTTAAGGTATTGGCGAGATTTCCGATTTCATCCTCCGAATTTACCGGAATATGGTACGCAAGGTTTCCGTTGGCATATTCCGCCGTACCCTTTGCGATCTGCTGCAGCGGTTTATGGACATAAACCCGGAAAATCAGCAAAATAGAAAAGGTCAGCCCATAAAAGACCAGAAACAATCCCTGTACGATCAGCAGGATATTTCCCCGTTCCTGATAGAGATCGCTCATCAGATAATGAATGGACACATAGCCCTTGGGGGTCATATCCGCCGTGATGGGAGCGATCACACTCAGCCGTTCTTCTTTAAAATATCCGTAAAAATTCCCGGTCTGATAATAATTGCTTCCCCAGTTGACAGGATTAAAGCTCTCGATATCAATAGGAGTATCCGGTGAAATATCCTTACGCGTACTTAAAAGGATTTCGCCTTTATTGTTGATGATCCAGATAAGGGCCCCCTGATAATCTGCAACCGCCGAAAGGTTATCCCGGATCATTTCCAGATTGGAAGAGGAAATATTATGCTTTACGGTATCATCCGAAGCGATATTATGGGCTTCCCTGTAAAGATCCTCGCTGATAGAATGCTCCAGGTAATTTTCGATAAGATAAGAGCCGCCCCAGGTTATCAGGAAAAATCCCAGAATCCCGATCACCAGATATCCCATCAGAAATTTCTTATAAAGGGCTTTTTTCATCCATTCTTCACCTCGAACTTGTATCCGATGCCCCATACGGTAGACAGCTTCCAGTTAGGATGATCCTTGATCTTTTCCCGGAGGCGTTTGATATGTACGTCAACTGTCCGCGTATCACCGATATATTCATATCCCCAGATATGGTCCAGAAGCTGCTCTCTGGTGAACACCTGGTTGGGAGATGACGCGAGGAAATACAAAAGCTCCAGTTCCTTGGGAGGCATGTCAACCTGTCTGCCCATATAAGTGACTGAATAGTTTGTCAGATTAATGGTCAGGTCAGGATAGCTTACGCTTTTTTCATTGGAAACGGAAACAGGCTGCTTTACATTAAAACGCCGCAGCACGGCCCGTACCCGCGCAACAAGCTCCTTGGAATCAAAGGGCTTGATAATATAATCATCTGCTCCCAGCTCCAGCCCGAGAACCTTGTCAAAGGTTTCGCCCTTTGCCGAAAGCATGATGATCGGCGTATCCGAGAGATGCCGTATCTCCCGGCAGACCTGATAACCGTCAATCCCCGGTAGCATCAGGTCCAGAAGGACCAGATCAGGATGAAACAGGTTATATTCCCGTAAGGCCTGTTCCCCGTCATTTACGATTTTTGTTTCAAAGCATTCTTTAGTCAGATACAGAGAAATCAGCTCTGCAATATTGTTATCGTCGTCTACGATTAAAATTTTCTGTTTTACCGCCATGGTTTAGCCCCCTCACAAGTTTTTAATAATATAAGTTTCCTGGACCGCGCATCTAAAGCTGCGCGGATTTCTTCTATTTCTTAAAGGTTACGATTGTAACGCCTGCATCCCCCTCTCCAAATTCTCCAAGACGGAAGGAATCCACGTGCTTCTGGCGTTTCAGGTAATTATGCACACCCTTGCGCAGCGCCCCGGTTCCCTTGCCGTGGACAATGCGGACACTTTTTACATGGGCGATATAAGCGTCGTCCAGATATTTGTCGAGCTCTGCAATAGCCTCGTCAACAGTTTTTCCAAGAAGGTTGATCTCTGTGGATATGCTTGCGGATTTGGACATGCGGATCTTTCCGGCGCCTGTTTTCTGCAGGGTGGAGGCAGTGATCACCGGCTCGTCCAGAAGCTCCAGGTCAGAAAGGTGAACCTTGGACCGGATAATTCCCATCTGGACAAACAAATATCCTTTGGAGTCAGGATGGCTGCTGACGGTACCCTTCAGGTTCATGCTGAGGACCCTGACGGAGTCTCCAAGACGAAGATCCTTGGCAGTCAGCTCTTTTTTGGGCTTTTTGGCATCGGGTTTCATGGCAATATTCTTCTCTGCCTTGGACATACGCTGGCGGAGATTCTGGCGTTCCTTTTCCATGGCGGCGACGTCCACATGGTCCTTCTGGAATTTGTGGAACATCTTCATAGTCTGGTCTGCGTATTCCTTTGCCTCCCGAAGAACCGCATGAGCTTCCTCATTGGCTTCCCGGAGGATCCGTTCTTTTCGTTCCTCAAGCTTCTCCTGTTTTTCTTCAAGCTGCTGCTTTAATGTTTCTATTTCCCTTTTGTAGCGTTCAATCTCCAGCCGTTCATTTTCAATGGTAACGCGGCTGTTTTCCAGAGAAGTAAGCACATCCTCAAAGGATTCGTCCTGCTCGCTGATCTGTTCCTTTGCTTTTTCGATGATAGCGTCGGGCAGGCCAAGCTTGGAAGAAATGGCGAACGCGTTACTTTTGCCCGGGACTCCGATGAGAAGCCGGTAGGTAGGGCGCAGGGTTTCCACATCAAATTCGCAGCAGGCGTTCTCCACGCCGGGAGTGGAGAGAGCATAAACCTTCAGTTCGCTGTAATGAGTGGTCGCCATGGTGCGGATTCCCTGGTCGTGCAGGCTGGAAAGAATGGAAATCGCCAGTGCGGCTCCTTCCGTGGGATCCGTTCCGGCGCCAAGTTCGTCAAACAGCACCAGTGAATGCGTATCCGCTTTTTTCAGGAAGGATACAACGTTCGTCATATGGGAGGAAAAGGTACTTAACGACTGTTCGATGCTCTGTTCGTCCCCGATGTCCGCATAGACCTCATGGAACAGCGCAAGCTCGGAACGGTCGCCGGCCGGAATGTGAAGCCCGGACTGTCCCATCAGAGTGAGAAGCCCGACGGTTTTCAGGGAAACGGTCTTTCCTCCGGTATTGGGCCCTGTAACAACGAGCAGATCGAACTCATCCCCCAGACGAATGTCAATGGGAACCGCTTTCTTCCTGTCGATCAGAGGATGGCGTGCTTTTTTCAGATTAATGCGTCCTTCTTCGTTAAAGATCGGTGCGCTGGCATTCATATCCATGGCAAGAGAAGCTCTGGCAAAGATAAAGTCAAGCTGCACCATAATAGCAAGATCCGTATGGATGGCTTCCAATTCCAGCGCGATCTGCTGGCTTAAGCCCGCCAGGATGACCTCGATTTCTTTCTGTTCCTGAAGTTCCAGCTCACGGATATCATTATTCAATTTGACAATAGCCATTGGCTCTATAAACAGCGTGGAACCGGTAGATGACTGGTCGTGGATCATACCGGGAACCTGCCCCTTATATTCTGCTTTCACCGGAATACAATATCTTCCATTGCGCATGGTGATGACGGAATCCTGCAGGTAATTACGCGCGCTTCCGTTTACCAGCCCGGCAAGCTGCGTATGGATGCGGTCATTGGCAAGCTTCATGCCCCGGCGGATCTGGCGCAGTGCGGCGGAAGCATCATCGCTGATCTCGTCCTCGGAGAGAATGCAGCGGCGGATTTCCGTGGTCAGCGGAGTCAGGGGAGTCAGAGCCGCAAACATCCCGTCCAGGGAATCCGGAAGAGTATCGCTTCTGTCGCTGCGGGAATATGCCTTCACACGGTTGGTATTTTCCAAAAGCCCGCAGATAGAAAGAATCTCCGGAATACCCAGGGTACTGCCGATCTCCAGACGCTTTAAGGAGCCGCGCACATCCTTTACGCTTCCAAAGGAAACAGCGCCCTTCTGGAAAAGGCGGGTCAGCGCATCACCGGTCTGTGTCTGCATCAGACGGATCTCTTCTATATCAACAGAAGGCGTAAGCTGACGGCAAAGCTCCTTCCCCATGGAAGAAGAGGCCTTTTCTGTAAGTTGTTCTATGATTTTAAAATATTCTAATGCCTTGTATGCTTTCTGGTTCATAAAATCTCCTAATATTTGTGTATTAATTCGTATATTTATTCAACAGCCATCCTGTCCCTGTGCAAAAGCAGGGCGTAAAGGAGGCGAGCCCTGAACATAAATAAGCATTCCCTTGCTTCAGGCGCGCAGAATATTAAGCTGCGGGGATGGCTGCGTTCAACTCTATTTTACATGATTTCCGCTATAATGAAAAGGAAAATGTACCATTTATTCATAAAAAGTTCATAACTATTTGATAAAATACAAAACAGAATTATCAGTTTTAGGAGAAATACCATGAAAGATAGAAAGGACAAACGACCGGAAGCAGATGACTATCATTTCATAAAAGAAACTATTAAACGGAAACCGGTAGATAAGCCGGAAATTGCAAAAAAAGTTTTGGCGATCGCGGCAGGAGGTATTTTGTTCGGAGGCTGTGCAGCAGTGACGATAGCCGTAGTAATGCCCATAGCCGAGGCAAAAATCGGCATGATCCCGGAAGAGAGAGCGGACATCAGCCTTGCGGATCCTGAGCAGATGACTGCAAGTATAGAAGCTGCGGCTCCCACAGCCCTGCCTTCAGAGGAAGCCCAGACAGATACAAAAACAGAGATGGAATATCCGGCCCCTCTGGAGTATTATGAAAACATCTACCAGGAGGTGCTTGAGGTATCAGAGGAACCGCGCAAGGCGCTGGTACGGGTATCAGGCATCCGGGAAGACGCAGATCTTCTTGACAATTCTATTCTGAGTTCAGGAAATGAAGAGGGCATTATTTTCCTGAAAAACGATTCGGATTTTTATATATTGACGACCGCAAAGGGATTTGAAGGCGGCGAGCAGATCCAGGTGACATTTTCCAACGGGGCGGTAGCAGAGGCCGAACTTTGCAAAAAGGATACGCAGACAGGCTTAGCTGTGGTATGCGTGCCCTCATCCCGTCTGACGGAGCAGACAAAAAATGAAATCTCCGTAGCAAGTTTAAGCAAATCCTACAGCCTTTTACAGGCTAAGCCGGTGATCGCCATCGGAAGTCCTACAGGAGACTATGACGCTGTCGTCTATGGCATGGTGACTTCCATATCAGGGAAATTCACGGTGGCTGACGCGGAATATAACATCCTTGCCACAGATATGAAAGGCAGCCTGGACGGGACAGGCGTACTTTTGGACACTTCAGGCGATGTGATCGGTTTTATGCTGCAGACAGATTCAGATTCCAATATTATCCGTGCAGTTTCCATTGCGCAGCTAAGACCCCTGATCGAAATATTATCCAACGGAGATGCCATTAAATATCTTGGCGTCCACGGAACAAGCATTTCAAAAGAGCAGGCAGAGACACTGAAGGTTCCCCAGGGGATTTATGTGGATAACGTGGAAACGGATTCCCCGGCCATGATTGCCGGAATACAGAGCGGCGATATTATCGGAAGCCTGAACGGGGAAGAGGTAGGAAGTATGCAGTCCTATTCTGTCAAGCTACAGAAGATGAACGCCGGAGAGCGGGCCAAAATTGTCCTTTACCGCCGCGGCGCGGACGGCATTTATGGGGAAATGCATTTTAGTGTGATGGTAGAAGAGAGATAGAGATTTGGCATGGAGCATATGAGACAGGAAGAGAGATAGAAAAAGTAAATAGAAAGGCAGAAAATCATGCGTTATTTAAATGAATTACATGAAGGAGACAGAATCAATGGGATTTATCTGTGCAAGCAGAGACAATCCGCAGTAACCAAAAACGGAAAGCCCTACGACAATGTGATCCTCCAGGACAAGACTGGTATACTGGACGGAAAAATCTGGGACCCGAACTCCCTGGGAATCGACGAGTTCGAGGCTTTGGATTATGTGGAGGTTATGGGGGATGTGACCAGCTTTGCCGGAGCGCTGCAGCTTAATATCAAGCGTGCGCGCAAGGCAGGAGAGGGCGAATATGATCCGGCGGATTATCTTCCGGTAAGCGAGAACAGCACGGAGGACATGTACAGCCAGCTTGTAACAATGATACGAAGTGTAAAAAATCCATATTTATCCATGCTGCTGACAAAGCTGTTTATCGATGATAAAGAATTTTTGAAGTCGTTTGAAGAGCACTCCGCTGCCAAGACAGTACATCATGGTTTTATCGGAGGACTGATGGAGCATACCTTAAGCGTGACGAAGCTCTGCGACTATATGGCGGGAGCGTATCCCCTTCTGAAAAGAGATCTGCTGATTTCGGCGGCGCTGCTGCATGACGTGGGAAAGACCAGAGAACTGTCTGCTTTTCCGCTGAATGATTATACGGATGAGGGACAGTTATTAGGGCATATTATTATCGGGGCGCAGATGGTGCACGATCTGGCAAAAGAAATCCCGGATTTTCCGGAGACACTGGAGAACCAGCTTGTACACTGTATTCTGGCTCATCACGGAGAACTTGAATACGGCTCTCCGAAGAAGCCGGCTCTTGCAGAAGCCGTTGCTCTGAATCTTGCGGACAACACAGATGCCCGGATGGAGACCCTTACAGAAATTTTTGCCTCAGATAAAGGCAAAAAGGAGTGGCTGGGCTATAATCGCTTATTTGAATCGAATTTAAGAAGAACAGGAGAATGGTAATCTTTATGGAATATCGTAAGAATGATATCGTTACGTTAGAAATAGAAGATTGCGGGATTGACGGTGAAGGTATCGGGAAAGCCGATGGCTTCACCGTCTTTGTGAAAGACGCAGTCATCGGAGACACAGTCCGGGCAAAGATCATGAAAGCAAAAAAGAACTACGGCTATGGCAGGCTTATGGAAATTTTGAACCCCTCCCCATACCGGACAGAGCCAAGGTGTGCTTATGCCAGACAGTGCGGCGGCTGTCAGCTTCAGGCGCTTGTCTACGAGAAGCAGCTGGAGTTTAAAGAGACCAAGGTACGGAACCATCTGGAACGAATCGGAGGATTTACAGAAATTCCCATGGAACCGATCATAGGTATGGAAGAGCCGTTTCATTACCGGAATAAGGCACAGTTCCCTGTAGGGCGGAATAAGGACGGCAAAATCATAACAGGCTTTTACGCAGGGCGCACGCATACGATCATTGAGAACCGGGATTGTGCATTAGGCGTGCCCCGGAATAAAGAAGTACTGGACAGGGTGATATCATACATGGAGGCTTCCGGGGCGGAGCCGTACGAAGAAACGTCCGGCAGAGGGCTGGTGCGCCATATTCTTATCAGGTATGGATTTTTTACCGGAGAAATTATGGTCTGTCTGATCGTAAATGGAAAAAGGCTTCCAAAGGAGGAACTGCTGGTAAAGAGTCTCCGTGAACTGCCGGGAATGACAAGCATTACCCTGAATGTAAATCAGAAAAGAAATAATGTGATACTGGGAGATGAACTTCGCCTTTTATGGGGGCAGACATATATAACGGACAGGATTGGGGAGGTATCCTATCAGATATCACCGCTTTCCTTTTATCAGGTAAATCCTCAGCAGACACAGAAATTGTATGCAAAAGCCCTGGAGTATGCAGGATTGACGGGCAATGAAACTGTTTGGGATCTATATTGCGGAATCGGAACAATTTCGCTATTTTTGGCAAAGAACGCAAAATATGTCCGGGGAGTGGAGATCGTTCCCCAGGCGATCGAGGATGCAAGGAGAAACGCCAGGATCAACGGAATTGAAAATGTGGAATTTTTTGTAGGAAAAGCAGAAGAGGTCCTGCCCCGTGAATATGAGAAAAATGGCGTTTATGCCGACGTGATCGTTGTGGATCCGCCGCGTAAAGGCTGCGACGAAGTGCTGCTTCAGACAATCATAAAAATGCAGCCCAAACGCGTGGTTTATGTAAGCTGCGACAGCGCGACGCTTGCCAGAGATTTACGGTATTTGTGCGATAATGGATATAAATTGGAAAAAATCTGCCCGTTAGACCAATTTGGGCAGACGGTGCATGTGGAGAGTATCGTGAAATTAGTGCGGAAGAGCAACCGGAAATCAAAGCCTGACACTCATGTAGATCTGACCCTGGATATGGAAGACTATTACAGGATCAAGGATCAGGAGAAACAGTCAAATAAATAATACACAGAACTTAAATCGGCAGCTGCTGATGCGTGAATGCATTGGCAGCTGTTTTTGCGTTATGGCGGATTTAAGGGAGGTGGTGCCGTTGGACTGACGGCCGACGACTGGAAGACAAAGGCATTTCTAAAGTAAATATTCATTTACGGTTTAAGGAGGCACATCTATGGCAATGAAAAGGCAATGAAAAAATTCAGAAATATGAAAGTCTATGAGCAGAGCGGATATCAGTATAAATCCACACCGGCCATTATGTTGAAAGGGCAGTGGCTCCGTGAAGCTGGATTCGACTGCAAGACATCCATTAATGTTACTTGTGAGGAGGGGCGTCTGGTGATTGTTCCAAGAGAAATGCCATGCGGACACTGTCGCACTGCCGGATTTGCGCCCATGTGCATGATGAACTAATCATCGAGTGCCGGAAGGATGCTTCCCTAGACGCGATCTGTGAGCAGATTGGAAGGACGCCGCCCTGGGCGGAGGGCTGGTTTTAAGAGCCGATGGCTACGAAACACAGTTTTATAAAAAGGATTAAGACTGTGCATATAATAAAATTTATATGAATATCCATCATAAAAAATTCACAATTTGCAGACTGGTCATAAACTCTAATTGGTGTTATATTATAGATGGAGAAAGGAGGATGAAAAAATGGCAAATGTTTTTGATACAGCAAAATATATTTTGGAACAATCTGGATCTATGTCAACTATGAAGCTCCAAAAGTTATGCTATTATTCTCAGGCATGGTCTCTTGTTTGGGATGATTCTCCTTTATTTGAAGAAGACTTTCAGGCTTGGGCTAATGGGCCGGTATGTCCTGATTTGTTTTTCAAAACCCAGGGCAAGTATTCAGTAAGCGCGAGCGATGAAACTGGTGGGGAAGGAGATTTATCAGCAGATCAAAAAGATACTATTGATAAAGTATTAGAGCATTATGGAAGCCACGATGCCCAGTGGCTCAGCCAGCTGACACATATGGAAGATCCTTGGATTAATGCGAGAAAGGGCGTTCCGTTAGGTGCCGGGTGCAATAATGTGATTACGAAAGAAAGTATGGCATTATACTATGGCGGACTCTAAACGAAAAAAAGAGATAAAGCAAAAAGAAATTCCTAGAGGAAAATTTATCGCTCAGGGTGGAAATCCTGAGCGATATTATTCAGAAAATCCTGCATGGTCTTTTGCAAATTCTGATCAAGAGATGTGGGCATTCACAGAGGATCATATGGGGAATTTATTTTGGACAGAGATTCTTCCCAGATTAAAATCATTAGAGAGTCAAACATGGAGCGAAATATTAGTTCGCGATAAAAAACAAAATCACTCCTTGGATTTGTGTGAATTGAATAAGGTTGCACAAGATAGATTAGCTTCAAAATATATAGAAGCAGAATCATTAATATCATTGCGGATAACTGGCAGTCATAGATTATATGGGTATATGACAGGAAGAGTCTTTAATGTGCTTTGGTATGACGATGATCATGGGGATAATGGTACGTGTGTATGCAGATCCCGTTTAAAACATACATAATTCGATTGATTAAAAAATATAAAATCCGTTTGGTAGTTAGCTAAACGGATTTTTTTGAGAGAGGGTAAATATCCTCTCTTTTTTTATTGCCTGTGAACTGAGGAAACAACCTCAATAATTCTTATTATACGAGGAGGGTAATTCATGAGTGAGTTACAGGTATTCAGCAATGCGGAATTTGGATCGGTCCGCAGTATCACAGTCAACGGTGAGCCGTATTTTGTTGGGAAGGATGTGGCTGCGATCCTGGGCTACGGCAATACAAGGGACGCGCTTATTGCCCATGTGGATGAGGAAGACAGGACTGTCATTCAAAAGTCGGAAATTATTGCCGGTTGGGGAAAGTTAAAGAGCGGTGCAGGCTGGATCGCACTTGACCACTGTACGAAGGTGTAACGGAATATCTGATGGAACGGCAGCGCCCACGGAAGGTCATAAAATGTCTTTCCGTGGGCATTATTTTTTTGTTCGTGCTGCGATGCCTACGAGTGGAAATGTGATGCCGCACAGAACAGGTCTATGCAGTCTGAAAATCCAAGCAGATAGGCAAGCGCGCCATAACGTGCGCCGAGAGCGTTCTGTTCGCTGGCGTGCCGGTCAATTAACAGACGGACTTTCCGCGGCAGATTCAATGCATCCAGATTTTCCAAATACTCATCAGACTTTTTACTGATCTGTTGGGATTCTTCATCGTTTTTCACAATTTCGTCCAGTGCATCATTTATCCGGATCTCATCAATTGATACAGCGCGGATTTCGTTTCCATATGAATTCCTCCTTTCCCCAGTGATGGATATTAACTCTGAAACGGAAGAATATCAACTTGGAAAATGGATTTCATCCCCCTCAAAACGCCATTGAAATCTCCGTATTATGAAGGAGGCATCCTTCAGAACGGAGGAATACCATGCAGGTGACGAAAATCATGGGAGAACAGCAGATACCATTTCCTGCTGTGAAAGTATATACAACAGAGGAATTACAGCGGGAGTATGACTATTATATGGCACAGAAATTATTGAAATCCCTGTTTGATGCAGGACTCATTTCCGCGGGTGAATTCAACAAAATAACCGCAAAAAACCGCCAGACTTTCTCCCTGTATTTGGCTGAGATTATGCCTGAAATAACTTAATATTGCAGGCTTTTAGAGCGAATATGTGACCTACCGAAAGCGAGGTGAGTTGATGAAACGGATCACGAAAATCGAGGAAAATAAAAGCCTCGGAAGAAAGAAAAAACTGCGGGTAGCAGCTTACTGCAGGGTATCGACAGCGAGTGATGAACAGCTTATCAGCCTTGCGGCGCAAAAGGCCCATTATGAGAATTACATTAAATCAAATGATGAGTGGGAATTTGCGGGCCTTTATTATGATGAAGGGGTGACTGGAACCAAGAAGGAAAAACGGGATGGTCTGCTTTCAATGGTGACAGACTGTGAGCGCGGAAAGATTGACTTTGTTATTACGAAATCAATCAGCCGCTTTGCGCGGAATACGACTGACTGCCTGGAACTGGTCAGAAAGCTGCTCGACCTTAATATTGCCATCTTTTTTGAAAAAGAAAATCTGAACACCGGGTTAATGGAGAGCGAACTGATGCTTTCCATACTGAGCAGCCTTGCCGAGAGCGAGTCGGTGTCCATTTCTGAAAATGAAAAATGGGGCAAAAGCGGTTCCAGAATGGGACGTTTATCATCTCCTATCCACCATATGGCTATGACAATGTGGACGGAGAGATGGTCATTGTGCCGGAGCAGGCAGGGATTGTAAAGCAGATTTTCGCAGATACGCTGGTGGGGAAAAGCACCCATGCTATTGCAAATGAACTGAATGCAAAGGGCATACAGACAAAGAAAGGCGGCAGGTGGACGCCGGGGACGATAAACGGGATCATCGGCAATGAGAAGTATACAGGTGATGTCTTTTACCAAAAAACCTATACGGACAGCAGCTTTAACCGCCATACAAATTATGGGGAGCATGACCAGTATCTGGTTCAGAATCACCATCCGGCGATTATCAGCCACGAAGAATATGACAGGGCAAATGCCGTGTTGCGGCAGCGGGGCAAGGAAAAGGGGAACGGAAGGGATACGGAAAAATACCAGAACCGGTACTGCTTTTCCGGTCGTATTCAGTGTGGGGAGTGCGGAGGCACATGGAAACGCAGAATCCATTATAAACCAAGCGGCTCTTACATTGCATGGTGCTGTGCAAACCATCTGGAGGATAAGAATAGCTGCTACATGAAATATATTACGGATTCGGCATTGA
This sequence comes from Eubacteriales bacterium, assembly GCA_030524715.1. Classification (GTDB taxonomy): domain Bacteria; phylum Bacillota; class Clostridia; order Lachnospirales; family Lachnospiraceae; genus Blautia_A. The sequence goes on along the minus strand of JAUNGB010000042.1, from coordinate 4,965 downwards.
AACGTGCGTTTGTCACCATGATGAACAAACTGGTTTTCGGGCATCAAAAGGTGCTTTCTCCCCTGCTGCACAGCCTGCAGGGGATGAACGATAAGGCACAGCTTCTGAAAATACAGGAACTGGAAACGCAGATTGAGAAAAACATGGAGCAGCGGCAGGTATTGACAAACCTGATGGCGGGTGGATACCTTGAGCCTGCTCTTTATAATAAGGAAAGCAATGCTCTGGCAGCGGAGGCGGAAACTCTGCGGCAGGAAAAGGAAAACCTTATGCATTTCCTAAATGGGAATACGGAAAAGATCGATGAATTGCAGAAACTGGTACGGTTTGTTTCCAGAGGAACAATGCTGACAGTGTTTGAGGATGAAGTATTCCTTTCTTATGTAGAGCGGGTCACGGTGCATTCGAGGACGGAGGTAATCTTTGAATTAAAATGTGGGTTGTTTCTGAAAGAGAGGCTGGTGGATTAGATGAAACATATACCATACGGATACCGGATTGAAAATGGGATGGCGGTCGTGGATGAAGCGGAGGCTGACACCGTGAGGAAATTTTTTGATTATTACATTTCCGGTCTTGCGCTTATGGCGGCAGCCGAGAAGGCAGGATTGAAACTCTACCACGGGAGTGCCGGACGGATGCTGCGAAATGTAAAATACCTCGGAGATGACTATTACCCGGCGATTATTGATAAGGTGACCTTTGATAAAGCAGAGGAAATCCGGATGAGCCGTGCAAAGGCACTTGGGCGTGTGAGAGAACTGGAAGTGAAGCAGGAGGTGCCCTTTCCTACAAAGTTTACAATGCCTGCTGTAAAAACAATTTATGAGAATCCTTTTAAACAGGCGGCTTATGCCTACAGCCTGATAGAAAGCGAGGTGGTAGCGGATGGAACTGAATAAGAATATCACGGTGATCCCCGCCCGGAAACGGGTGGGAAATACCGTGACAGCAGAAGAAAAACCAAAACTAAGGGTTGCCGCTTACTGCCGTGTTTCCACGGACAGTGAGGAACAGGCAGCTACGAGGTGCAGGTGGAGCATTACACCCAGTTCATTCAGAAAAATCCAGAATGGGAGCTGGCGGGGATATTTGCGGATGATGGAATCAGCGGCTGTAATACCAAGAAACGCAGTGAGTTTATTCGTATGATCGAGGAATGCATGGCTGGCAGGATTGATATGATCATCACGAAATCCATCAGCCGTTTTGCCCGGAACACGCTGGACTGCCTGAAATATATCCGGAAACTGAAGGAGAAGAATATTCCCGTTTTCTTCGAAAAAGAGAATATTAATACGATGGATTCCAAAGGAGAGGTGCTACTTACCATCATGGCGAGCCTCGCACAGCAGGAAAGCCAGTCCTTGAGCCAGAACATTAAATTGGGATTGCAGTACCGATACCAAAACGGCGAGGTGCAGGTCAACCACAACCGCTTCCTCGGATATACAAAAGACGAGGATGGGCATCTGATCATTGAGCCCACGGAGGCGGAGGTTGTGAAGCGCATCTACCGGGAATACTTGGAGGGCAGCAGTCTGCTCCAGATAGGAAGAGGGCTTGAGGCGGATGGAATCCTGACGGCTGCGGGAAAAGCGAAGTGGCTTCCGGAAACGCTGCGGAAGATTTTGCAGAACGAGAAGTACATCGGGGATGCCCTTTTACAGAAAACCTATACGGTGGATTTCCTTAATAAAAAGCGGGTGCAGAATAATGGAATCGTACCGCAGTATTATGTGGAGAACAGCCATCCACCTATTATCCCCGCAATCTCTATATGCAGGTGCAGGAGGAAATGGTGCGGCGAGCAAACCTCCACAGTGGGGAGAAACGGAAGAAACGAGTTTACAGCAGTAAGTATGCTTTGTCCAGTATTGTATATTGTCCAAAATGCGGCGATATTTACCGCAGGATTGCATGGAATAACCGTGGGAAATACTCTACTGTTTGGAGGTGCTGCACCCGTGTGGAGCATGGTCCATCCGCCTGTGATGCGCCGACCATTCAGGAATCAGAACTGCAGGCGGCGGTGATAAAGGCTATTAATATGGCACTTGGCAACAGGAACAGTATGATGGCTGCCCTGCAGGAGAATGTGAGGCGGTCATTCGGCAGGAGGATGAATCCTCGACGGAGGGCATTGAGGCAAAGCTGGAGGAACTGCAAAAAGAGCTTCTGAAACGGGCAAATTCCAAAAAGGACTATAATGACATAGCCGACGAGATACACCGCTTACGGGAGTTGAAACAGAACGCTTTGGCGGAGAGTGCAGAGCGCAAAGGTCTGCAAAAGCGGATTGCCGAGATGCGGGAATTTCTGGACAGCCAGCCAACGGAGGTTCTGGAGTATGATGAGCAACTTGTACGGCGGCTGATTGAAAAGGTTACGGTCTATGATGAACGGTTTGAGGTGGATTTCAAATCCGGGATGACGGTGGATGTGGAGAGGTAGAAAAATAAGGAATATTGTAGGAACGGCACCTTGCAGAAATGCAGGGAGTTTTTTCAAGACTTTTCTAATGACGGAATTGCAAAAGCAAAAGTGCTTTGCTATAATTTTTAAAGGAAGAGATGACTGTGGAGGATAAGGCTATGGATGATATGCAGGGATTTGTAGATTCAATGGATAATTGGGGATTTTCAATAAATGCAAGAAATGCGTTTAGCCGTTTCATTAAAGCGATTGAGGATGAGAAAGGATTAACTGTTGAAGTACAGAGAATATTTAATATCATCGATGATATTGTTTTAGGAAAAGAAGAAAGGCAATTTGTGAAAGAACTAAAACCAGGTGATAAATATTATCGAGCGCGAATTATTAATCCAGAGGATGACGGGGATTTATCAAAGGGAATTGGAAAGACACCCGAAGGTAAGTTTTTGGGGTATAATGATACAAATTCGAGGGAACCTTTGCTTGGAATAAGTGGAGAGGGCAGAAATAATATATCAGGGGCATCATATTTGTATGTTGCGTCAAATCCTGAAACTGCATGTATGGAGATAAAATCTCAGTTCGGTGATCTGATATCCTTGGCAACATTTGAATTAACGGAGACATTGAAAATTATTGACTTTGCTTCTGAAAAAACATTCCAACGAAGCGATACAAAATATCACGGAGTAGGATTAGGTGTTTTATTTTCACAGTTGATGTTACGATATACTGAGCCGGTAAGGGGAGAAAACGCATATAAAGCAACACAAACCATTTCAGATTATTTAAGGAAAACCGGAATAGACGGTATTGCTTATAAGAGTTTTTTGACTCCTGGTGGAATTAATTACACTATTTTTAATAGTCATCCCCGAAAAATAAAATTCTGTGAAAGCAAAGTGCTACTCCACAAGCAGGCGAATCATTCATTTTGGGACTTCAACGAAGGCAGTGAGCTTATGTCAAATAGGGAAGGCAGATTACTTGTTTGGGATGACAAAATTGCCGAGGAACATAAAAAGCATTTATCAGAACGGTTCAATATGCATGAAAAATAGATATGTTTCCTCCTACGACCGAGGGCATAAAAATGGCGGTGGATTAAGTCGGACGGAGTGATAGGGCAAGTGACGTACTTCCTGTCCTCTCGTGCCACGTGGAAATAGTCGCTCTTCTCGTTAAAAAACGTTGATTTTCCGGGCTTTTTAGGCATTTTCGAGAAAAATGGATTTGTGTTTTTATGAAGAAATTAGATGTGAATTAAAAATTTTACTCCAGGTGGGGTAAGTGGAAAACAGGGTTTTGTTCCGTGGTATCCGGGTAAATGGAAATCACAGGACGAAACCCTGTATTTTTTGGCAAAAGTCTATACTCCGTGGCAAAAGTGAGAACCACGGGACGAAAGTTGAAGGGGAATATACTTTTCATATAATACTATAACGCAGAAAAAATCCTTAATTTTCGAATACCTTTTTTGCCACAGAAACGGCATTCAGGACTTTGGGGAAGCCAGTATATGGGATGCACTGCAGGAATATCTCAATGATTTTTTCAGGAGCAATTCCTACATTTAAAGCTCCATTGATATGGACTTCAAGTTGTGGTTCACATCCTCCGGCAGTGAGAAGGCTGGCTAACGTGATCATTTCTCGCTCCTGTAAGGAGAGACCGCTACGTTCATAGATATCCCCGAATGCAAATTCAATAATATACTTCCCAAGATCAGGGGAGATTGTTTCCAGTGACTGGATGACCGCTTCGCCGCCTTTCCCGTCGATTTTCTTTAAATTTTCCATACCTGTATGAAATCTTGTTTTCTCCATTTCTTTTCTTCTCCTTGTCTGGTAAAATGGTCTTATGGAACAATTACTGTTCGATAAGGTATCAATAGCTGCTACAAAAAGGATAGTTCTTAGACCATAGTCTAAGTCAAGACTTTTTTGAAAAGAGGTTTGTTATGACCATTGGTGAGTTTTCTGTGATAACTGGAATCAGCGCATATACACTGCGCTATTACGAGAAGAAAGGACTGCTTCGGGTAAACAGGGACAGTGTCGGGAGACGGGATTACAGTGAAGATGACATAGAATGGGTAAAATTTATCCAGCGTCTGAAAGATACCGGGATGCTGCTCCGGGATATTAAGCATTATTCTGATCTGCGGTATCAGGGAGACGATACGATGGCGGAGCGGATGGAACTGCTGATACAGCACAGAAAATTTGTGGTGGAAGAGAAAAGAAAGTGGGAGGAATACCTGCGGAATCTGGATGTGAAAATAGGTATATATCAGGATAGAATAAGCGAAAGTGAAAAGAATGATGGATAACTGGTTTACAGTTGGGCAAATTGACAAAGATACATGGATGCTCAGTGAATATCGCCACCCGGAAGAAACACATTGTTATCTTTTAAATGGTTCCGGACGCAGCCTGCTAATTGATACTGGATTAGGAATCTGCAATATATATCTTGAGAGTTGAAAGTTTTCAATAAAAAAAATAACTCTTCCATGTAATTTTATGT
>JAUNGB010000041.1 GCA_030524715.1 Eubacteriales bacterium | reverse complement strand
CAAACTCGCGCTTAAGCGCTTCTGCGTCTGCTATTGCAACCGCACAGGTAGAATTTTTTTGTAGATATACAAAGCAGGAAAGCAACAGGAACCACCCATAACAGAGCAAGACCCATCCGCCAGTCCATTATTAACAGAGCGATCGCTGTTGGAATGATGGAAAACACTGCCCCAAACAATTCCGGAATATGCCGGGAGAAGGCGCGTTCCATGTCTGCGCAGTCGGAAAGGATTGTTGTTGTCAGATCGGAAAGATCACGCTCTCCGAAAAATGACAACGGCAGCTTACGCAGCTTTTCGGCTATGCTGATCCTTCGGGCGGCGCTTTCTGAATAGGACGCCAAAAACGAAGAATTCAACTGCAGGTATTCCAGCCCGTAGATGACCGCAAGGATAACAATACTGAGGCCGATATAGCCTAAAATGCCCATGCTTTGTACGGAAATACCTGTCAAAGGGAGAATCCATTGACGCAGCAGCATATAGATCAGGCACATGGGAAGGAGAAGGCTCAAATTTGTGAGCGTATAACACCAGATTGCTTTGTTCAGGTCTTTTGCCCCCTGATCGCTTAATGGGAAAATGTTTTTCGGCCAGTTTGTCATACTGCCGTCTCCTTTCTTTGATTTGGAGGATTTCCTTGCTTCGGCCGAATGGCCATAGTGGTATCCTTTGGAGGATTTCCTTGCTTCGGCCGAATGGCCATAGTGGTATCCTTTGGAGGATTTCCCTGATTCGGCCAAACGGCCATAGTGGTATCCTCTACGGGATTTCCAACCTTCCAATCTATAGTACTTTGATACTCGGTCCACATTTTTGTATACAGGCCGTTTCTTGCCAGCAGTTCATCGTGAGCGCCCTGTTCTTTGATTTCTCCGTCCTCAAGTACGATAATATTGTCGGCATTTTTCACAGTAGAAAGACGATGTGCGATCATAATAACCGTTTTTACTTTATTCCTGCCGGATGGCACAGACGTATCTCCGGAGGGGATTTCTTTATTTCTGCCGGATGGCATAGAGGTATCCCCGGAGGGGATTCCCTTCACCAGTGTTTCAAAGCCCTTCTGTATCTGATATTCGTTCTCCGGGTCGGCGAATGCGGTCGCCTCATCAAGTATGATGACAGGGGCGCCTTTTATGAAGGCTCTTGCCAATGCAATGCGCTGTTGTTCGCCGCCGGATAAGTACACGCCTTTTGTGCCAATGACAGTCTGTAAGCCATTGGGCATTTTGTCAATGATATCCTGACACATGGCCGCTTTGACAGCGGCATCCACCTGTTGGGCCGAAGCGTTTGGATTTGCCGCTTTGATATTTTCCAGTAAAGTCGCCTTGAAAAGATGGTTGTCCTGAAAAACAAAGCCAACGCGTTCCATCAGTTGAGAAGAACTGATGCTTCTTACGTCTGCGCCGCCAATTTTTACCGTTCCATGACCGGCATCCCAAAAACGGGGGATCAGGCTGGCAGTCGTACTTTTTCCGCCGCCGGACGGGCCCACTAAAGCCACCGTTTTTCCTTCCGGTACGGTAAAGGAAATATGATCGACCGCTGGTTTCCCGGCTCCCTGATAGGTAAAAGACACATCCTCAAAAGTTATTGTGTTATTTTTCGGCTTTTGGGGAACCTGCGCTTCCTTCAGCGGCTCTTCCTCGATGATCGCTTTTATACGCCGCATGGCGTCCTGGGCCCGCATAGTCTGGTCGCTGGACCATAGTATTTTGTTAAATGCGGATGCGCACAGAGGCGTGAACAGTACATAAAAAATGAAATCCAGTATAAAAGCCGAAGGGTCGGCGGCGCCGGCAATAAGAAGGATCCCGGCGGGAATTAAAAACGCAAAACCGGCATTAATGCAGACTGTGTAGCCGCACATGGGTTTTGTTGTCAGCACCGTATAGGCCACGGCCCATTTTTTGTAGGATTGGATGGAATCGTGAAACCTTTTAAACGAAAAGACGCTTTGCTGAAAGGTTTTTACAATCGGGATGCCCCGTACATACTCCACGGCATGAGCGTTCATATCTCCTAAAGCAGACTGATATTTCTGCATATTCTCCATGAGGGACGGCCCCATCATAGAAAACATAAAAAACAAGCTGATACACAGGGGAATCAGGCTGATCAGCCCAAGCCTCCAGTCAAATACAAATAAAAGGATCGCCGCGGCGGCGGGCGTTACCTTTGCCGCTGTCAGGTCAGGAAGCTGGTGCGCCAGATAGCTTTCTGTCTGGGAGGCGCAATCGTCAATCTCCCTGCGTATGCGCCCGCTGTTGTGGGAGGTAAAATATCCCAGGGGCAGCGACATCAGGTGATGAAGCGCTGCGCTGCGCAGGTTCTTTGCAGTACGGAAAGCGGCGATATGCGTACACATCAATCCGGCAAAATATACGGCCATGCTGGCGGCCGCAAAAGCGACGGCTAACCAGCCCCACTTTCCGACTTCGATTTTTGATAAGTCAGAGATATTTGAAAAAACCTCGCGTACCGCAAACCAAATGCAGATAAATGGAATAACCGCTAAAACGGCGCTGATCCCTGCTAATACACATCCGAATACGGAAAGCGGCCGATAGCTGCCTGCGTATGCAAGCAGATCTTCTTTTTTGGATTTTTTGTTCATAGTTCACCTCGCTATTCCAGTTTTGAAAAATGTTTTTTGAAAAGGACATATCCCAAGGCTCCGCCGATGGCAGCTAATACAATGGTTGCCAGCAGGCACACGATAAACATTGGACCGCTCACAAAATCAACCAAAGATTTGGCAAATTCAAGGTCTGTCCCCTGACGGATCATGGAATTCATAAACATTTCTGTTCCGAAGATCATATAGAATGCCTGGCCAAGCCAGAAGCCGCAGATAAACACAACATAGCCCGCCAGGTTCCATAGCCTGCTGGTATATTTACCGACCGCGCTGATAAGCTCAGCGAAGACGCCGCCGATGAACAGGCCAAGAGCAGACGGCCATGTGATGCCAAGACAAAAAGCGATGAGGGCCACCAGCGTACACATCAGAAGGATGCTCCCTTTACGCGGAACTTTTGCGCGGACATACATATATATGATGCCGCAGGGAACAGCGCCGGCGCCATGGGTGAAAAAGAAGGTAACCGGCGTGCTGCCCAGCAGAGCCACGGCTGCCAGCATGACTGCGAAGAACAGCACCGAAAAAACAGCGATAAAAATTACATCTTTGAGTTTCATTTTTTGAGACATTGTAAGCACTTCTCCTTTACTTTGAATTTATTTTGAAAAACTCCTGCAGCGCAGGCAGAATTTCCTCAGTCAGACGCGCATCCAGCCGAACCGTCCCATGCTCCAGCCATAATACCCGGCCGCAGGTATTCAGAAGGAATTCATAGTCATGGGTGATGACAAAGGCGGTTTTTCCTTCTGAACGCAGACGCTCAAGCAATGCGCTTACTCTGTTCATGTTTTCCAGGTCGAGCCCGCTGGTCGGTTCGTCTAAAAACAAAATCCGCGCGTCCTGCATAAGGGCCGCCGCCACGGAAAGACGCTGCTTTTCTCCGCCGGATAAGGAAAGAGGATGCCGTTCTTTTTTTTCGGCCAATGCCAAATGTTCAAGAAGCTGTTCGGCGCGCTTCCTGTCAGCCTCAGATGTTTTGCGGCCGAAGGAAACCGTTAATTCTTTTTCCACACTGTCGGCAAATAATTGGTAGCCCGGTTCCTGCATTACCAGATAAATTTTTCCGGCCCGCTGCTTTTGTGACAGGACATTTCCGTTTACGACGATTTTTCCGGCTGTTTCTTTCAGCAGGCCGCACACACATTTTGCAAAGGTGGACTTCCCCTGGCCATTACGCCCGATAATTCCAATGACCTCCCCTGCATGGGCTGTTGTGGAAACATTTGCGATCAGCGGCTCCCGTTTGCTCCAGCTTACAGCCAGATTTTGTGTGATCAGCGTTTTTGCAGGCTGCCTCTGGCATGAAGCCTTGATACAAAGCCGTTCAGGAGACACAGCCCTAAGTCCCATTTTTTTGCGTTCGCTGTCGTTAAGACGCAGAAAATCTTCTCCGGAATATTCATGAATGACCGAGCCGTTTTTCATATAGATTACCCGATCAGCCAAGTCGCGGAGATAGGCGATCCTGTGTTCCGCAATAACGATGGTCTTACCCTGGCTCTTCAAAAGGGCGAGAATTTTTTGCAGCCGTCTGGTAACCTCCATATCCAGATTTGCGGATGGTTCGTCCATCACGTAAATATCCGGGTTCATGGCATATACCGAGGCGATTGCTATTAACTGCTTTTCTCCGCCGGATAAGGAGAAAATATCCCGGTTCATTAAGCCGCCCATTTCCAGATCGCAGCTTGCTTTGGAAACACGCTCTGCAATCTGCTCATGGGACAGGCTGATATTTTCGCATCCAAAAGCAATTTCTCCCGTAGTGTCCCCATTGAAAAACTGGCTTCGGGGATTTTGAAAAACAGAGCCTACCTTTTGGGCGAGGGAGCCGTCTTTATATTCGGAAACGGGCCTGCCCTCGACCAGAACCTCCCCGGATAGCTTCCCTTCATAGAAAGAGGGAACCAGTCCGTTCAGCAGTCTTGTGAGCGTTGTTTTGCCGCAGCCGCTTACTCCCGTAAGCAGCACGCATTCCCCCTCGCTGATATGCAGGCTGACTTGATCCAGGGCTTTTTCTGTTTTTCCGCCATAGGAGAAAGATACGTTTTTTATGTCGATCAAAATATCACCCCCAATTTCGGAAGAAAGGCTGACAACAGCAATGCAAGCAGAAAGAAAAAGATGATACCATCGGGGACGCCTGGCTTTAGTTCGTAATAAGAGGTTCTTTTTTGCGGGGCCTCAATTCCGCGGGTCAATGCCGCGGCCGATAATTCGTCTGAAACGATCGAAAGCCTTGAAATCAGCGGAACTAAAATAAATTCTGTTGTAGCCGCAGGATGCAGAATGCTGTTTTTTACATTCAGCGGGATTCCCCGAACCAGCATTGCGCTTTTGATGCTTCCAAATTCCTCCGCGATGGTTGGGAAGAAGCGGAGAATGACCGTAATACTTACGATCAGCACCTTTGGACAATGCCATTTTTGCAGGGCGCAGATCAGTTGCCCGGATGGGGAGCGGATCAGCAGCTTTGTCGCCATAAAAACAGGGAACATTTTTCGGAACAGCAGTAAAAACGCGCCCATGGCTGTTGACACTTTTCCGCCAATGATCACCATGAGAAAAGTAAGCGCTGCAATAACAGTGTAGCCGGTCAGAGAAATTGCGGCATCCCTGTACTGCTTCTGATAAAGCAGGCCGAATATGATCGCCAGGACACAAAGGGCCTCCGTCCGGTATGCAATGGAACTGTACATCAGCAGATTTACAAAAAGCAGAACTGCCACTTTAACCCGTGGGTCTAACATTCTGGTCATGTGGTTTTCTCTCCTTTCTGGTTAGAACATACTAACCTGTGCTCATATTTTTATCCATAGGAAAGCATTTCCTATGGAACAAAAAATCGCCCCATGAAGGAGCGATTTCCTTACGACTATATAATTTAGCATAACTCCGGCAAGGGGCGTTAATCTGAAAAGTCCTTTTTTCGCCCGTCAGGACAACGATTATTGCGGTACTCCACAGGAGAGACATTCAGGATCCGTCTGAATGTTTCCGTAAATTTACTTTGGTTGGAATAGCCGACCTGTTCAGCGATTTCCGCAATTGAAAGATTTGTCTGCCGGAGAAGATCAGCGGCCACATGAACACGGTATTCCCGCATATAGGTATGTACCGGCATCCCATAGATACCCTTAAAGCATTTTTTCATAGAGGTCAGCGGGATTCCGAATTTTAAGGATAGTTCCTCTGAAGTAAAATGGCGGTTAATATTTTTTACCATGTAATCTGTCATGGCCTTTACTGCCAAAACATGATTTTTATTAAAGTACGGACGGTCGTCTGCCGCTTCTTGGTTGGAAGAAAGCAGATAAAAGAAAAGCTCTAAAACCTTCAATTTCAGATAAAACAGGCGGGTACGCTTTTGTTCCTCATACATCTCACCTAAAATATGTTCCAATGCCGGACTGGAACGGAAAATAATAAACTCGTTTCCTTTTAGCAGCCGATCCCGTAGGGCCTCAAAATGGACAGGTATTTCTCCAAAAACAGTTTCTAACTCCTTCATACCCTTTGCCGCTTCTTCAATGGAAATGGTGATCGTGACGCCATGAAAATGAGATAAAGGAAAAGCGTTGCGGACAGGCGCCTTTTCGGGAAGGTTCATTGCCAGATCCCCTTCGCCGAGATAAATAAATTCTCCATTGGCGAATTCGGCCTCAAACCGTCCCAAACGGCAATGGTTGATAGTGATGACGTTTTTGGAGAAATCCTGGTCTGTCCGGCTGTAGTCCAGGCTATCCAGATGGAAGTCCTGATAAAAAAGCTGTATGCCCGGAAACACGTCGTACTTTGTTATGATACCTGTTCCATTTCCATGTCTGGTCTGATAAATGCTGCATACATGGCGCTCCTGGATCTGCCGGGTATCCGGCCCGTATAAGGTTTCTATATCCAGGTCGTCAGTAGGAAACGCAGGCTCCTTAACAGCCTTCTTTATCCGCATATCCGCAGGCTTTGAGGCGTCAGCCGGAATAAGCCAGATATCGCCGGTTTTTTGCGCTCCCGGAATCCGGTCTGTTTTGCAAAGATACTGTACCCGGCGCGGTGAGAGATTCCATTTGCCTGCGATCTCCTGAATTGTCACATAATTTTCCATCTTACAGTATACTCCCCATGATCATTCGTTCTTGCGAATGATTATAGCATAAAAAGCAAATGTTTTTCTATCGTATTGATTCTGAAAGAAATAAAAAATACACAGGCATTTTTTTATGGAAATACAACTTGTAATTTCGCCAGACAATTTTTATAATGTACAAAGAAGAAACAGGAATGGGGAGGGCTGAATGGGCAAAAAGAAAAAGAGGCCGAGAATGGAATTCCGGTATTATCAGATGCCGGAGGGCAGCCAGATCATGGCTCTTCTCGGCGACAAGTGGGTACAGCAGTACGGCGAAGCTGTGGATTATCTGCATTTCCATAATTATATGGAGATCGGATACTGCTATTTCGGAGAGGGCTCCATGATGCTTGGGGATGAGAGGTTCCGGTTCGGAAAAGGCGTGTTTACGGTCATTCCAAGAAATTTTCCTCATACTACGGACAGCGACCGGGGAACCGTCAGCCGGTGGGAATATCTTTTTATTAATACAGAGGATTTCCTGCGGAGAATGGGAGGAAACAATTCCATGAGGGCCGACCGGATGCTGCGCAGGATCCACTCCCGGGCCTGGTTTATGAAGGAAGAGGAATATCCGGACCTTGCGGGGAAGATCCGGGAAATACTGGATATTATGAGGAAAGCGGATGAGTTTTATCAGGAAGAGGCAGCGGGAGCGCTGTATTCCTTTTTTGCTGTGCTGGCCAGGATGAGCAGGACGCCGGATGAGGAAAAGCTGGAGGAAGAGAGCGGCAGGCTCATCAATATGGTATCCCGTTCGCTGGATTATATTTCCCAGCATTATATGGAAAACATCCGGATCAGGGACATGGCCTCCTGCCTCAACATCAGCGAGGCGCATTTCAGGAGAGTCTTTACCGCATATATGCATATGGGGCCGCTGGAATATATCAACATGGTCCGTATTCAGGCGGCCTGCGATTATCTGCGCACTTCAGAGTATTCTGTGGCGGATATCGCCCATAAGTGCGGGTTCAGTACCAATTCCACATTTAACCGCAATTTCCGCCGGATCATGGGCGTGACGCCGGTGGCATGGAGGAAGCGGCCGGAGAACTATGAGCGGAAGCTTCTCGACTACGATATTCGCACAGAGGAAGGATGGTAAATATGGTTGATTACAAAATTGTAGAGCAGGTTTCCAGAAAGAAGAAAAGGATGTCCGGACTGCTGAGAAGGACGATCGTTGTCCTTGCGGTATTTTTTGTGGTGTTGGGAATTACGATCTCTCAGGGGTTTATGCTCATCGGTTTTCTGCTGACTGCGCTGTATTTTATTTACGACATTTTAAGTCAGAAGGATTATGAGTATACTCTGGACGGAAATACGCTGACCATCGATGTGATCTATGGAAAGAGGTATCGGAAATGCGCCCATATCCTGAATCTTCTGGATATGGAGGTGACTGCCCCTAACTGGCATCCTTCCGTGGCGAAATACAAGAAAAAGGGCGGTACGGAAAAGCTGAAAAAGTACGACTATACCTCCTATAATGACGATACCCCTTATTACACCATGATCATCAAGGAAGACGGCAAAAAGATCAAGCTTTTGCTGGATCTGACCCAGAACATGCTCCAACAGATGAAAACCGTGTATCCGACGAAGGTCTTTTTTGCATAAAAAAGTGAAGGAAGTTTGAATATGTGGAAAAATCGGCGGGAACTGAGAAAATCAGTTTCGGCCGATTGTCTTTTTTTACAGAAAAAATATAGAGAAATTAACGAAAAAAGGAATGGAAAGCTTGAGAAAAAGGAACATGATATGGTAAAAAGGCATAAAAAACAGTTGGAAAATTGTGAAACATTGTCAAAGTAGATAAAATGATCGAAAATGCACATTATATGAACGGATATGCAAACTATAACGGCCTCCAACGTGGTAAAATAAATGCCATAAGGTTGATAAAAGGCAGACGGTTGATCTGCTTTAAAGAAAAGGAGGATACATATTTATGAAGAAAAAATTACTTACCGTTTTGTTGGCCGGCGCGATGACCGCTTCCATGACAGGAGCAATGGCTGTGAATGTATCTGCAGCGGAGGATAACAAGCTTACTGTGTGGGCATGGGATCAGAACTTCAATATCAAATCCATGAATATTGCGGCAGAGCAGTATGCACAGGATCATGAAGGATTTGAGCTGGAAGTGATCGAGACTTCTTCTGACGACTGCCAGACTAAGCTGACGACAGCAGCTAACTCCGGCGACTACAGCATCCTTCCGGATATTGTACTGATGCAGGACAACAGCTACCAGAAATATCTGAAGACTTATCCGGATGCTTTTACAGATCTGAAGGATATGGACATCAACTGGGATGATTTTGCTGCCCTTAAGCAGTCCTATTCTATGGTTGACGATACACATTACGGCGTGCCTTTCGACAACGGCGCAGTTATCGGAGCATATCGTACAGATATTCTTGAGGAAGCAGGATATACCATCGACGATCTGACAGATATCACCTGGACCCGTTTTATGGAGATCGGCAAGGACGTCCATGAAAAGACAGGCAAATATCTGCTGACAAGCGAGGCGGCAGGCGGCGATACTCTGATGATGATGATCCAGTCCTGCGGAGCAAACTTCGTAAACGAGGACGGCGAGGCTTATATCGTAGGCAACGAGATCGCTGAGAAATGTATCGACATTTATGTAGAAATGGTTCAGAACGATGTTATTAAGCTTGTTAATAACTGGGATGAATATGTATCCACAATCACAGGCGGCGAGGCTGCAGGCGTTGTAAACGGCAACTGGATCACAGCTACTCTGATGTCCGTAGAGGATCAGAAGGGACTGTGGTCGATCACCAACATGCCGAAGGTTGACGATGTAGATACCGCTACCAATTACGCAAACAACGGCGGATCCTCCTGGTATATTACCTCCAACTGCCAGAACGTAGAACTGGCTGAGGATTTCCTTGCAAGCACCTTCGGTTCCAGCACAGATTTCTATGACGCGATCCTTCCGGAAACAGGCGCGATCGCATGCTACCTGCCGGCAGGAGAATCCGAAGTTTATAATGAGCCGAGCGAGTTCTTCAATGACCAGCCGATCTTCTCCACGATCGTTGAATACTCCTCCAACATTCCTGAGTTCACAAAGACTCCATATCACTATGAGGCAAGAGAGTGCGTGAATACAGCAGTCGTTAATATCGTAAACGGCACAGACAAAGAGTCCGCACTTCAGGAAGCACAGGATACACTGGCGTTCAGAATGACAGAGTAGTTCTGGCGTACATGCCTTATCAGGATAAAATGTATTGATGATGAGAGCGTAGGTTAGGCGGGGGACTGCTTGCAGTCCCCCGTTTACTTTCCTGCTTTTGATGAAAGGGGGAGTTCCTGTGAATTCCAAGAAAAAAGGCATGACTCTGGTGGCAAAGCAGAGGGCGGCCGGATGGATTTTCCTTGCCCCGGCTACACTGATGATCGCGATCATGAGCTTTTATCCCATGATCCGCGCGTTCATTATTTCCCTGCAGACCGGCGCCGGAGTCAATATGAGGTTTGCGGATCCGATCTTCAGCAATTATAAGAGAATTTTAGCGGATAAGGTGTTCCAGCAGTCTATCGTGAATACCTTCCTGTACCTGATCGTGCAGGTGCCGATCATGCTGGTCCTGGCTATTTTGCTGGCACAGCTTCTGAACAACAAAGACCTGAAATTCAAGGGATTTTTCCGTACCTGTGTATTCCTTCCATGTGCGACGTCCCTTGTATCTTATTCCCTGATCTTCCGTTCCATGTTTGCTACGGACGGCCTGATCAACAGCGTCCTGATCAAGCTTGGTATCCTGGAAACAGGCTATAATTTCCTGGGAAATTCCGCCAGCGCCAAGGTGGTTATTATCCTGGCCCTGATCTGGAGATGGACAGGCTACAATATGGTATTTTATCTTGCGGGCCTGCAGAATATTGAATATTCCGTATATGAGGCGGCTAAGATCGACGGCGCCAACGGCTGGAAGACCTTCTGGAAGATTACCGTGCCGCTTTTGAAGCCCACGATTATTATGACGTTTATTATGTCTATCAACGGTACGCTGCAGTTGTTCGACGAGTCTGTCAACCTGACCAAGGGCGGCCCGGCAAACTCCACCATAACCATGTCCCATTACGTTTACAACACCTGTTTTATTAATGTGCCGAACTTTGGGTATGGCTCCGCGATGGCGTTCCTGATCTTTATCATGGTGGCGATCCTGGCATTTATCAACTTGAAAGTAGGTGATACACGTGACTGAGAAAAAGAATAAATCAGCAATCCAGAGAAGATTGATCCCTACCTATATTTTTCTGTGTATCGTGTCCTTTATTTCGGTATTTCCGCTATACTGGATGATTTCTGCCGCAACGAATACCTCTACGGATGTATCAAGAGGCAGGCTGCTTCCGGGCGGGCATTTTATGGAAAACTTCAACAATCTGGTTTCCCAGCAGCCTCTGTGGAGATCTATGTGGAACTCCCTCTTTTACGCTGCGCTGACTACGGTACTCTGCCTTTTGATCTGCTCCATTGCAGGCTACGGCTTCGAGGTTTACCATGACAAGGCAAAGGACAGACTGTTCTCCATTTTGCTTCTTGCAATGATGGTTCCGCAGGTAGCGACGATGATCCCTCTGTTCCAGATGTTTTCCAAGGCGAAGCTTCTGAACACGTCCATCGGTTTTATCCTGCCCATTATTTCCACGCCGTTTATGATCATGATGTTCCGGCAGAACGCGAGGGCGTTCCCGATCGACATCATTGAAGCGGCCCGTATCGACGGCCTGAGCGAGGTAAAGATCTTTTTCCAGATGTTTATTCCGACCATGAGATCCACCTATGCGGCAGCGGCGGTTATTACCTTTATGAACGCATGGAATGCGTACCTGTGGCCGAAGGTAATCATGACCGATAATGATGCCATCACCATGCCGATGCTGATCGGAAACCTGATCACCGGTTATGTAACAGACTACGGTATGCTTATGTGCGGCGTACTTTTCTGCTCCATTCCTACCATGATCGTGTTCTTCGTATTACAGAAGCAGTTTGCGGAAGGTATTACCGGAGCTGTCAAGTAACGGTATGACAATAAAAATGCTCTCCATGACATACGGAGAGCATTTTTAATATTACTGTTCGCATCTACGGTGTAAGGCTTGGGTATGAACCGTAACGGTTTAATACATTTTCCGGAAATCCAGCGGGGTGATGCCGGTAGCCTTGCGGAACATGGAAATAAAATGGCTGGAATGAGTAAAGCCAACCGCCTGGGCGATATCCTGGATTTTTCTGTCCGGGTCGGATACCAGAAGTTCCTTGGCCCTGTTTATCCGGTACATGGTCAGATATTCATACACGGAGCAGCCCAGAAAACGCCGGAAAAGCCGGGAGAGATACTGTGGAGATACATATACCATACGACTCAGGGAGTCCGCGGTGAGTTCGCTGTAGTAATGTGTTTCGATTTCTTTTACCACCGGAGCGATGTACTGCAGATACAGAGGGTTTTCCAAAAGCTTTCCCGCAGACGCCGGATCGCCAAGCTTCAGCAGCAGGCTGTAGCAGGACAGGGAGAGCGCCTGTATATCCGGCAGAGGCTGCTCATGCATAGACACGGCAGAAAAGATGATCTCCTGAATCTGCCTGCCCCGCTCCCGGTCAATGAGGATGACAGGGCGGTTCTGGACAAGAGAAGGAATACCGGAGGCCAGTGTGCCGGTAAAGGTGGCGAACATAGTGATCCAGGAGTCGGATATTTTGGTATAGGAGTGGGGCAGGGACGGGGCGATCAGGATGCCCTCACCCTCCGAAAGGGTATAAAGGGAACCGCGGATCTCAATCCGCCCGGCGCCCTCTTCGGTCTGCAGATAGTGATAATACGGGTAGCCGTTTTGTCGTTCCGTGCGGGCTTGAGTCCAGTGGTTTCCCACGGAATCATACATAAAGGGCACGGCGACAGGGGCATTTCGAAAGTAGATTGGCATAGGCGTCACCTGTTTCAAAATATGATATTTTTTGGATTATCTTATTATACCACAGTCTGGCTTTTTATACTATAATGAATGTAGCTTTTAAGAAAGATGCAGCTTTTAAAGAACAGAAGAAATCCGCGCAGTTTTAGATGCGCGGTTCAAGAAACAAGAAATAAGAAAAAGGAGGAATCGCAGTGAAAACTTTTGATTATAATAAGGTGAAGGATCCCTTGTATTTTTGCGACGGCCGGATGGCGGCCCACTCGGATCATGTATATTACGGCTCGGAAGAGGAAGCAAGGGATGGTGGAAGCAGCTTTCGATGCAGCCTGAACGGAATCTGGAAATTCCATTATGCGCGGAACTATGGAAGCGCTGTTCCCGGCTTTGAAAAAGAAGAATACTGCTGCCGTGACTGGGACGACATTTATGTTCCCGCCCATATCCAGATGGAGGGATATGACGCCCCCCAGTATGCGAACGTACAGTATCCCTGGGAGGGCCATGACCAGATCGTTCCCGGAGAGATTCCGGAGCATTTTAATCCTGTGGCAAGCTATGTGAAATATTTTACCGTTCCGGAGACCATGAAGGGAAAGCGCCTTTTTATTTCCTTCCAGGGTGCGGAGAGCGGCCTGGCATTATGGCTGAACGGGCAGTTTGTGGGCTACAGCGAGGATTCTTTTACCCCGTCAGAGTTTGAACTGACCGATTATGTTAAGGACGGAGAAAACAAGCTGGCGGCGCAGGTATTTAAATGGACGGCTGGAAGCTGGTGCGAGGATCAGGACTTTTACCGTTTTTCCGGAATTTACCGTGATGTGTATCTGTATACGGTGCCGGAGGTTCATATCTATGACCTGAAGGTACGGGCAATCCCGGATGAAAGCCTTAAAGCAGCGGTTCTTGAGGTTGGCGTTAAGGCATGGGGCAGCGGAACACTGAAGCTTGAATTGTCAAAGGGCGGCAGCGTGGTTCTTCAGGATGAGAAAAGTATACAGGGTGAAGACGGTGCTAAGGAAGAGGCGTTTACCTGGAACGTGGAAGAGCCTGAACTCTGGAGCGCGGAGGAACCCAATTTGTATGACCTGAAGCTTGAGGTTTATGACCGGGAGGGAACCCTTCAGGAGATCATTCCCCAGAAGGTGGGCTTCCGAAGGTTTGAGATGAAAGACGGTATCATGACCCTTAACGGAAAGAGGATCGTGTTTAAGGGAGTCAACCGTCATGAGTTCAGTTCTGTGACAGGACGCTGCGTATCAGAGGAAGAGCTCCGCAAGGATCTGATAACGATGAAGCGGAATAATATCAATGCCATCCGTACCTGTCATTACCCGGATGCTTCCGGTATTTACAAGCTGTGCGACGAATACGGGATCTACATGATCGCTGAGAACAATCTGGAGTCCCACGGCTCCTGGGATCTTGCAGAGCAGACTGGGGATTATACATATGTGGTTCCTCACGACAAGCCTGAATGGCTGGATCTGCTGCTGGATCGTGTTAATTCCATGTACCAGAGGGACAAGAACCACCCGGCGATCCTGATCTGGTCCTGCGGAAACGAGTCCTTCGGAGGAAAGGATATCTATGAAATGTCACAGTTTTTCCGCAGAGAGGATCCCACCCGTCTGGTTCACTATGAGGGCGTGTGCCATGACAGAAGATACAACGATACCAGCGATATGGAAAGCCAGATGTATCCGTCTGTAGAAGCGATCAAGGCGTTCCTTAAAAAAGATGACAGCAAGCCGTTTATCTGCTGTGAGTATACTCATGCGATGGGAAATTCCTGCGGCGCTATGCATAAGTACACGGATCTGACAGATACGGAGCCGAAGTATCAGGGCGGCTTTATCTGGGATTACATAGACCAGTCGATCTATAAAAAGGACCGCTACGGAAAGGAATTCCAGGCATACGGCGGGGATTTCGGCGAGCGTCCCACCGACTATAATTTCAGCGGAAACGGCATCGTCTCTGGCGGAGAGAGAGAAGCTACCCCCAAGATGCAGGAGGTAAAATTCAACTATCAGAACATTACAGCAGAGGTAAGCGCGGATTCTGTGAAGATCATCAATAAGAATCTGTTTGTGAATACCGATGCCTTTGAATGCCGGGTGAGCGTGGCAAAGGACGGCAGAGTGATCCGCACCGGGACTCTGGCAGCGTCGGTTGCTCCTTTAAGTGAGAAAACTTATGCCCTTCCTTTTGAAAAGGAGACGGCGGCAGGGGAATATGCAGTTACTGTTTCCTTCCATCTGAAGGAGGCGAAGGTATGGGCGGACGCAGGCTACGAGGTTGCGTTCGGACAGTATGTGTACCAGGTGGAAGCGGAAGAAAAGGCATGCACGGAGAAGATAGAGGTGATCCGCAGCGCTCATAATATCGGCGTAAGAGGCGCGCATTTTGAGGTGATGTTCTCCGTTCTGAACGGCGGACTGGTATCCTACCGGTATGCAGGCAGAGAGATGATCGAGGCAATTCCAAAGCCCAATTTCTGGCGTGCTCCTACGGACAATGACTGCGGAAACCTGATGCCTATGCGCTACGGACAGTGGAAGATCGCAAGTATGTATGTAAGCCACAAGGATTTCCGCCAGAGCATGACATACGGATCAGGAAACGCGCCTGTGACGGAAGAGAAGGACAATTCTGTGAAAGTAACCTTTAATTATGTGATGCCCACAGCCCCGGCCAGCGAGTGTACGCTTTCCTATGAGGTGACAGGAGACGGAAGGGTAAAGACCACCCTGTCTTACGACCCTGTAAAGGAACTTGGCGATATGCCGGAGTTTGGCGTGATCTTTAAGTTTAACGCAGACTATGACCATGTGACCTGGTACGGTCTGGGACCGGAGGACACCTACGCAGACAGGAAGAAGGGCGCGAAGCTTGGCATTTACCACAATATGGTTGCCGATAATATGGCGGATTATCTGGTGCCGCAGGAATGCGGGGCAAAGGAAGAAGTACGCTGGGCGAAGATTACAGACCGTAAAGGCAGAGGAATGCTTTTCGAGATGGATAAGGCAAGCGGGCCGATGATGTTCTCCGCCCTGCCATGGACGCCCCATGAGATCGAAAATGCCATGCATCCCTACGAACTGCCGGAGATCCACTATACGGTAGTCCGCGCGGCCATGGGCCAGATGGGTATCGCCGGCGACGATAGCTGGGGAGCAGTTACACATCCTGAGTATCTGCTGAATGCGGACGGGCGGATGGAGTTTACCTTCAGCTTTAAAGGGCTGTAAAAGCATAAGTATTTAGAAATATTTATACGTTCTGTTTCGGTCGGCTTTGGGCCGACTGAAGCAGAACGAAGAGTGCTGGGATTCGGTTGGGGATATGTCAGTGTAACTCAGTTTCATTCAGTCGTATTTGATCGTCTGCATATCCCGATACTCTTTGGGGGAAACGCCGAATTCTTTTTTGAACGCCCGGTAAAAGCTGGAATAATCGCAGAAGCCCAGACTCTGATAGATTTCTGTTATGCTGTCCTTGCCTAAAATTGCTTCACGGCAGAGTTCCAGACGCTTTTTCATAATATACTGATGAACTGACATGCCCAGCCGATCCTTGAAGATATGGGCGATATGATATTTGCTTACATAAAATTCCCGGGCGATTGCTTCCAGAGATAAATTTTCGTTCAGGTGTTCTTCGATATAGCCTATAAGCTGCTGATACAGATCAAGCCGTTTACTTTGGCTGACAGGCGCATTCTGCTCGTAGACCAGTCGGTTCAGATAAAGGATCAGATCATTCACACAAAGAGAGATCTGCGTGTCCCGTCCAAAGCGCTGAGAATGCATCTCTTCAAGAAGGCGTACGATTTTGGACTGGATCGTATTAAATACAATCAGATCATTGTGAAAAATATACTTTTTGTTTGTCCGTACATAGTCCATCAGATAGACATAATCAGGGGATAGCTGCTGAAGATGGCAGTAGTACTCCTGGCTGATCCAGAAAACAAAACGCCGGTACGGCGAATCCTGGCTGTGAAAGACCGGACGGTGGGGGAGCTTTGGCGGAACTAAAAGAAGATCCCCGTGCTTAACCGGGAAGATTTCTTTGCCGATCTGGATGCTGATATCCCCTTCCAGAAAAAAATAAAATTCATAATAATTATGGGAATGAAGGGCCACCTTGGGAAGATCATGGTCATTATAGTAATAAAGCTCAAAATCCTGCGATACCATGTATTGCCGCGTATTAAAGGCGGACTGAAGATTTTTTTTCATTATGTACCTCTACCTTGTTTCATGAAATAACCCTGCCGTCAGGCTGAAGGTTCCGCAAATTCCACAGGTATCTGTATTTCAGTTACAAATTTGGATGTATCGTTTGTCAGGCCGTAGTCGATCATAGTGATCTCTTTGGAAAAACCGCTGACGGCACCGCCCTTTTTTTTGATGTAGTCCATAAGCAGCTCGTAGTAATGGGCTGCTTTTTCATGTCCGCCCTGAAAACGGATGCAGACACAGGTTTCCTCCGGTAAAAGTATGGTGGTTCCCTTAAAATGATCTTCTTTATCCAAAATGATAAATACAATATCATAGGGCTGAAATTGCTTTTTTATAAGGTTCTCTCTGGAGATTCCGATGCCCACCTTCCCGAGAAAGGTAACAGCGGTATCCTCTGAACTCTCTAACTGCCGGATGGAATATTCCAGATCCAGATAAGTTTTGGGAGTTACTTTTTTCCGGAGCGACGCAAGTCTCCGGGGAGGCTTATGTACTATTGTGACCGTATTCAGTTCGGAAGCCAGTGCATCCCTGATCTGGCCCAGACGGTTATCAATCTTATGTTCGATCAGCGCCAGTTCCTGTTGTCTGCGTTTGACCTCATCCTTCTGACGCAGGAGCATCTCATGGATGGTATCAATATCCCGGTTCTGCAGAAATCTGGAAATCTGCTCCAAAGGCATATCCAGTGCCCGAAGATACCGGATGGTATTCAGGCATTCAAACTGTCTGGCACTGTAATAGCGGTATCCTGTGTCAGGATCCGTATATTCCGGTTTAACAAGACCGATTTTATCATAGTGCCGCAAGATACTGACGCTGATATGAAACAGCCTGGACACCTCGCCTATCTGAAACAACTCGTTATTTTCCATGTTATCCCCTTATAGTTATTCATTTATAATGTCATACAGATCTTTTACCGTTGGTCTTATTTTATCATATAAGCCCCGTTTTTTCTATTATTTATCCGATAATTTGTTTACCGTAGCAGGAAACAAGCCTGTTACTGTTTGCCGGTTTTCGTTCTGCCTGCCTTTCTATATACCTGCACATTATCCCAATATGTACGCAGGCTTTAAAAGTATCTGCTGAAGTACAGGATAATTTTCTGGATCTTTCGAGCAGAAACATTATCCGTATGGGACTTTTTCTGATTCCTGCGCTGATATTTGTATTGCTATGTAGTATATAAAGAAAGGCAGGCAAAATGATAACCTGTAAACAGTAACGGAAAAGAATATGCAGCAGCCGACAGCATTTATTAAATTTTGCAATTCCTCCGTAAATATGTTATCATTTTAACCTGAAGGAGGGGATTGTAGAATGCCTACAGGAATTATTATTAACGCACTTTCTATTTTTATAGGAGGGTTGATCGGTGCGGCAGTTGGAAAAAAAATAAGTTCCGACTTTAAGGAAAAGATCAACATGATTTTTGGCGCATGCTCCATGGGAATGGGAATTAGCGCGATCGCTCTCATGGAAAACATGCCGGCGGTCATTTTTGCTGTGATCCTTGGTACTGTGCTGGGCCTGGCCATCCGTCTGGGGGACAGGATCCATGCGGCCGGAAGGGGAATGCAGCGGATAATCGGAAAATTTATAAAGAACAACAACAGTACCGTATCGGAAGAGGAATTTATGGCGACGCTTGTCACGGTTATCGTACTGTTCTGCGCCAGCGGCACAGGAATTTACGGTTCCATTGTTTCCGGTATGAGCGGGGATCACAGTATTCTGATCGCCAAGTCCATTCTGGACTTGTTTACGGCGTTAATCTTTGCCTGCACTCTGGGAGCGGTAGTATCTGCCATCGCAATTCCGCAGTTTATTATTTTCCTGATTCTTTTCCTGGGAGCAGGGCTGATCTTCCCGCTTACGACGCCGTCGATGATCAATGATTTTAAGGCGTGCGGCGGATTTATCATGCTGGCCACAGGCTTCCGCATGATTAACGTAAAAATGTTTCCGACAGCAGATATGATACCGTCAATGATACTGGTAATGCCGTTTAGCTGGCTGTGGACAACCTATATACTTCCATTAGTAAGCTAGAGCGTGACAGTGGAGCAACAAAATGAAAGATCATCACAATAGAATCTTGATGATATTTTCTTTTAATCTTTTTGACAGTTCTTCATATTCATTAAGCTCTGTTTCTGAAAATCCTGAGAAAATGATATGACGATAGTTTTCCTGGGCTTCATTCAGCTCGTGCAGAATTGGTTCTGTAATGGGAAGAAGCTGAATATCCAGCAGCCGAGCGGTTGATTTTGAAGCTTTATCCCTCGACGTATGTTCTGTCCAGGTAAGATATCCATGAGCTTTTAATCTCTGTAAAGCGCCGTTGAGTTTCCTTTGGGGCTGTCCGATGAAATCAGCCAGCTCTTTTCGGGTGTGCATATTGTGATTCTGGCTTAAAAACAGCAGCAGATATACTTCCTCTGACTGCAGATCATAGCGGAAAGTGATTGGATTCAGGCATAATTCCAGGCACTTCCGCTTCAGATACACATCCAGCAAAGTCGTATCGTTTTCCAGAACTTTGGGATTGATCTGTACTCGTTCTTCCCCCAGCCTGGCAGCTCCGGGAAGCTGGACAGGCGGCACAATACCGTCATTTGCGGCATCCAGGAAAAAACTGTATACCTGCAGCCGACTTTTTTCATAGTCTTTTTCATCAAAAACTTCTTTGTAAAACTTTTTATAGTATTCAAATACCATAGTTTTCATTTTAATCGTCTTTGTCAGGCTGATTCCCTGAGCAGACAGAGAATGTTTGGTTTTTACATAGTAGTAGATCGGAACACGAAGAACATAGATGTTTTGGGTATGGCTGATATATTCCAGATTAAACATGAAATCTTCGCACCAACTGATTTCAGTATCCATTTCAAGATGAAACTGTTCAATCAGCGCTTTTTTATATAATTTGTTCCAAAGGACGCCATAGTAAAAATCCGCGGGTTTTTCCATCATGTAAGATGCAAATTTTTCCCTGGTTAAAAGACCGTTTTCCTGAATACTGCCTTTATGGGCAATTCTGTTATCGACCACACGGTAGAAATCGGATACGACAAGATCGCAGGGATATGTTTGGGCACAGGAAAGTAATAAGCCGGTTGCCTCCGGAGTAAGCCAGTCATCACTGTCCACAAACTGGAGATAGGTTCCCCGGGCCTTTCGGATCGCAATATTTCTACTGTCGGAAACCCCGGTATTTTCCTTGTGGATCACATGGACTCTGGCGTCCTTTGCGGCATATTCATCACAAATGCGTCCGGAGAAGTCCTGACTTCCGTCATCTACCAGAAGCAATTCAAAATCACGGAAATTTTGTTTCAGAATACTGTCAACACAGCGGTTTATAACACTTTCCGCGTTATATAAAGGAACAATGATACTGACGATAGGATACTCTAAGCCGTCTGTTTCCTGTTGGGAGTCATAAAGCATTTCACTCACCTCTCTGGATTTTATATTAATAATGTTAATTATGCTGCTGTTCACTCAAAAGCCCTGCATTGGCCGCCCGGGCTTGTGGACAGTAACCTGTAACTGCTTTAATTTGCAATAGTGCCGCCGCCGAGCACCACATCTTCATCATACAGCACGGCAGCCTGTCCGGGAGTGATCGCTCTTTGAGGTGTATCGAAGGTAACGCGGAGACGGTCCTCGCCGCAGGGTTCCACAGTCGCCCACTGTTCCTGCTGGCGGTATCTGGTTTTGGCCTTGCAGCGTATAGGGGCGGTGAGCCTGTCAAAGGCGATCAGGTTCAGATCCTCCATCTCAAAGCTCTTAGAAAAAAGATCGTCGTTTCGCCCAAGGATCACCGTGTTGTCAGACTGGGATTTGGCGCATACATAAAGAGGCTCAGACCAGGCGACGCCAAGTCCTCTGCGCTGTCCGAAGGTATAGCGCAGCATCCCCTTATGAGTTCCCACAACGGTTCCGTCCTTTAAGACAAAATTGCCGCCGGGGAAAGTACGGCCCGTATAATTTTCTATAAAGGAAGCATAATCTCCGTCCGGCACAAAGCAGATGTCCTGGCTGTCCGGTTTGGATGCATTCAAAAAGCCTTGTTTTGCGGCAATCTTACGGATTTCCGCCTTGGTGTAGCCCCCAAGAGGGAAAAGCGTGTGCGAAAGCTGTTCCTGGGTCATGGAGTATAAGACATAACTCTGGTCTTTGGAAGAATCCAGCCCTTTTTTCAGAAGGAACCTTCCCGTAGAGGAATCCTGCTCAATGCGGGCATAATGTCCGCTCACGATATAGTCCATACCAAGAAGCTTTGCCCGTTTCAAAAGGGCGTCAAATTTCATATAGCGGTTGCAGTCAATACAGGGATTCGGCGTGGCTCCGCAGAGGTAGGTATCTACAAATTTGCGGATGACGTCCTTTTCAAACTGTTCCTGCATATTAAAAACATAGTAAGGCATATCCAGTCTGGAGGCCACGCTTCTGGCATCCTCAGTATCCGAGAGAGCGCAGCAGGTTCTTTTACCGGGATCCGTATCCTCGGGAAGACTGTACAGCTTCATGGTAACGCCCACACAGTCATAGCCCTGCTGTTTCATTAAATATGCGGCGACGCTGGAATCCACTCCGCCGCTCATGGCGATCATTGCTTTTTTTGACATAGAGATTATTCCTTCCTTACTTTGGTAATCTATATATTTCTGAGATATTCTACAATTTCCCGTACATTTTTGATGATTTCAGCAATTTCTTCCTTTGTGTTTGATTCCGAGAGAGTCAGTCTTAAAGCGCTTTTGGCAAGTTCGGGGGAATATCCCAGAGCCCGGAGTACGTGACTTGGCTCCAGGGAGCCGGAGGCGCAGGCGGAACCTGAAGAGGCGGCGATCCCTCGCTGGTTTAACAGAAGCAGGAGCATTTCTCCTTCAATATTATCAAAACAAAAGCTTACATTGCCGGGCAGACGGCTTTGCACGCAGCCGTTCAGGCGGCTTCCGGGAATCTCCGAAAGCCCCTCGATCAATTGGTTCCGTAAGCCGGTGACATAGGGTATAGTGCTGTCGAGCCTTTCGGTGGCCTCCTTTAACGCGGCAGCCATTCCGGCAATAGCCGGCAGATTCTCCGTCCCCGCGCGTTTCCCCCTCTCCTGGGAGCCGCCGTAGATCAGAGGCTCCAACGGGATGCCTTTGCGTACATACAAGACTCCGACGCCCCGTGGGCCGTGAAACTTATGGGCGGAGAGAGAAAGCATGTCCATACCGGATTTTCGTACGTCGACAGGGAGATGCCCGGCGCTCTGGACCGCATCCGTATGAAAAATCACGCCTTTTTCACGGCATATCCGGCTGATTTCCTCAATGGGCTGAAGGGTTCCGATTTCATTATTGGACGACATGACTGTCACGAGGGCTGTGTCAGGGCGGATGGCGGCGGCGACGTCACGGGCATCCAGAATACCGTCCGTTCCTACGGGTAGAAGGGTAATATCAAAGCCCTTTGTCCCGAGATGCTCCAGTGTGCGCAGAACTGCATGATGTTCAATGCCGGTGGAAATAAGATGCTTTTTGCCTTTGGCTGCGCCGCTGTGCGCGGCGCTTAAGATCGCCTGATTGTCAGACTCGCTTCCGCCTGAGGTGAAGTAAATTTCTCCGGGAGCGGCGCCCAGACAGGTGGCAATGGTTTCACGGGCGTTAAGAAGGCAGGAGGACGCCTTCTGTCCCAATGTATATAAGCTGGAAGGATTCCCCCAGTATTCCTCCATACAGTCCAGCATCGCCTGCTTTGCGGCAGGCGAGATTTTGGTAGTAGCGGCGTTATCGGCATATATCATCATAATTACCTCCGTCTCAAGACTCGTGGGCGGGTCTTGAATATGCAAAATAAAAAACAACGCAAGTTTTCCGATTATCTTCCATAACAGTACCTAT
Organism: Eubacteriales bacterium; assembly: GCA_030524715.1. Taxonomy (GTDB): domain Bacteria; phylum Bacillota; class Clostridia; order Lachnospirales; family Lachnospiraceae; genus Blautia_A. Next base: position 22,864 of record JAUNGB010000041.1, on the reverse strand, counting down.
CCGATTATTCCCCCATTTATCTCGGCTCTAAAAACTTATCTCCATCCAAATGTATCATATGCTCCGGCATTTCAGCAATCCATACTTCTGTTTCCCATGCCAACGCTTCTGAAAATTTCTTATATGTCTTGAAATCCGGAAAAGCCGTAACAAATATTTTACCTGCAGTAACATTCTTGGTTATTTCTTTAATCTCAAGAATCCGTTTCGGATCCATCGGACCTACAGAAGTGACCGATTCCACAAAATAAATCCAGTTCTTGTCCTCTCTATATAGAATAACATCCGGCATCTTGTCATGTAAAGTAATTTCAAAGCCTAACTCAGTTAGCTTATTAATGTTCTTTACCAAATCTTTTTCTGTCGTATCGCCCACATACAGACATTCTGAATTTGGTGCGAATCTCGGTGCAAATTCTTCGATAATTGCTTTCTGCAGTTCATTGTGTTTCCCTGCTGAAAAATTAAAATCAGTCCCATTAATTTTCACTGGCATCATTGTCATTTTCTTTTTAGAAGCGTAAATATCAATCAGCTTATCATGGTACATAAGGAAACGATTCAATGATTTCTGCCATTCTACAGATTGAAATGTTTTTAGCATTTTCAGTGTTTCTTCCGTAAGACGGTATCTATAGTTGGAGCTATTCGTTGCCTTTCCGTTATCCTCGATTAAAGCAGCGGTACGGAATCTATGCAGCGCCTGCTTACGAAATGCCTCCCGGCTGTTTTCTGCATACGTAGTTCCATAAAAAGTATTAGAAAACTGAATAATGTCATGGATACGAATCCATCCATTACTTGCTTCCTTCCATGGCATATCCGGTTTCATATCTGCCATTGCTAACAGTGAATAGCAACAAATATCCGTCTGCTGTGCTCCAGGCATCCCCACCATTTTTAAAAATTCCCGTGCCTCTTCAATTCTATCCACAGTATCCCTCCAAGATCAAATTGCAGTTTTTTTCCGACAAATCTTTTGATTTCATTAACTTTTTCCCCATTTCCTGTATACTCTCCATATCCGGCACAGGCATAGAATTTACTTCTGTAGAGTTTACCTGTGTTGAGCCATTTAAAATCCGGTAATACTCATCATATAATGTAGAGTTAAAAAGAACATACAGACCATATACCAGGCACTCCGACATCTCTCCCAAAAGTCCGTCAATAAAATTGATTTTATTTTGCGTACTGATTTTTGTATACTGTGGATAATTTTTCGCCAAATAAATTCCACATTGCAATCTTCGCGGTTCTTCCTTTGCCGTAAATCTTTTTACAAACAAATAGTTTTTATTATCCTGCATAAGCCCACGTTGATCTGTTACTATATACTCATGCTCTTTCTGAATGGGAAACTGCACCTTGCCTTGTTTTATGTGCTGTGAATAAAATAAAGGGATTGCACCGTTTTCTTCCTCATCACGAAGAATATCCCGATTTCTGAAATCTACAGTTAATCCTGTTTTCATTTTCACGCCAATTTCAGGCAGCGTCTGGTTAAACTTATGCAGCCGTTTTAATACCGCAACTTCCTTATCATCCGTTACTAAATACACATAGTAATCATCGCCGGAAACAACAAGATCATATGCTGCGGTCAAAACAGTTAATTCACCAAAATCTTTGTTTGATTTGGATGACGTAATTTTTACATGTGCAGGATTTATATGGGTTTTCCGAACCTTTATAATAATGGTTTCCTGCAATACATCTTCTTTGTCAAAAACTTTATTCCGGCTTACAAATAAGTGGATATGTTCCAATTTCCCTTCTGTCAGAAAATACTGCCGAAATCGTTTAAAATATGCTCCTGATGTCCATGAGCGGGGAATAATATAAACCATTTCCCCATCATCTTTTAAATTAAAAAGGCCCATAGCCGCAAAAATAAAGTACATATTCGGTGCACCATAACAAATTTCCGGCATAGCTGCTGCTTCCGGCGCATCTTTCGGTATTTTCATATAGGGAGGATTGCCAATTACATAATCATATTTTACCGGATTAGGATTCCCGCCTATCAGACAGTTAAAGTCTAAATATTGACTTGTAATATAATTCTCTGTCTGAATATGGTACCTGATTATTTTACTTGAATGAGTTTTGCAATACTCTAAATTATCTTTTAAAAGCCCCAAAACATTATCGTCATTCTCGTAACAAGTCAATTCTATTTCTTTTACTGTGTCAAACTGCTCTAACCGTTCGATAAAAGCACATGACAATATGCCGGAACCTGCCCCGGCATCCAAAACCGTTACACGCTGCTTATTAATCGGAACGTCATACATGTTTGCCATAAACCTGGCAGTTTCCATACTTGTAAAAAACTGCCCATATTTTTTTCTCTCTTTTTTTGGCATACTATCTATATATAAATTCGTGAGTTCAAAAATTTTTTTCAGCATTTTATCTCGCCCCATATCCATTTATGTGTACCAATTATACTCTATATTTGCTCTATTTTCAACATATTTTTAGAACAAATGTTCCTTCACGATAATTACTCCTATACTATACCGTATTTTCCATAAAAAATCTATCAGAACATCTGCCCGTTCATAGCCATGCAGCAAAAGGGAATGCGACTGTCCGCTTTATGGCTGTGGGCCGAGCATATGGGACCGCCGGGGATTCGGCATATTTTTTCGGTAGGCCAGCGGACTCATACCCTTGATCTCGCGGAAAGAACGGTTAAAGCTGCGCTGGCTGGAAAAACCCGCCTCCGCCCAGATATCCGTCAGGGATTTTTCCGAAAGCTGCATAGTATTACAGGCATAATCCACCCGAAGGTGATTGAGATACCGGGGAAAGCTGATGTGTAGCTTTTCGGAAAATATATGGGACAGATAATATTTATTCACATGGAGCGCTTTTGCCAGACTTTCCAAAGTCAGCGGTTCCTGAAAATGCTCTGCAAGATAACGGATAAGCTGATAAGTGAGGCTTTCGCTTTCCGGCTGCTTTTTTTCAGTAAGCTCCAGAAGCGGAAGGGTGTGACCCAGTATGATCTGTATCCATGCGGAACCCAGGGCAGGAGTTTCTTCAATATTAATACAATTCAGGCGGTCCATGGCCAGAAAAATGTCCGGATGGACTCTGGAAGAATCCAGATAAGGGCATACCGGACGGAATTTCCTAAGCAGATACTGAAAGGAGGCAGTCAAGCCGGCATCGAAAATTAAGATCCACATCCGGCAGTCAGAAGAAGAAAGATAGCTGTGTACCTGACCGGGAAAAATGACCGCACAATCCCCCTGCTTCATGGGATAGACAGTTTCCTCAACGGAAAGCTGTGTCTGTCCTTCCGGAATATACAAAAATTCCGTATGAGTGTGCAGATGCTCCGGAAAAGACAGATTTTGGCACATTGTAATGCGGAAGCTGCCGTTTTGCTGTTCATAAAACGGATTCATAGTGTCCTTTTATTTCCTCCCTTCAGGACAGCAATATCTGGCTGAAAGTATTGCCGTTTTGACTATCATTATATACACCTGCGTGTTAAGATGCAAGTATCTTATTTCAATACAGGTATCACCTCTTGAAATGATTAGCCCATAGCCTTGCAGCCAATGCAGGTTTGGGAGTGAACATTAACCAGTAATACTCAGTATCGACCGCAGCGGATACAGGTATTTTATGTGGGAGATACAGGAAAAAGCGAAGAAAAGAGAATAAAATTGAAGAAAAGAATGGAGGAGACACACAAATGAAATATTATGTTTCAGCAAAAGCCGCAAGAAATGGCGACGGCTCTAAAGAAAAACCTTTTCAGACGATCACACAGGCAGCCAAAATCGCGGCGGCAGGGGATGAAGTAATTGTAGCGCCGGGAATATACCGTGAATATGTAAATCCCATAAATGCAGGGACAAAGGACGCCCCTGTTGTATATCGTTCCGAGGTTATGGGGAAAGCCGTGATCACAGGTGCGGAGGAAGTAAAGAACTGGGAAAAATACCAGGGTAATGTCTGGAAGGCAAGGATTCCCAACGGAATTTTCGGTACGTATAACCCCTATACTGTCCTGGTAAAGGGCGACTGGTATGACGAGACGATTAAACCGGTACATACCGGCGAGGTCTATCTGAATGGAAAGGCCATGTATGAAGCGACAGAGTTAAAGAAGGTATTAGATCCGGAGACAGATAATTCATCCTGGGATCCGGAAGGTACCGTATATACCTGGTATACGGAACAGGATGGAAACGAAACAGTCATTTATGCGAATTTTCAGGGAGCAGACCCCACAAAGGAACTGGTGGAGATCAATGTGCGCAGAAACTGCTTTTATCCTGACAAAACAGGAGTTAATTACATTACTCTTTCCGGATTTGTGGTAAAACAGGCTGCAACCCAGTGGGCTCCGCCTACTGCTTATCAGGAAGGTATGGTGGGCCCTCACTGGTCCAGAGGCTGGGTGATCGAGGACTGTGAAATTTCAGATTCCAGATGCTCCGGTATTTCTCTTGGCAAATATCTTCAGCCGAATAATGAAAATAAATGGACGACAAAATACTATAAAGACGGGACGCAGACAGAGAGAGACGCCATTTGCCAGGCACAGCTTGAAGGCTGGACAAAAGAAAATATCGGTCATCATATTGTACGGCGCTGCAATATCCATGACTGCGGCCAGACTGGTATCGTAGGACATCTGGGAGGCGTATTCTCTGTTATTGAGGATAACCATATTCATCACATTAATAATAAGCAGGATCTGGCGGGGGCTGAGATCGGCGGCATCAAGATGCACGCCGCTATCGATGTAATATACAGAAGAAACCATATCCACCACTGTACCAGGGGACTTTGGCTTGACTGGCAGGCGCAGGGAACCCGTGTGACGCAGAATCTGTTCCATGATAATGTTCCGCCCAAAGGAACCAGAATTACAAATTCCCTGTCTCTGGCAGAGGATATCTTTATTGAAGTATCTCATGGCCCGACACTGATAGACAATAACCTGCTGCTGTCTAACTGTGCCTGCCGCGTCAGCACCCAGGGAATTGCATTTGTACATAATCTCATTGCAGGTTCCTTTACCTGGGTAGGAGATGGAACGGATAACGGCGCGGAACATCTTCCTTCCAACCGCTATACGCCGTATCATGTGCCCCACAGGACAGAGGTTGCGGGATTTATGACGATTCTCCACGGAGACGCCCGTTTTTATAATAACATTTTTGTTCAGCAGCCTGTCAGGGAAGATCTGCTTGCATATACGCAGAAGGAAGATATGGAGAAACAGTTTACTTTTGTCTGCGGAACAAAGCCCTATGACGGCTATCCTACAGAGGCAGCCTACCGTGCGCAGTTTACAGCCCGGTCGATCGTGGATCACGGACATAAAGATTTTTACTATGACCATATGCCGGTTTATACGGGAGGAAATGTTTATTTTAATGGCGCGCAGCCCTGTGATACGGAAGAAAACTATAAGCTTGATACAGAGCATCCGGTTTCCTGGAAGCTGAAGGAAGAGGATGGCAGGATCCTGCTGGAAACCAATCTTTATGATTTTATGCCGGAGTTTGCAACACCGTTTATCTCCACCGAGATTCTGGGAGAAGCCTTCGAGCCGGAGCAAAAATTTGAAAATCCAGACGGAACCCCGATTTTCTTTGACTGCGATTATAATGGAGAACACAGAGGAATCAATCCTCTGGCGGGGCCTTTTGAGAGCAGAGAATCCGCGCAGAAAAATCTGTTTTCCGCCTGCAGGATTGAAGAATAAGGTGGAGATAAAGAGGGGTTCCCTTTTGCTCATTACTGATCAAGTTTTCACAGACGGAAAAATAAAAAAGTGCAAAAAGCTGCAAGGGATATGCGGCTTTTTGCACTTTTCCGTTTTTTGAACACAGATGAGCATGTAACCAGAGCGAAAAACGAATGTCCGATTTATTAAAAAAACTATTGACAAATAGAAGCCTGGGTGCTAATATACCTACTAAGCCGATAGACTATATAAGAAAATATGAAGGAAATTACCTTCGTTCTTAGTTAATGTATAAGACGGCAGAATTTTCAGGAAAAGGAGAATGGGTTATGAAATCAGGATTCGCAGAGTATAGCATGAGTTGTTGTATGAATCATAGTCAGAAAGAGATGTGCTGTTGCGGCATGTCCATGTGTTGCTGCGCTGTTTTGGATCGAATGCTTCCTGTTGAAAGGAGACAGCGGGTATTATTGCTGTCGTCCGTATATTTGTCCTGATCTCTGAGAACTGTTCAATCAGACAAATAAGATTTGTATTTACAGGAAGTGAGAGGCTTCCTGTTTTTTTTATCTCAAAGGAGCAGCTTTATGGATACGCGTTTTATTGCAGAATTTGCTCCCATGTATGTGGAGGCCGCCGGACTTACGATAAAGATCGGGAGTATAGGGATACTGATTTCCTTTTTCATAGGAATATTTGGTTCACTGGCAGAATACTACAGAATTCCTGTTTTGAAGCAGATTGTGAGTGTTTATATAGAGCTTTCAAGAAACACGCCGCTGCTGGTACAGTTATACCTTCTTTATTTCGGGTTTCCGAAAATCGGAGTGGTATTAAGCTCTGAAGCATGCGCCATTATCGGTCTTAGTTTTCTGGGCGGCAGCTATATGACAGAGGCGTTTCGAAGCGGACTGGAAGCAGTAGAAAAAATCCAGATGGAGTCTGCACTCAGTATTGGACTAAGCCGTATACAGGTAATGAGGTACGTCATTTATCCGCAGGCATTATCCATTTCTGTTCCGGCGCTTTGTGCAAACGTGATCTTTCTGATTAAGGAGACGTCCATGTTCAGCGCAGTTGCTCTGGCGGATCTGATGTATGTGGCAAAGGATCTGATCGGTCTGTATTATAAAACAGATGAAGCGCTTCTGATGCTTGTGATTGCATATCTGATCCTGCTTCTTCCGATCTCCATATTTGCTTCATGGCTGGAAAGGAGGCTTAGATATGCAGGATTTGGGAATTAGAGTCCTGTTTATGGGCAGCAATTTTGTAAGACTTCTGGGCGGCTTATGGATTACAGTGAGAATTTCCCTCATATCGATCTTACTGTCCATAGCCTTCGGCATCTTACTGGGAATGGTCATGGTCTGGAAAAATCCGGCGGCAAGATTTCTCACCAGGCTTTATCTGGAATTTGTCCGGATAATGCCTCAGCTTGTGCTTTTGTTTCTGGTTTATTTCGGATTGACAAAGGCATTCGGCATCAATCTTTCCGGAGAGGTTTCCTCAGTGATTGTTTTTACATTATGGGGAACGGCGGAAATGGGAGATCTGGTAAGAGGCGCATTGATCTCGATTCCCAGACACCAGTATGAGAGCGGAGAGGCGATTGGGCTGGAAAAAATACAGATATACCGGTATATCATCATACCGCAGACACTTCGCAGGCTGATTCCCCTTGCAATCAACCTGACCACAAGAATGATAAAGACCACATCCCTGATCGTTCTGATCGGTGTTGTGGAAGTGATGAAAATTGCGCAGCAGATCATAGAGGCAAACCGTTATACGGCGCCTACGGCTGCACTCTGGATTTATGTAACCATTTTTTTCTTATATTTTCTGGTGTGCTGGCCCATTTCCATGGCGGCAAAGGCACTGGAAAAAAGATGGAAGAATTGAGAGGTTAATGGAAAGTGGAAAAGACAGAAAAACTCCTGGAGATTCGTCATCTCCGAAAGGATTACGGCAATGGACCGGTTCTGAAGGATGTTTCCCTGGATGTCCATAAAGGAGAGGTGGTCGTGATCATCGGCCCTTCCGGGTGCGGAAAAAGCACCTTTCTCCGATGTCTTAACGGACTGGAGTCGATCCAGTCCGGGGAAATCTTATTGGATGGCCAGGTTATCACCGGAGGAAAAACCAGATGGACAGAGGTACGTCAGAAAATCGGGATGGTTTTTCAGAGCTATGATTTGTTTCCCCATATGACAGTAATGGATAATATTCTGCTGGGTCCCTTAAAGGTTCAGAAAAGGGACCGGAAAGAAGCGGAAAAGGAAGCCGGCCAGATGCTGGAGCGGGTAGGGCTTTTTGACAGAAAGGATGCTTATCCGAGACAGTTGTCCGGCGGACAGAAGCAGAGGGCAGCGATCGTCAGGGCTTTGATTATGAAACCGGAGATCATGCTTTTTGACGAAGTGACAGCGGCTCTGGATCCGGAAATGGTCCGTGAGGTTCTGGATGTTATGCTGGAGCTTGCAAAAAACGGTTCTACCATGATGATCGTCACACACGAAATGCAATTTGCCAGGGCAGTTGCAGACAGAATTGTATTCCTGGACGGCGGTGAAATTGTAGAAATGGATTCGCCGGAAAATTTCTTTACAATGCCGAAGACCGAGAGGGCGCAGAGGTTTTTGAATACATTTAAGTTTTAGAAAAAGATAAGAAGAAAAAGAAAAGAGAGGAAAGAAAATTATGAAGATAAGAAAAATTCTTGCAGGCGTATTAACCGCATCTGTAGCAGTTTCCACATTATTTGGCTCCGCTGTAATCACCAGCGCGGCAGAATCCGACGCAATCTACCGCACCCTGGATGAAATTAAGGAAAGCGGGAAGATCGTGATTGGCGTATTCAGCGACAAAAATCCATTTGGCTATGTGGATGAAAACGGTGAATACCAGGGGTATGACGTTTATTTTGCAGAGCGTCTGGCAGAGGATCTGGGCGTTGAAGTAGAATATGTATCCACAGAAGCGGCAAGCCGTGTGGAATATCTGGAAACAGGTAAGGTTGATATCATTCTTGCAAACTTTACCGTAACAGAAGAGAGAGCGGAATCTGTGGACTTCGCACTTCCTTACATGAAAGTTGCACTGGGCGTAGTATCTCCGGATGATGCGTTGATTACTTCTGTTGATGAGCTGGAGGGCAAGACACTGATTGTCGCAAAGGGCACTACGGCAGAAACCTATTTCACTGAAAATTATCCGGATGTAAAGCTTCAGAAGTATGACCAGTATACGGAAGCTTATAACGCATTGTTAGACGGGCGCGGGGATGCATTTTCCACGGACAATACGGAAGTGTTGGCATGGGCGATCCAAAACGAAGGATTTACCGTAGGAATGGAATCACTGGGGGATATCGATACCATTGCCCCGGCGGTTTCCAAGGGGAATGAGACGCTGTTAAACTGGCTCAATGACGAGATAAAAGCGCTGGGTGAGGAAGAATTTTTCCATGCAGACTATGAAGCAACTCTGGCGCCGGTATACGGCACAGAAGTAGATATCGACAGTCTGGTAGTAGAAGGCGGCGTGGTAGACACAGAAGCATCTGATGAGGCAGAAGTGGAGGATGAAGCAGCATCTGAGGATGCGGAAGCAGCATCTGATGAGGCAGGGGCAGAGAACGAAGCTATAGCCGAAGAGACAGAGAGCGAAGAAACGGCTGAAGCTCCGGCAGAGGAAGCAGAAGAAAAAGGAACCATTACAGTAGCCGCATCCGCAACACCGCATGCAGAAATCCTGGAAGAAGCGGCTCCGATTCTGGAAGCTCAGGGATGGGATCTGGAAGTGACTGTTTTCGACGATTATATACAGCCGAATCTGGTTGTTGACAGCGGGGATTTTGACGCAAACTATTTCCAGCATATTCCATATCTTGAGAACTTTAATAAAGAGCAGGGCACCCATCTTGTAAATGCCGGCGGCATCCACTATGAGCCGTTTGGAATCTATCCGGGAACCAAATCAGATCTTGAAGATCTGGAAGAGGGTGATGTCATTGCAGTACCAAACGATACTACAAATGAAGCAAGAGCGCTTCTGCTTCTGGAGGCAAACGGAGTGATTAAGCTGGCAGAAGGAGCAGGGCTGGAAGCAACTGTACAGGATATTGAAGAAAACACAAAGGGAGTAGAAATTCAGGAGCTGGAGGCTGCACAGGTTTCCCGTGTAAAGGATGAAGTAGCGTTCGTAGTCTTAAATGGCAATTATGCTCTGGAAGCAGGTTTCTCCGTAGCAACCGACGCAATCGCTTATGAAACCTCTGATTCTGAGGCGGCTAAGACCTATGTAAACGTCATTGCGGTAGAAGAAGGAAATGAAGACAGCGAAGGGATTCAGGCGCTGGTTGAAACACTGAAATCCGATGAGATCAAACAGTATATCAACGACACCTATGACGGTGCGGTAATTCCTTTTGAAGAATAAGGAAAAACTGAAGAATAAAGAAAACAGGAAATAAGGAAACAAGAAATAACAGGAGGACAGCATAGTTGATACCGATTATTCAGGCAGAACATCTAAGCAAAACTTTCAGCATCAGGGACGGACGTGTAGACGCCATACAGGATATTAATTTTACCATTCAAAAAGGAGAAATTTTTGGAATTATCGGTCTTTCCGGAGCAGGAAAAAGTACCTTGGTGCGCTGCCTGAATTTGTTGGAAAAGCCTACGGAAGGAACCGTTCGGATCAATGGCAGAAACCTTATGGAATTATCCGATCGGGAGCTGCGTATGGAAAGACAGAATATTGGAATGATCTTTCAGCATTTTAATCTTCTGATGCAGAGAAATGTGATTGATAATATCTGCTTTCCAATGGAAATCGCAGGGATTTCGCGAAGGGCGGCAAAGCAGCGGGCACTGGAGCTGCTGAAAACGGTAGGTCTGGAAGATAAGTCAAAGGCGTACCCTTCCCAACTGTCCGGAGGGCAGAAACAGAGAGTTGCCATTGCCAGAGTGCTGGCAAACAATCCTGAAATTTTACTTTGCGACGAGGCCACCAGCGCGCTGGATCCTCAGACAACCAAGGCGATTCTGGAATTGCTGAAGGAAATCAACCGGATGTACGGCATCACGATTGTGGTGATTACCCATGAGATGGCGGTGGTGCAGGAAATCTGCCACAGAGCGGCTGTTTTGGAAAAGGGAAGGCTTGTGGAGTCCAAGACCGTGACCGAGCTTTTCCGTTCCCCGGAAACGGAGGCAGCCAGAAGGCTGGTGTTCAGCGGCAGACGACAGATCAAAGAGATGGAGGGAAAACGGGTAATCCGTGTGACCTTTGATAATCATTCCGCATTTGAGCCGGTGATCGGAAATCTGGCGTTGGCTTATAATACGCCTTTGAATATTCTATATGCCGACACGAAAACGATTAATGGACTTGCATTCGGAGAAATGATTTTACAGCTTCCCAAAAACCGGGAGATCGCAGATAAAATGATCCGGTATATTCGGGACAGAAAATTAGGGGTGGAGGAACTTAAGGATTATGTTGGATAGCAAAATTGCCATAATGCTGCTGGAAGGAACCGTGGATACCCTGTATATGACACTGGTTTCCACATTGTTCGGTTACGTTCTGGGACTTCCCGTAGGAATTACCCTTGCAGTAACGGACAAAGAAGGAATCCGTCCAAATGCACTAATATACAAAATACTGGATTTTATTGTAAATATCCTCAGAAGTATTCCGTTTCTTATTCTTCTGATTCTGGTAATTCCGCTGACCAGGCTGATTGTAGGGAGAAGCTATGGTTCCAGTGCGACAATTGTCCCTCTCGTGATTGCGGCGGCTCCGTTTATCGCCCGGATGGTGGAGTCCTCCCTTAAAGAAGTAGATCCCGGCGTAGTCGAAGCCGCGCTCAGCATGGGAGCCGGTCCCGGCACGATTATCCGGAAGGTTCTGCTTGCGGAAGCCCGGACCTCTCTTCTGGTAGGGGTTACGATTGCAGTAGGAACAATTCTGGGATATTCAGCCATGGCAGGCACAGTTGGAGGGGGAGGGCTTGGAGATATTGCAATCCGGTATGGCTATCATCGCTATCAGACAGATATTATGGTAATTACGATCATAATCCTGGTGGTACTGGTACAGATTTTACAGGGAATCGGAATGATGCTGTCCAAACGGTTTGACAGAAGAAAATAAAAACAGTTTTAACTGTACGCAATAAAAAGCCACCCCGCAGTCCAGGAAGAACGGGGTGGCAACAGATTAAAGATTCAGTTGAGAGAAGTCAATCCATAAATCGTCATAGATATTGGCTTTTATTTTATCCTGAAAAGTGTATGTGTTCACTCCAAACTTTGTCGCTTCCAGATGATATACGAATATGGTTTCTTTTATGGGATCTACGATCCAGTATTCCCGGACGCCGGAATCAGCGTATAAGTTCAGTTTACGAATATAGTCATGACTGGAAGTGCTTGGAGAAATAATTTCAACGATCCAGTCTGGCGCGCCGGTACAGCCGCGGTCCGTAAGCTTAGTGTGATCGCATATAACGCTTATATCCGGTTCAACTATGGTTGTTTCGCTGTCCTTATATAGTTTAACAGCGAATGGGGCCGGATAAATCCTGCAGGAACCGGATTTTGCCCGTATATAATTTGCGATTTCGACATGTAGGAAAGACAGTATTTCCTGATGGGCTCTGCTTGGAGCCGCCTGGTAATAAATTTGTCCGTCGATTAATTCTGCTCTGATATCTTCCGGTAAACTATAATAATCATCTTCTGTATAAAGTTTTGGTTGAGCCATTGCCATAGTAAAAGCCCCCTTTCAGCAATGCTTGTATGTGAGTGCTGCATTCTTTATTGAGTAGCTAAGTAGACGGGATTATGATAGTGTTATTTTAACTATAGTATATCTGGTGGTAGGACGCAAGGTGTTATTTGGATGAATCACGTTCCATAGTTTCATTAATTGCCCGAATCACAAATCTTTTCTTCGGACATGGTTGTACCCTCTTTCTTTGGATTGGGGTTAAGGAATAAAGAATCTCCCTCTCCACCCTACAGAAAAAGTATATCATAAAACAATACATGTGTCTATAAAAGGTTCGTTGGGGTGGCGGTCTTATGACGGCTGCCCCTTTTGTTGATAAAAGAAGCGGAGTGGGGTAAAAAAATGGGGTAAAAGCACGTTTGGCAGTGTGGAAATATCGAAAAATAAAGAATTATAAACTACTTTTAATAATTTTTATAGAATTATTAGAAATTAGACAAATTTTCCTCATATTTATGTAGTATGATAAATACATCTTAAAAATAAAGATTGTTTTTAAGATTTCTCGTAGCTATTCATTGCCGGGATAGTTACCAGATCTCTTTCCTTTCCCTAAAAATAAAAAGAGAAATAAACCGCCGCTTTTCTGACAAGATCGCCAGTAAAGGCGGCGGTTTTGATTTTGCCCGGAGAGTGCGCTGCCGCAGACAGGCATTCCCTTGTGACAGGCAACATTCTATACTCTGCGGTAACGGTTAAAGCAGGAAAAGATCTCCTGGATACGGGGAAGCGCATAGCCGCAGGGGATATAGGATCCGTCCGCCAGGAAGGACAGTCCTTTGGCTTCGAGCTGCTGCGCCAGGAAACGGACGATTTCCTCTACAGTTCGGCGGTTATCGATCAGGTGCTCGACTGCGTATTTCAGCAGTAAGCCCAGAGCGGCTGTCTGCTCACTGTCAATGAGCTGTTCAATGTAGCGCAGGTCGATCTCCTGTTTGCCCAGAGAAAAACCGTCTTTTCCGTGTACCTTGATCTTCAGGCGTTCCGTCTGGCCATGGGCGCCTGCCCGGTATGATTGTCCTGCGGTCTGCATTTCGCGTTCCTGCCGGGAGCCTTTTCCGTCGTGGGTATCTGGCCGGCGGCGGGACTCAGATGAAGTATGTGCGGTCATGATCCGGCGGCTATGGGGCATATGGAACGCAGGGACTGCGGAAGGGGAGAGCGGATATTCACTGCAGAGCTTTTTCGTTGCTTCTGTAATATCCACCGGGCGGTAGCTGTCCATCTGGATGATCGTATCCGCGATATGGAAAAAGGCTCCGGAGCTTCCCGCAACTAAAATGGTGGATATCCCGGCTTTTTCGTATAGATCACGGGCGCGCTCCAGAAACGGCGTGATCGGCTCTTTTTCACGGAGGATGACCTTCTGCATAAAGGAGTCGCGCACCATAAAATTCGTGGCGGAGGTGTCTTCGTCGAGAAGGAATACCTTACTTCCGGATTCGATGCCTTCGACGATCCCGGCAGCCTGGGAGGTGCTTCCGCTGGCGTCCTCAGTAGAGAAGCTGCGGGTATCTTTTTTATTGGGAAGATCATTGATGAAGAGGGAAATATCTACATCACGTATAAAGCGGCCGTCTTCTGAGCGAAGCTTCAGAGCTGTTTCATCGGTAATAACGTATTCACGGCCATCCCCGGGGATGTGGTTATAAACACCCAGCTCCAAAGCATTTAAAAGTGTGGATTTGCCGTGATAACCGCCTCCTACGATCAGTGTAATACCCTGCCGGATCCCCATGCCGGTAATGCTGCCCTTGTGCGGCAGATTTAAAGTGACGCGCAGGCTTTCCGGAGAAACAAAAGGAACGGAAGCCTTCATAGGGCGGGAGGAAATTCCGCTTTCTCTGGGAAGAATGGAGCCGTCCGCAACAAATGCAGCCAGAGAGAGCCCGGGAAGCTGTCTGCGGATAGATTCCTGATCCTCTGCAAGGTGGATGGACTGTTCCAGTCCCCGCGCGTTAAGGTTCCGGTAGAAAAACGCTTTCTGTACGCATACCGGAAGAAATTCAAAAAGAATTTTTTCCAGTTCAGGCGCGTTGATGGTGCGGCCGTTGGCAGGAAAGCCAATGAAAAACCGGGCGGTAATCCCTTTGTCCGTAATTTCACAGGCGGTGCGTTCCAGAACCTCCTGTCCGCAGCGGGTAACGGAGATCAGGCCGCTTTTGCCGGAGCCCTTTGCCCGGAAGGTGTAACGGTTGACCTGTTGTTCAAACTGACGGGTCAGATAATCGCAGAGGGTAACCTTTGTGATCTTATCTTTATAGTATTCCGTTGGAAATCCGGCGTCCCTGTGTGAAATTTTCACACTGATATGGGACGGGGAGGCAAAGGGATCGCCCTGTACGTGATCGATAGATAACAGGTATCGGTCAAACTGATAAACTCCCTTAAGGGATTTATAGGCCGGATAGCTTTTTCGGTGAATGGAACGAAGCAGATTCTGTAAATCAGATGCTTGCTGCATGGTTTGTAGTACCTCCATATTTATTCGCTTAACTTTTTTTCATAAAGAATATGCGGACTTTGCCCGCTGCCTTTAACTATAGCCAATTTGGGTTAAGTTGTCAACTAACCCGCATGCTTGGTACCGCCATGATATAACCCGCATGCTTGGCGCCGCCATGAACGAAATCTCGAAAGAGGAAGCGTTTAATTTATATATTGCCATACACAATAGAACCTTCTATACTGATAATAACGGCAGAGCTTGTTTGGATTTTGAGCTTGCAGCCCGTTAAGTAATATCAAGGGAAAAAAGAAGATGACAAAGAAAATGAAAAACAAAATTATAATTGCCGGAGCGGCCGTTCTGGACGTGCTTGTCTGTCCGGTGGACGAGCAGATTTTTCAGAAGGGTTCCGTACCTGTTGAAACGATACGCATTTCCACAGGAGGTGACGCCCTGAATGAAGCAACCATATTGTCGAGACTTAAGGAGGACGGAGAACCTCCGGTATACCTGCTTACGGTTTTGGGAAAAGATCAGGCGGGGCAGACGATTCTGGCACACTGCCAAAAAGAAAGCATTTCTACGGAACTGACAGCACACGACGCGGCAATGGAAACGGGAGTGAATGTTGTAATGGTCCAAAAAGACGGAAGCCGCAGTTTTTTTACAAACCCGGAAAGCTCCTTGCGGAAGCTGTCCCTTACACACATACCGGAGCGTTTCCCGGAGGACGCGGGTTTTCTCTGTCTTGCCAGTATCTTCGTGTCACCCCTGCTGAGAAACGGAGAGCTTGGGGAAATTTTCCGGAGGGCAAAGCGGCAGGGGATGTGTGTCTGCGCAGATATGACAAAGTGCAAAAATCAGGAGACAACGGAGGATATCCGTGAGGCATTATCATATCTGGATTACTTATTTGCCAATGAAGAAGAAGCCCGTATGGTGACCGGGAAGGAAAGCCTGGAAGACATGGCGGATGCTTTTTGGGAATGCGGAGTAAAGAATGCGGTTATTAAATGCGGAGGCAGGGGCTGTTATGTGAAAAACCGGGAGCTTTCCCGGCAGTTTCCCGCCTTTCCCGGGACACTCTGCCGGGACACCACAGGCGCGGGAGATTCCTTTGCGGCGGGATTTTTATATGCGCTCTCTCAGGGAAAAGCATTGGAGGAATGTATCTGCTGGGCAAATACCTGCGGTTCCCTGGCAACGGAGGCGGTCGGGGCATGCGAGGGAATAAATAACCGCGCGCAGGTTCTGGAACGGTTAGAGGAATACCGGAAGCTTGTGCCGCAGAAAACGATGGAAATAAAATGAAATCTGTCTTATAATATGTATCGGACTGTAAATACTATTTAAAATAAATGCCTCCGGAAGGCATTGCCTTTCGGAGACAAAATCAAGAAAGGTGGAGTAACATGGAACGAAAAAATGCCTGGCTTTCTTATACAGAAGCAGAAGAGAAGGAAATGGAAGCAGTAGCGCTTTCCTACCGTCATTTCCTGGACGAAGGGAAAACAGAACGGGAGTGTGTGAGCCGGATCGTGAAGGAGGCTGAGGATGCAGGATATGTGTCCCTGGAAGAAAAGCTTTCCAGCGGTGAGAAGATCAAAGCCGGGGATAAAATATATACGGTAGGCATGAAGAAAATCCTTTCCCTTTTCCATATCGGCGAGGAACCGCTGGAAAAAGGAATGAACATTCTGGGAGCCCATATCGATTCCCCGCGGCTGGATATTAAACAGAATCCGTTATACGAGGATTCTGACCTGGCCTATCTGGATACGCATTATTACGGCGGTGTGAAAAAATACCAATGGGTTGCGCTGCCTCTGGCTTTACACGGAGTAGTAGTAAAGAAGGACGGCGCCGTAGTGGAGGTCAATATCGGGGAGGCTGAAGAGGATCCGGTATTATATATTACAGACCTGCTCATTCATCTTTCCGGAAAGCAGCTTCAGAAGAAGGCTGCGGAGGTGATCGAAGGAGAAAATATGGATATTCTTGTAGGCAGCAGACCCCTTAAGGAGGTTGCGGACGAGAAAAAGAAAGAGGCTGTAAAAGAGAATATTCTTAAGATCCTGAATGACAAATACGGTATGGAGGAAGAGGATTTCCTTTCCGCAGAGCTGGAGATTGTTCCGGCAGGCAGGGCAAGAGAATGCGGACTTGACAGAAGCATGATCGCCGCTTATGGACAGGACGACCGAGTTTGCGCGTATACCTCCTTCCTTGCAATGCTGGAAATGGAAGCACCGAAGCGTACAAGCTGCTGCCTTTTGACAGATAAGGAAGAGATCGGAAGCGTGGGCGCAACGGGAATGCAGTCTAATTTCTTTGAGAACAGCGTGGCAGAGCTTCTTGAGGGAATGTGCGCTTATTCTGAACTGGCTTTGCGCCGGACACTGCGTAATTCAAGGATGCTTTCTTCTGATGTCAGCGCCGGCTTCGACCCGGCATATGCGGATGCTTTTGAGAAAAAGAATGCGGCTTTTCTGGGCAGAGGAATCGTATTGAACAAATTTACCGGCTCAAGAGGAAAATCAGGTTCCAATGACGCCAATGCGGAATATGTGGCAGCGGTGAGAAAGATTTTTGACGACCATGAGATCGCGTTCCAGACAGCAGAGCTTGGCAAGGTGGACGTGGGCGGCGGCGGAACCATCGCCTATATTGCGGCGCTCTATGGCATGGAGGTTATTGACAGCGGCGTGGCTGTGCTCAGTATGCACGCCCCATGGGAAGTGACCAGCAAGGCGGATATTTATGAGGCGAAAAAGGCTTACAAAGCATTTTTGCTGGATGCATAAGGGAATATAAGTGGAACAACAGGCGGCTGGCAGTTTTTTGCTATGATGCAGGAAGCTGCCAGTTTTTTCTATGTAATTTTTGAATCCATTTTTCCGTATATATCGTTATATCAGATGTGAGATGACTCCCGCCTCTATAGGCGCTGAGTGACAAACTCGTATCAGTGGCGGGAGTCAATCCCCCATCTGATATACGCTCCGCGAGGATGTGCAGGGATTCGGTTTGGAATTATGTCAGCATAGCTGACCCGAATCCCGCACCAAGACTCGTAAGCGAGTTTTGAATAGATGTGAGATGAATCTCCGCTTTACTGCTTTACAGACATGGAGGGAATATGAAAGTAATATGGAAGAAACTCTGATACAGGTAAAGGATTTATGTAAGGTATATAACCCGGGCGAAAACGAAGTCCGGGCTTTGGACCACATAAATCTTGAAATTAAAAAAGGAGAATTTGTGGCGATCATCGGCCAGTCCGGTTCCGGCAAATCCACATTTATGAATATGCTGGGCTGTCTGGATGTACCTACCTCCGGCGAATATTATCTGAACGGCGTCGATGTCTCCACAATGAAGGATAACCAGCTTTCTGTGGTGCGCAATAAAGAAATCGGCTTTATTTTTCAGGGCTTTAACCTGATCGCCAATCTCAATGCCATCGAAAATGTGGAGCTGCCCCTGATTTACCGGGGAATCGACAGGAAGACCCGGCACAGGCTGGCAACGGAATCCCTGAAAATGGTAGGGCTGGAAAAACGAATGCACCATAAGCCCAATGAAATGTCCGGCGGACAGCAGCAGAGGGTGGCCATAGCAAGGGCGATCGCGGCAAAGCCCCCGGTAATTCTCGCAGATGAACCGACAGGAAATCTGGACTCGGCGTCCAGCAGGGAGATCATGGAGATTTTGAAGGAAATGCACAAAAACGGAAAAACCATTGTTTTGATCACCCATGACGACGGAATTGCGGCACAGGCAAAGCGTGTGGTGCGCATTATGGACGGAAGGATAGAATCCGATACAATAAAAGATTGCCCGGAAGAATCGTGACGGCAACACAGGAGGAGAACCTATGAAAAAAGCAAAAAAGAGAATCTTTATCGGCGCAGGCGTGCTTGCCGTAGCTTTGGGAGGCGCTGCCGTAGCCGGTAAGGCGGGGCAGCAGGAGCAGGTACTGCCGCAGGTAGAAATGACGGAAGCAGTCCTTGGGGACGTGCAGCAGACAGTAGACGCAACGGGCACTGTAGTAAGCGAGGAAGAGAAGACATTTTTTTCACCGGTAAACGCTCAGATTCAGGAAATGAACTTTGAGCAGGGAGACAGTGTGAAAAAAGGAGAAGAACTGCTTACCTTTAATCTGGAAAATCTTGAGAGGGATAATCAGAAGGCTCAGTTGAATGTAAGATCCGGGGAAGCAGACTATGAAGACGCCATAAAGAAATCCGATCAGGCAGAAAAGAAACAGAAGGACGCCAAAAGTAATGTGGCTTCCCTTGAAAAAAAGGTGGAGGAAAAGAAAGCCTATGTGGCGTCCCTTAAGTCGCAGCTCTCTGCGGTGACCGCCCAGTCACAGCGCGATGCCCAGGCGGCGGCTCAGGCAGAGGCCCAGGCACAGGCAGCACAGGCTGCAGCCCAGGCGGAAGCACAGAGACAGGCAGAAGAGGCCAGAAATCAGGAGATTCAAAGGCAGTATTCCGCAGCCCTTACTACATACAGGAATGAAACACTTCCCGCTTATCAGAGAGAACTGGGGGAAGCCAGCGCCCGTTCCAATCAGGCGTTGAGCGAGTATAATCAGGCGGAGACTGCCTATCAGATGGCTTTTTCAGTGTGGACGGCAGACGCCTCCGAGGAAAACACTCAGGCCCTTGAGGCAGCGGATCAGGCCAGAAGCCAGGCGCAGATCGCTTATCAGGAGGCAAAAGGAAATTATGAGGCAATGAAGCTGCAGCAGCCGGCTATGCCGGTAATGTCTGATTTTATGGATCAGGCAGACGCAGGGGATTTTGTAACAGACGGAACAGTGCCGGAGGTTACGGATCAGGCGGCCGCAGAGGTTGCGCAGACAGGAGGTTCCTCCTATACGGCACCGGATACTTCGGGGCTTGAATCCGCACTGGAGCAGGCAAGCAGCGATCTCGCCGAGCTTCAGTCTGAATTGGCATCCGAAAAAGCAGTGGCTGAAGCAGACGCGGCGTCCCTGTCAGAAGAGCAGAAAGAAAAGATGGATATCACCAACAATCTTACCGAGCTGGAAGCAAAAACTGCGGAAGAGCTGGTGGAAGAAGGAAAGAAAGGAATCCATGCGGATTTTAACGGAGTGATCTCCAAGGCATCCGTGCAGGAAGGAGCTACGGTTTCCCAGGGAATGGAACTGTTTACCCTGCAGAATACAGATGACGTCAGCGTGGATATCAGTATTTCCAAGTATGACTATGATAAAGTCAAAGAAGGCCAGAAGGCGGAAATCACCATGGCGGACAAAAGTTATGAAGGTACGGTTACGAAGGTAAGCCATATTGCGGTTCCAAATGAAAAGGGAACACCGCTGATCTCCGCGACAGTAAGTATCGACGACCCGGATGAAAATATTTTCCTTGGGGTTGATGCCAAAGTGAAGATTCAGGCTGCCGAGGCGAGGAATGTAGTTGTACTGCCCATAGAGGTGGTAAATATCGGAAAGAACGGTTCCTTCTGCTATACGGTGGAGGACGGCGTCATAACAAGAAAGGATATCGAAACCGGAATCAGCTCAGATGATATGGTGGAAGTGACAGAAGGGCTTGAAGCAGGCGATCAGGTAATCCTTGATATTGGAGAACTGTCGGAGGGAATGCCTGTCCAGACAGCCTCAGAGACAGGGGAGAGCGCCGATGAGTAGCATATACGAATATGTGAAGATGGCAATTCAGAATATACGGGCAAATAAAGGCCGCTCTTTTCTCACAATGCTTGGTATCATTATCGGGATTGCCTCCGTCATTGCCATCGTATCTATCGGCGAAGGCACGAAGAATCAGATGAACAGCGAGATCAACGATGCGGGAGGCGGCCAGATTTATATTTCCTGCAGCAGCGACGCACAAGCGGACGACGAATGGATTCTTCCGGATGATATCGAAGCGGTCCGGGAACTGGACAGCGTGGTAGGCGTCAGTATTTCAGAAAGCTATTCAGGAGAAACCGTAACCGGGAAAGGGAATTTTGACCTGATGGTAACGGCGGAAGGGCAGGACGCCAGGCTGATCAATAATGCCGTTATGAAGCATGGAAGCTATTTCGGCGAAATGGAAGTGGAAGAGGCCAAGAATGTCTGCGTGATCTCGGACACCGACGCAAAGAGGCTGTTCGGCACAGATGACGTGGTGGGAATGAGTCTGGACATTACCTGCTATGATCTGACCAAGAGTTTCCGTATCTGCGGAGTGACCACTCAGAAGGAAAACGGAACCTTTGTCAGCTATACCTACGAGGGAATGCCGGTAACTGTCAACGTTCCCTATACGGCGATGGATGATTTTACCGGAAATATGGATTATTTTTATGCCATGACCGTGCAGGCGGATAAAAGTCTGGATTCCCAGAAGGTTGCGGACGAGATCATCCGGGTTCTGGAAAAACGCCACAAAAGCGCGGGAGAGGATTACTACCAGGTTGAAAGCTTTCAGGATGTTATGAAAACCATGAATGAAATGCTTGGAATGGTGACGGCGTTTATTTCGTTTGTAGCAGGAATTTCCCTTCTGGTAGGCGGCATCGGCGTGATGAACATCATGCTTGTATCGGTAACGGAGCGTACCAGAGAGATCGGTATCCGTAAGTCCCTTGGGGCAAAGACTTCATCCATCATGCTTCAGTTCTTGGCGGAGGCAGCCATTTTGACTGCCATCGGAGGCGTGATCGGGATCCTTCTGGGAATTGCAGGCGCTTATGGAATCTGTACCGTCATCAGTTCCGGAATGGGAATGACGATCCAGCCGGGAATCAGCATATCCACAATTATGGTAGCAACGCTGTTTTCCTGTGCGGTAGGAGTATTCTTCGGTATTTATCCTGCGAGAAAAGCCGCAAAGCTCAGCCCAATCGAAGCGCTGAGAAGAAATTAACCGATAAAGTGACGCTAAAGGACTTGTTCCAAATTTTGTTGAAAAAAAATGGATATCAGTATAGAATATAATCAGGAAAGAGTAAGTGGGAAGAGACGCTAAAGGACAAAAGTTAACAGGATTATAGTCAGTGCAGTAAGGAGTGATTTTATGTGTCAGATAGCAATAAATATACCGGAAGCGGTTTTATACGATACTCATATGACACCTGAAGACGCGAATCGGTTTGCAAGACGTGCCGTTGCTTTGGGATATTATTCACAGAGTGGTGTTTCGATCGGATACTGTGCCCAGATTGCCGGAATGACAGAAGAGGATTTTATACAGTATTTAGGGGAAAATAACGTTTCCATATTCCACTTTGATGATGAGGCGGAATTTTTCGAGGAGTTGGATAATGCGTAGAGTGATAGTAAATTCGACGCCTTTGATTGTGCTGTGTAAAATTGGAAGACTGGATATATTGAAAAATTTATATGGAGAAATTATTATTCCACAGGCAGTTTTTTCAGAGGTAACAGCGAAGAAAGATTCAGTGTGCAGACAGATTCGTGAAAAAGAATGGATACATGTTGAACAGATAACCGACCAGTCGGATAAAAAAATGTACAGGGCAAAATTACATGATGGTGAAGTTGAAGTGATGATACTTGCGCAGGGAATGCCAAAAGCAGACCTGGTAGTTATTGATGATAATGCGGCAAAAAAAACTGCGAAATATCTTGGACTTACAGTGACTGGGACAATAGGTGTTTTACTTAGGGCAAAGGAGGCAGGTATTATTGAAAATGTGTCTCCGGTAATTAAGGAGATGAAACAGAGAGGATTTTATATCAGCGCAGAATTAGAGAGGATTGTGTTGAAACAGGCAAATGAATTTTTGTAAAAGAGGTTTGGTTACTATTCACGGGAGGGGTGAACATCGGATACGGAGTCCTCTATCATAAGTGACGATCGTCTTTGTACAAATTG